>NZ_JBWQXA010000002.1:0-358823 GCF_056746695.1 Caldimonas hydrothermalis | reverse complement strand
GCGCCCGCTCGACGATGGAACGCTCGGTCTCAGAGCGCGGCGCAGTATGGACAAGGCCCCGCCGCCTTGGGAAGCCAGCAATCGCGGGTTTTACAAAGAGTTGCCGCAGGTTGCGGGTGGTTACGTGGACACGTGGAGCAAAACTCCTGAACAACAAAAAAGCCGCTGGGATTCAGCGGCTTTCTTGTCTGGTTGGCGCGATCAGCGCGCAGAACCCAGGCGGAAGCGAGACTGAGGCACCACGCGCAGGTCGCCAGGCAGCGAGGCGATGTACTGGGCCATGGCCTTGAGCTCGGCGTCGGTGAACTGCTTGACCTGGCCGGCCATGATGGCGTTGCCACGGCCGATGATCGGATTGCCCTCGATCTTGTAGGACTTCAGCGCCACGTAGAGATAGTCGGCGTGCTGGCCGGCAATCTTGGGATAACTGCCGTCGATGGGCTTGTTGAAGTTGGCGCCGTGGCAGGCCACGCAACCGCCCTTTTCGAGCAGGGCGGCCACTTCGGCGCGGGGCTGGCGGGCCGGGGTCTCAGGCACATTGGCCGGCGGCACCTGCTGCTCATAGAAAGCGGCGATATCGGCCATGTCCTGCTCGGACAGCGTTTCGGCGATGCCGCGCATCGTCGGGTGCTTGCGCTCACCCTTCTTGTAGGCCTGAAGCGCGGCCACGATGAACTTGGCGTTCTGGCCGGAGATCATCGGCACCTTGTGGATCTCGGGGAAGCTGGCCTGATAGCCGGGGATGCCATGGCAACCAATGCACATGGCCACCTTGGCTTCGCCCGCCTTGACGTCCTGGGCAACGGCCGCGCCCGCAAAGAAGGCGCTCAAGCCAGCCGCTGCGGCCAGCGCGATCATCGTGGATTTGACTTTCTTCATGTGGGCGCGGTGAATCGTCGGTGTTTGGGATCAACCGACGATTATAGCCAGCCCGCTTATACTGCTTTTGCCCTCATCCACGCTTGATCCGGCACATCTTCCATGAAGTTCCACGGCTCCGAGACCTACGTCGCCACCGACGATCTGCGCCTGGCGGTCAATGCCGCCATCACCCTGAAGCGCCCGCTGCTGGTCAAGGGCGAGCCGGGCACCGGCAAGACCATGCTGGCCGAGGAAGTGGCCCGTTCGCTGGGCATGCCCCTGCTGCAATGGCACATCAAGTCGACCACCAAGGCCCAGCAGGGCTTGTACGAGTACGACGCCGTGAGCCGCCTGCGCGACAGCCAACTCGGCGACGAGCGGGTGAAGGACATCCACAACTACATCGTCAAGGGTGTGCTGTGGCAGGCCTTCGAGGCCGAGCAGCCGGTGGCCCTGCTGATCGACGAGATCGACAAGGCCGACATCGAATTCCCCAACGACCTGCTGCGCGAACTCGACCGCATGGAGTTCTATGTGTACGAGACGCGGCAGATGATCCGCGCCAAGCACCGGCCGCTGGTGTTCATCACCTCGAACAACGAGAAGGAGCTGCCCGACGCCTTCCTGCGCCGCTGCTTCTTCCATTACATCAAGTTCCCGGACGCGGACACGATGAAGAACATCGTCGAAGTGCACTTTCCCGGGCTGAAGAAGGAACTGCTGTCGGCCGCGCTGAAGAACTTCTACGATGTGCGCAACTTGCCGGGACTGAAGAAGAAACCCAGCACGTCCGAACTGCTGGACTGGCTCAAGCTGCTGGTGGCCGAGGACATACCTGCCGAAGCGCTGCAGAGCAAGGACGACAAGGTTGCCATCCCGCCGCTGGTGGGCGCCTTGCTGAAGAACGAGCAGGACCTCTCGCTGTTCGAGAAGCTGGTCTTCATGCAGCGGCACCACCGCTGAGATCATGCCCTCCCTCGCCCAGCCCGTCACGCTCACCGGCACCCACGTGGTGCTCGAGCCCCTGGCGCCCGAACATGCAGACGGCCTGGCCGATGCCGTGCGTGACGGCGAGCTGTGGAAGCTGTGGTACACGACCATCCCGTCCCCCGAGCAGATGGCAGGCGAGATCGAGCGGCGCCTGACGCTGCGCGAGTCCGGTGCCTGGCTGCCTTTTGCCGTGCGTGAGCGCGCAACGGGCCGGCTGGCAGGCATGACCAACTACCTGCACATCGACGACGTGCACCGCCGGGTGGAGATCGGCGCCACCTGGTATGCGCGGCGCGTGCAGCGCACCGCCTTGAATACCGAAGCCAAGCTGCTGCTGCTCACCCACGCGTTCGAGACGCTGCAGTGCATCGCGGTCGAGTTGCGCACTCACTTCCTCAACCAAGCCAGCCGACGCAGCATCGAGCGCCTGGGCGCCAAGCTCGACGGGATCTTGCGCCATCACCAGCGCACCCCGGACGGCAGCCTGCGAGACACCTGCGTCTACAGCATCACGGCTCCCGAATGGCCGACGGTGCGCACGCATCTGCAGTGGCAACTCGAACGGCCGCGTTGAACCTGCCACGCCTGCGAGGCATTTCATGCTGATCGACTTCTTCTTCACCCTGCGCGCCGCCAAGCTGCCGGTGTCGATCAAGGAATTCCTGATGCTGCTCGAAGCGATCCAGGGCGGCGTGATCGACGACGACGGCGGCCCCACGGTGGACAAGTTCTACTACCTGGCGCGCACGGCCCTGGTGAAGGACGAGGCCCATTTCGACAAGTTCGACCGGGCCTTTGGCGCCTATTTCAAGGGCGTGGAACTGCTCACCGATTTCTCGAAGGAGATCCCGCTCGAATGGTTGCAAAAGCGCCTGGAGCTGGAGCTGTCGCCCGAGGAGAAGGCTCGGATCGAGAAGCTCGGCTGGGACGAGCTGATGAAGCGCCTGCGCGAGCTCTTCGAGAAGCAGAAGGAGCGCCACGAGGGCGGCAACCGCTTCATCGGCACCGGCGGCACCTCGCCCTACGGTGCCTATGGCTACAACCCCGAAGGCATCCGCATCGGCCAGGACAAGGGCCGCAACAAGAGCGCGGTGAAGGTGTGGGACCAGCGCCAGTACAAGGACTACGACGACACGCTGGAGCTGGGCACACGCAACATCAAGGTCGCGCTGCGTCGGCTGCGCCGCTTCGCCCGCGAAGGCTCGGAGCTGGAGCTCGACTTGGACGACACCATCCGCTCCACCGCGGCCAATGCCGGCTGGCTGGACCTGAAGATGGTGCCCGAACGCCACAACCAGGTGAAGGTGCTGCTGCTGATGGACGTGGGCGGGACGATGGACGAGCACATCCACCGTGTCGAGGAACTTTTCAGCGCGGCCAAGTCTGAGTTCAAGCACCTGGAGTTCTATTACTTCCACAACTGCGTCTACGACTACATGTGGAAGAACAACCGCCGCCGCTACAGCGAGAAGTTCCCGACGTGGGATGTGATCCGCAAGTACAACAAGGACTACAAGCTCATCTTCGTGGGCGACGCCACGATGAGCCCGTACGAGATCCTTCAGCCGGGCGGCAGTGTGGAATACAACAACGAGGAGCCTGGGGCCGAATGGCTGCAGCGTCTCACCCATGCCTTCCCCAAGTACGTCTGGATCAATCCCGAGCCGCAGGGTGTGTGGGCTTATCGCCAGTCGATCGCGATCATCCAGCAGCTCATGAACCAGCGCATGTTCCCGCTCACGCTGTCCGGGCTGGAAGGGGCCATGCGTTTGCTGAGCAAATGACCGCGGCGCAGCGCCTCGGAACCGTCCTGTCCCTCCTGCCCTGGCTGGCCCTGGCGGCGCTGCCTCCCGCGCCGGCGCGGGCCGACGATGCCGCCGCGCCGCGCGCCGACACGGCAGCCACGCGCGTGCCCTACCTGCTGCGCATCAGCGCTGGGGACGATCTGGACGAGCTGCTGGGCACCTACCTCGACCTGGCGCGCTTTCGCACCGACCCGGCACTGGCCGAGGCCACCGAGGCCGAAGTGCGACGCCTGATCGCTGCCACGCCGGCGCAGGCACGCTCGCTGCTGGAAACGCGCGGCTACTTCAACCCGACGATCCGCATCACCCGCGAGGAGGGTGAACCGCCCCTGATCCGCATCGAGGTGGACCCGGGCGAGCGCACTCGCGTGAGCCGGGCGACCATCGAGGTGCAGGGCGAGATCGTCGAGCAAGCCGACGCCGGCAGTGCGCGCGACCAGGCCTTGCTGCAGGAGATCCAGGCCGGCTGGCGGCTGCGCGAGGGCCGACCGTTCTCGCAAGACTGGTGGTCGGCCGAAAAAACCGAATTGCTGGGCCGGCTGCGCAGCGACGGCTACCCGGCGGCCACCTGGGCCGGCACGGCGGCCGAGGTGGATGCGCCACGCAACGCGGTGCGCCTGTTCGCGGTGGCCGACAGCGGGCCGCTGTTTCGCTTCGGGCCCGTGCGCATCGAGGGGCTGTCGAACCAGCGCGAGGAGGCGGTGAGCCACCAGCTCACTTTCCGGCCGGGCGACCGCTACACCGAAAAGCAGGTGCTCGACCTGCAAGAGCGCCTGCAGCGCAGCGGGCTGTTCGAATCCGCCTCGGTGTTGGTCGACCCCGACCCGGCCAGGGCGCAGGCCGCCCCGGTGACGATCGCCGTGCGCGAAGCGCCGCTGCAGGACCTGACGCTGGGCATCGGCTACAGCGACGTGGCGCGCGCGCGCGGGACGATCGAGCACCTGCACCGGCGGCCCTTCGGGCTGAACTGGGTGGCCAAGCACAAGCTGGAGCTCGGCCGCGACCAGAGCTCGCTGAAGTCCGAGCTGACCTCCCATCCGAAGGCCGACCAGTACCGCAACCTGCTGGCCTTCGCCGGCGAGCGCTTCAGGAGCGCCAGCTCGGCCCCCACGGACAGCTACCGCTTGCGCGCGGGCCGCACCCAGGACACCGAGCGCATCGACCGCCTGTACTACGGTGAATACACCACCGCCATCGTCACCACCGACCTCGGCCGCCAGCGCGCCAGCGCCCTCACGGCCAACTACGAATGGGTCTGGCGCAACGTCGACAACGTGCTGCTGCCCACACGCGGCATCGCCGCCTCGGCCCAGGTGGGCGCCGGCCACGCGCGCAGCGATGCCGGCGACGGCCCGTTCAGTCGGGTCTACGGGCGCCTAAGCGGCTACCTGCCGCTGGGCGGCTGGTATGCCAGTGCCCGCGTCGAAGGCGGCGAGGTCTTCACCCCCAACAACGTGGACGTGCCCGACACCCTGCTGTTTCGCGCGGGCGGGGACGAGTCGGTGCGCGGCTACGCCTATCGCTCGATCGGCCCGCAGCAAGGCGGCACGACGGTGGGAGGCAAGGTGCTGGCCACGGCCAGCCTGGAGCTGGCCCGCCCGCTCGGTGCGCGCAGCCTGCGCCCATGGTGGTGGGCCGCCTTCATCGACGCCGGCGATGCCACCAACGACTGGACAGCCTTCCACGCCAAGGTGGGTTACGGCCTGGGCCTGCGCTGGCGCAGCCCGGTGGGCCCGCTGAAGGTGGATGCGGCCTACGGCGAGGAAACGAACCGCTGGCGCCTGCATCTCAGTGTGGGCATCGCCTATTGACGCATGGACCCGACCCCGGCCCCGCCCGCCCCCCCGCCCCCGCAAGCGCCTGCGCGCCGCGGGCCGGGCCGGCTGTCGTGGCTGCTGGTCGTTGCCCTGCCCTTGTTGGCCGTGGCGGCCCTCGTGGGGGCGGTGGTGGCGGCGCTGACCACGCCGGCCGGCACGGCCTGGCTGCTGCGCGCAGTGCCCCGCCTGACGGTGGTGGAGCCGCAGGGCCCGCTGCTGGGCGACTTCTCGGCACGCCGGGTGCACCTGGACCTGTCCGGCCCCGGCCGGCCGGACGACGGCGTGACAATCGACGGCCTGGCCTGGCGGGGCCTGAGCTGGACCGCCGCGGCGCCCGGGCACTGGCTGAGCCTGCATGTGGCGCGACTGGAGATGGAGCGCCTGAGCCTGCGCCTGCCCCCGGGCGAACGCCGTGAGCCGGCATCGCCGCCCTCGGACCTCGGATCGCCCCTGCACCTGGCCCTGCAGGCCTTGCGCATCGGCGAGCTGTCCTTCGGCGGGGCCATGCCCGCGGTGCGCGACCTGGCGGCCACCCTCGAGCTGGGCGCCGATGGCGGCCGGACGCACCGCCTCGAGGCCCTGAGCCTGCGCTGGGACCGCCTGACCCTGCAGGGCCATGCCGAAGTGGGCGCCGCAGCGCCGCTGGATGCGCGCGTCGTGCTGGACCTGGCCGGAGATCTGCCCGAAGGGCCGACGGTGGCCGGCACCTGGCGCGCCCGCGTCGAGGCCGAGGGTCCGTTGGCACGGCTGCCGGTGAACGCCTCGCTCTCGGCGGCCGGGCAGTCGCTCCAGGCCCAGGCGACGCTCACCCCCTTTGCCCGCCTGCCGCTGGACCGCCTGGAGGCCCAGTTCGAAGCCCTGGACCTGGCCGCGCTGTCCAGCGCGGCCCCGCGCACAGCCCTGAGCGGCCAGGTGCAGGCGCAGCTCGGCATGGCGCGGGCCGGGGCCGCGGACGGCGTGGTGAACGTGCGGCTGCGCAATGCCCGGGCCGACCGCTGGGACGCCGCTCACCTGCCGCTGCGCAGCCTGGTCCTGCAGGCGCGCAGCACGGGCCTGACACCGCAAGAGGGTGTCGCCGTGGAGCATTTCGAGGCGGTGCTGGGCAACACCACTCGCGAGGCCGGCCGGGTGCGGGGCGAGGGCCGATGGGCGCCGTCGGGCTGGCGGGGCCGTCTGCAAGCAACGCAGCTCGAACCGGCCGCCGTGGACGCCCGGCTGCCGGCGATGCGCCTGTCCGGCCCGGTCGAACTGGCCTCGGGCGGCTCGGGTCAGCCGGTGGAGGTCCGCGCCCGGCTCGAAGGCCACCTGCCCGGCGCGCGCGGGGCGCGCGTGCCCGTGGCGCTGTCACTGAACGGCGAGTTTGCCGGCCGGCGCGGCCTGGTGCGCGAGTTCACGGCGCGCGCCGGCGTCGCCCGGGCCGAGCTGCAAGCCGAGTTCGACTCCCCGCCCGGGCGGGCGGCGCAGGCCCGCTTGCAGGCAAGTTGGCAGGACATCGATCCGCTGACCTGGTGGCCCGGCCTGGCCGGCGCGTCGGGGGCGGCCCGGGAGCACCGGCTGTCCGGCCAGGCGCAGGCCCGCTTGACGCTGCCGCCACAGGCCAAGGGCGAGACGGTGCTGGCCTGGGTGGGGCGCTGGCAGGGCCGCGCCGAAGCCCGCCTGCACGACAGCCTGCTGGCCGGCCAGCCGCTGCAGGGAGAACTGCGATGGCAGGCCGAGCGCACCGGCTCGCCGGCCCGCACCGAAGGTCGGTTGCTGCTGGCCGGCAACCGCCTGGACTGGCTGGGGAGCCTGCCCGGCGGCCGGCCGGGCGAGGCCGGCGAGGCGCTGGCCCTGAGCCTGGATGCTCCGGCGTTGGAGCGCCTGGCGCCGGTGCTGCAAGTCTGGCGACCAGAGGTCCGGCTGGAGGGGGCCGTGCGCCTGGACACCCGCGTGCGCTGGGGCGCGGCCGCCCAGCCGCAGCGCCTGGACGGGCAGCTCCAGGGCCGCGCCCTGCGCTGGAACGACTGGCGGCTGCAAGCCGCCGAAGGCCGTTGGGACTTGAGTTTGGCCGCCGCTGAGGCGGCCCAGCAGCTCGAACTGCGCCTGGAAGGCCTGCAGCAACGGGACCGGCGCATCGACACCACGACGCTGCGCCTGGACGGCAGCCTGCGCGAACACCACCTGCGGGTGGATGGCCGCTCGAACCTGGCCCTGCCCTGGGCGCCCCCCCCAGGCGGCCCCGACGGCGCAGGCGCGGCGGGAAACACCCGGCCGGTGCAACTGCAGTTGCAGGTGTCCGGTCGCGCCGAAGTGGCCACCGGCCGCGGCCTGGGGGCCGACCTTTTCCAGGGCTGGCAGGGACGGCTGCAACGCCTCGTGCTCGGCCCGGCCCAGACCGGCCAGAGCCCCTGGCTCGAGGTCGATGACGTTGCCTTGCAGTGGGAGCACCGGGCGGACCAGCCCGTGCGGCTGAGCCTCGGGGCGGGCCAGGCCCGCCTGCGCGCCGGCCGCCAACACGCCACCTTGCGCTGGGACGAGCTGCTCTACCAGGCGGCGCAGGCCGGCCGGCCGGCCGTGCTGCAGGCCCATGCCTGGCTCGATCCGCTGCCGATCGCCCCGCTGCTGCGCGAGTTTCATCCCGGTTTTGGCTGGACCGGCGACTTGGAACTGGGGGCCTCCCTGCGGCTGCGCAGCGCGCCCAGCTTCCAGGCCGACCTGGAGATCGCCCGCGTGCGCGGCGACCTGCGGGTGGAGGAAGCCGGCGGCCTGGTCGAGCGGCTCGACCTCACCGAGCTGCGCCTGGCCCTGCAAGCCCGCGACGGCCGCTGGCGCTTCACCCAGGCCATGGCCGGGGCCAACTTGGGCCGCCTGTCGGGCGAGCAGACGGTGCTGGCCGGGCCACAGGATTGGTGGCCCTCGCCCGACGCCGCGCTGCGCGGACGCCTGCAGGCCGACGTGGACAACCTCGGCGCCTGGGCCGCATGGGTGCCCGCGGGCTGGCGGCTGGGCGGACAGATGCAGTTGCGCGCCGACCTCGGCGGGCGCCTGGGCGCTCCGGAGTACACCGGCGAGGTGCGCGCCCGGGCGGTGGAGGCCCGCAACCTGCTGCAAGGCATCCACCTGCGCGACGGGGAACTGCACCTCGTGATGCGCGGGGCGACGGCGCGCATCGAGACCCTGCGCGCACGCGGCGGCGAGGGCGAGGTGCAGCTCACCGGAGGGGCCCAGTTCGGCGAGCGCGCGCGGGCGCAGCTGCAACTGCGAGCCGAGCGCTTCACCGTTCTCGGCCGTGTGGACCGCCGCGTGGTCGTCAGCGGTAGCGGCCGCGTGATCCTGGAGGCCGATCGCCTGCAGGCCGACGGCGACTTCCGCATCGACGAAGGCCTGATCGACATCTCGCGCTCGGATGCGCCCACCCTGTCCGATGACGTGGTGGTGCGGCGCACCGAGGTGCGCGAAGACGAGGCGCCGCGCCGCATGGCGCCACCCCGGCGGGCCGTGGCCCTCAACCTGCGGCTGGACGCCGGCGAGCGGCTGCGGCTGCGCGGCCGGGGCCTGGACACGCGACTGGCCGGGGCGTTGCGCCTGACCACCCCGGCAGGGCGCCCCGCGCTGCATGGCGACATCCGCGCCGTGGACGGCACCTACGCCGCCTACGGCCAGAAGCTCACGATCGAAAAGGGCGTGATCAGCTTCGTCGGCACGCCGGACAATCCGCGCCTGGACATCGAGGCGACTCGGCCGAACACCGACATCCGCGTGGGCGTGGCCATCACCGGGACGGCCGAGAACCCGCGCGTGCGCCTGTTCTCCGAGCCCGAGATGAGCGAGACCGACAAGCTCTCTTGGCTGGTGCTGGGCCGGGGCAGCGGTCAGCTCGCCCGCGCGGAGGCCGCGCTGCTGCAACGCGCTGTGCTGGCCCTGGTCTCGGGTGAGGGCGACTCGCCCGCCGGCAACCTCACCCGCGCGATCGGCCTGGACGAGCTTTCGGTGCGCCAGGAGGACAGCGCCGGCGTGGCCGAGACCATCGTGAGCGTGGGCAAGCAGATCTCACGGCGCTGGTACGTGGGCTACGAACGCTCGCTCAACGCCACCAGCGGAAACTGGCAGCTCATCTACCGCATCGCGCAGCGCTTCACCGTGCGCGCCCAGGCCGGCGTCGAGGAAAACGCCCTGGACTTCATCTGGACCTGGCGCTGGTGAAGCCGTTCCCATTCATGGGACAATGCGCGCCGGCGTCCCGCCGTAGTTCAATGGATAGAACGAGCGCCTCCTAAGCGCTAGATGTGGGTTCGATTCCCGCCGGGGGGACCAGCCCCAGCGCCCGCGTTCAGGGCTCGGCTGCGGGCTTGCGCTTGCCCGCCGACGGCGCGCAGCGCGCCCACCACTGCCCCTCGAACTGGCCCTGCAGCCACTCGATGAACCGGCTCACCTTGGCCGGCACCATGCGCGGCGAGGGGTAGACGGCGTGGATCTCCTGCTGGGGCAGTTGCCAGCCGTCCAGCAGCGCCTTGAGCGCACCGGTACGCAGCGATTCGTGGGCCACGTAGCGCGGCAGCGCCGCCACACCAAAGCCCTCGCGCGCCGCCGCCAGCAGCATCGACAGGTTGTTCGATCGCAGGTTGCCGCGCACCTCGACCGACACCGCCTGGCCCCGCGCGCCGGTGAAATGCCAGCGCGCATCACCCTGCACCGTGCTGTAGATCAGCGCGCGGTGCTGGTGCAGCTCGCGGGGGGTCCTGGGCAGGCCATGTTCGTCGAGATAGGCGGGCGAGGCCACCACCACCCAGGGGTTGAGGCCCAGGTAGCGAGCGCCCAGCGTGGAATCGGCCAGGCGACCCATGCGGATGGCCACGTCCACGCCGAGTTCCACCAGGTCCACGTAGCGGTCGTCACAGCTCAGATCGACGAGAAGTTGCGGGTTCATGCGCATGAACTGCATCACCAGCGGCGCCAGCACGCGCCGGCCGAAGGCCACCGAGGTGTTGATGCGCAAGGCGCCCTGCACCTGCGTCTGCAACAGCGTGGCCACCGATTCGGCTTCCTCGATGTGGTGGGCAATGAGCTTGCACTTCTCGTAGTAGAGCAGCCCGATCTCGGTGGGCGTGACGCCATGGGTGGAGCGGTGCAGCAGCCGGGCACCGAGCTGGGCCTCCATGCGCCGCACCTGCTTGGTCGCGGCCGGTTGGCCGATGCCCAGTTCGGCCGCGGCCTTGCTGAACGAACCGAGATCGACCACGCGCACGAACAGACGGATGGCTTGCAGACGTTCCATGCGTGCTATTCCACCATGGAATAAGCGAAATGCGCCAGCGCCGTCTTCCGGGGCCGCCCCTTGCACGCCACCATCGGCACCAGTTCCCAGTCCCTTCGGTCACAGGAGATCGACATGCCCAAGATGAAAGCGGCGATGGCCGCCGTGCTGGTGATGGAAAAGGAAGGCGTCACGCAGGCCTTCGGCGTGCCCGGCGCTGCCATCAACCCCCTGTATGCCCAGCTGCGTGAGCGAGGCACCATCGGGCACATCCTTGCGCGCCACGTGGAAGGGGCCTCGCACATGGCCGAGGGCTACACCCGCGCCGCCCCGGGCCACATCGGCGTGTGCATCGGCACCTCGGGCCCGGCCGGCACCGACATGATCACCGGCCTGTATTCGGCCCAGGCCGACTCCATCCCCATCCTGTGCATCACCGGCCAGGCACCGCGGGCGCGGCTGCACAAGGAGGACTTCCAGGCCGTGGACATCGCTTCCATCGCGCGGCCCGTCACCAAGTGGGCCACCACGGTGCTGGAGCCGGCCCAGGTGCCGCGCGCCTTCCAGCAGGCCTTCCACCTGATGCGTTCGGGCCGCCCGGGCCCAGTGCTGATCGACCTGCCCTTCGACGTGATGCAGGCCGAGATCGAGTTCGACATCGACACCTACGAGCCGCTGCCGGTCTACAAGCCCGCGGCGACACGCAAACAGATCGAGAAAGCCCTGGAGATGCTGTCCAGCGCCGAGCGCCCGCTGATCGTGGCCGGCGGCGGCATCATCAATGCCGACGCCTCGGACCTGCTGGTGGCCTTTGCCGAGCTCACCGGCATCCCGGTGATCCCCACGCTGATGGGCTGGGGCAGCATCCCGGACGATCACCCGCTGATGGCCGGCATGTGCGGCCTGCAGACGAGCCACCGCTATGGCAATGCCAACCTGCTGGCCAGTGACTTCGTGCTGGGCATCGGCAACCGCTGGGCAAACCGCCACACCGGCTCACCCGAGGTTTACTGTAAGGGCCGCCGCTTCATCCACGTGGACATCGAGCCCACCCAGATCGGCCGGGTCTTCGCGCCCGACTACGGCGTCGTCTCCGACGCCCGGGCCGCGCTCGAGCTGTTCGTGGCGGTGGCGCGAGAGTGGCAGGCCGCCGGCCGCCTGAAGGACCGCTCAGCCTGGGCCGCCGAATGCCGCGCCCGCAAGGCCTCGCTGGCTTACCTGCGCAAGACGAACTTCGACACCGTGCCGATGAAGCCGCAGCGCGTGTACCAGTGCATGAACGAGGCCTTCGGCCGGGACGTGACCTACGTCTCCACCATCGGCCTGAGCCAGATCGCCGCTGCGCAGTTCCTGCACGTCTACGGCCCGCGGCGCTGGATCAACTGCGGGCAGGCCGGCCCGCTGGGCTGGACCGTGCCGGCCGCGCTGGGCGTGCGCGCGGCCGACCCCAAGCGCCCCATCGTGGCCCTGTCGGGCGATTACGACTTCCAGTTCATGATCGAGGAGCTGGCCGTGGGTGCACAGTTCAAGCTGCCCTACCTCCACATCCTGGTCAACAACAGCTACCTGGGGCTGATTCGCCAGGCGCAGCGCGGGTTCGACATGGACTACTGCGTGCAGCTCGGCTTCGAGAACATCAATGCCCCGGCCAGCGAGGCGGCCGCACAGGGTTACGGGGTGGACCATGTCAAGGTGGTCGAGGGCCTGGGCTGCAAGGCGCTGCGCGTGCACCGCGCCGAGGAGCTCGTGCCGGCGATCCGGCAGGCCCAAGCGTGGATGGCACAGCACCAGGTGCCGGTGGTCATCGAGGTGATCCTCGAGCGCGTCACCAACATTGCCATGGGCACCGAGATCGACCACATCGTCGAGTTCGAGGACCTGGCTGCGCAAGCGGCCGACGTGCCCACCGCCGTGGCCCTGCTGGATTGAAGGAGAGACCGACATGCCCCGTTTTGCGGCCAACCTCAGCATGCTCTTCACCGAGCACCCCTTCCTCGACCGCTTCGAAGCCGCAGCACGCGCAGGCTTCCAGGCCGTGGAGTTCCTGTTCCCGTATGCACACGACGCGCAGGAGATCCGTGCCCGGCTGCAGGCCCATCGCCTGACGCTGGTGCTGCACAACCTGCCCGCCGGCGACTGGGAGGCCGGCGAGCGCGGCATCGCCTGCCACCCCGATCGCGTGGCCGAGTTCCGTGAGGGCGTGGAGCGTGCCCTGGACTGTGCCCGCGTGCTCGGCGTGAGACAGCTCAACTGCCTGGCCGGCAAAGCCCCGGCCGGCGTGGACGAGGCGGTGCTGCACCACACCCTGGTGGACAACCTGCGCCATGCCGCCCAGCGATTGCGCACGGCCGGGCTGCGCCTGCTCGTCGAGCCCATCAACCGCTACGACATCCCCGGCTTCTACCTGAACCGCACCCAGCAGGCCCTGGACCTGATCGACGAGGTCGGCGCAGACAACCTCTATCTGCAGTACGACGTCTACCACGCCCAGCGCACCGAAGGGGAGCTGGCCGCCACGCTGCAGCGCCACCTGCCGCGCATTGCGCACATCCAGGTGGCCGACAACCCGGGCCGTCATGAGCCCGGCACCGGCGAGATCGCCTACGGCTTCCTCTTCGAGCACCTCGACCGCATCGGCTATGACGGCTGGGTGGGCTGCGAGTACAAGCCCGCTTCCACCACCGAGGCCGGCCTGGGCTGGCGGGCCGCGCTGGCCCGCTGAGCGCTCAGCACCCCCTCTCTTCATCGACCAAGGAGCACGACATGACTTCCCACCCCCTGCGCATCGGCTTCATCGGCCTGGGCATCATGGGCACGCCCATGGCCGGCCACCTCATCAAGGCCGGACACCAGCTCTTCGTCTACACCCGCGGCAAGGTGCCAGCCGAAATCGCCGCGAGCTCGGCCACCCAGTGCCTGAATGCGCGCGGTGTGGCCGAGCGCGCCGACATCATCATCACGATGGTGCCCGACACCCCCGACGTGGCCGACGTTCTCTTTGCCGAGCAGGGCGTGGCCATGGGCCTGAGCCCGGGCAAGATCGTCGTGGACATGTCCTCGATCTCGCCGGTGGAGACCAAGGACTTCGCCCGCCGCATCGAGGCCCTGGGCTGCGAGTACCTCGACGCGCCGGTCTCCGGCGGCGACGTGGGGGCGCGCAATGCCACGCTGTCCATCATGGTGGGCGGCAAGCCCGAGGTCTTCGAGCGCGTGCGGCCGGTGTTCGAGCTGCTGGGCAAGAACATCACGCTCGTGGGCGGGCATGGCGACGGTCAGACCTGCAAGGTGGCCAACCAGATCGTGGTGGCGCTCACCCTCCATGCCGTGGCTGAAGGCCTGCTGTTCGCGGCGCGCGCCGGCGCCGACCCGGCCAAGGTGCGACAGGCCCTGATGGGCGGGCTGGCCACCTCGCGCATCCTGGAAGTGCATGGCGAGCGCATGATCAAGCGCAGCTTCGCCCCGGGCTTTCGCATCGCGCTGCACCAGAAGGACCTCAACCTCGCGCTGAGCGCCGCCAAGTCGCTGGGCCTGGCCCTGCCGGCCACCGCTGCGGCTCAGCAGCTCTTCAGCGCCTGCGTGGCCCACGGCGGTGCGGGCTGGGACCACTCGGGCCTGGTGCGCGCGCTGGAGCAGCTCAACCACTTCGAGATCGGCGCCCAGGCCGGCTGACACATGCCATTCGACGAGGCCCCGATGTCCCCTGCCCCGCCCCATCCGCTGCTGCGGCGCCTGTTCGACGCCGCCGTCGCCTCGGCCCAGCCTGCGCTGTGCGTGCCGCCCCACCTGCCCTCACCCGCTTCGCTCGGGCGCGGTCGCCTGATCGTCGTAGGGGCCGGCAAAGCCTCGGCCGCGATGGCCCAGGCCGTCGAGCGCCACTGGGCCGGCGCGGTGTCGGGCCTGGTCGTCACGCGCTATGGCCACGCCGTGCCCTGCCAGCACATCGAGATCGTCGAAGCCGCCCACCCGGTGCCCGACGCTGCGGGCCTGGCGGCTGCGCAGCGCATCCTGCACATCGTGGAGGGCCTGAGCGAGCACGACCTCGTGCTGTGCCTGATCTCCGGCGGCGGCTCGGCCCTGCTGCCCCTGCCGCTGCCGGGCCTGACGCTGGCCGACGAGCAGGCCGTGAACCGAGCGCTGCTGGCCAGCGGCGCCAGCATCGGCGAGATGAACTGTGTGCGCCGGCATCTGTCGGCCCTCAAGGGCGGACGGCTCGCCGCCGCCTGCCACCCCGCCCGGGTGCTCAGCCTCGTCCTGTCGGACGTGCCGGGCGACCATCCCATCGACATCGCTTCGGGCCCCACCGTGGCCGACCCGACCACCTGCGAGGACGCCCTGGCCGTCGTGCGGCGCCATCGCATCGAGCTGCCGCCGGCCGTGCGCAAGGTGCTAGAAAGCGGCGCCGGCGAATCGATCAAGCCTGGCGACCCGCGCCTGGCGCGTGCGCAGACCCGGCTCGTGGCCACCCCCCAGCAGGCCCTCGAAGCCGCTGCCGCCGTGGCCCGGCAGGCCGGTTATGCGGTGCACATCCTGGGCGATGCCCTGGAGGGTGAAGCCCGTGATGTCGGCAAGGTGCTGGGCGGCATCGCGCGGCAAGTGGCCGAGCGCGGCCAGCCCTTCAGTGCACCGTGCGTACTGCTGTCCGGCGGCGAGACCACCGTGACGGTGCGCGGCGACGGCCGCGGCGGCCGCAACGTGGAATGCCTGCTGTCGCTGGCCCTGGCCGTGCAGGGCCATCCGCGCATCCACGCGCTGATGGCCGACACCGACGGCGTGGACGGCCAGGAGGAGATCGCCGGCGCGACCATTGGACCGGACACGCTGGCGCGCGCCTGGGCCGCCGGGCTGCGGCCCGCCGACCACCTGGCCCGCAACGACGGGCACGGCTTCTTCGAGGCCCTGGGCGACGAGATCCGCACCGGCCCCACGCTCACCAACGTCAACGACTTCCGCGCCCTCATCATCGAGGCGGCGGACCCGCGCCTTTCATGATCCCGCATCGCACATGCCGTGGTGGTCGCACGCGCCCGTCCTGAGCCTCACCCCCACCCGTGCGGCGGCACGCCAGCCCACCCTGGGCTGGGGCGTGCACTCGGTGCGCCTCGACGAAGTGCCACAGGCCTGCGAGATAACCGAGCTGGCCTGAGAACGGGCCCGGCGCGGAGGTCTGGCCCGTCCCGGTGACCCTCTGGTGAGGATCGCCGGCCTGCCCTTCGGTGAAAGCGGCAGCACCAACCTGCTGCGCATCACCGCGGCCTGAGCCGGCCGCCGGCCGCCGCTCCTCAGTGCGCCTCGGCCGTCTTGGCCGCCTCGATCGCGCCGGCCGTGTCGCCGCGCGTGCCGTTGAAGAAGAGGTTCAGCGACACCGCAGCGATGGCCGTGAGCAGGATGCCGCTTTCCAGCAGCGGGTGCAGGCCATGGGCCATCTGCTGCGTCCAGCGCGGGGCCACGAGCGGGATCAGGCCGAAACCTATGGACAGCGCCACGATGTAGAGGTTGTTGCGGTTGCTGCGGTAGTCCACCGTCGAGAGGATGCGGATGCCGGTGGCGGCCACCATGCCGAACATCACCAGGCCGGCCCCGCCCAGCACGAACGTCGGGATGGATTCGACGAAGGCCGCCATCTTGGGCAACATGCCCAGCACGATCATGATCAAGCCGCCGGCCACGCACACCCAGCGGCTCTTGACACCGGTGACGCCCACCAGGCCCACGTTTTGCGAGAAGCTCGTGTAGGGGAAGGTATTGAAGATGCCGCCGATCAGCGTGCCCAGCCCATCGGTGCGCAGCCCCGCGGCCAGCTCGGTCTGGCTGATGCGCCGGCCGGTGATCTCCGACAGGGCCAGGAACATGCCGGTGGACTCGATCATCACGACGATCATCACCAGCGTCATCGTCAGGATCATCACGATGTCGAAGCTGGGCAGACCGAAGGCCAACGGGGTGACCACATCGAACCAGTGCGCCTGGGCCACCTTGGCGAAATCCATCTTGCCCAGCGCGATCGCGATCGCACAGCCGGCCACGATGCCCAGCAACACCGCGATGTTGGCCACAAAGCCGCGCGTGTACTTCACCAGCAGCAAGATGACCGCCAGCACCGCGCCGGCGATCGCCAGGTTGTCCAGCGCAGCGTAGTTCGGGTTGTCCTTCATCGGGATGGGCCCGGGCAGGCGGGTCAGCTCGGTGCCGGCCTCAGCGGCCGCAGCGCGAGCGCTGTCGACCATCGCCGCCAACTGGGACACGTCCACGCTCTGCGCCATCGGGGCCGGGCCGCCCATCGCCCAGCCCACCCCCACCCGCATCAGGCTGATGCCGATGATCGCGATGATGCTGCCCGTGACCACCGGTGGGAAAAAGCGCAGCAGCTTGCTCACCATCGGCGCCAGAATCATCGAGAGGATGCCCGCGCCGATGATCGCGCCGAAAATCGCCCGCGCGCCGTCCACCCCGGGCAGGGCCTGGGCGAAGGCCACCATCGGGCCCACGGCGGCAAAGGTCACGCCCATCATCACCGGCAGGCGGATGCCGAACCAGCGTGTCACGCCCAGACTCTGGATGAGGGTCACCAGGCCGCAGCAGAACAGGTCGGCCGAGATCAGCATCGCCACCTGCTCGGGGCTGAGCTGCAGCGCGCGCCCCACGATCAGGGGCACGGCCACGGCCCCGGCATACATCACCAGCGCATGCTGCAGGCCCAGTGCGGCCAGCCGCCCGGCCGGCAGCTTCTCGTCCACGGGGTGAACCGTCGTCGTCTCGCTCATGCATGTCTCCTTTGGGGGTGAATCCGCGGGAGCGGGAACATGGCCCGCTCCTCGTTGCGGCGGTACCGGTCAGTGGGCGGCGGCGCCCTGTTCGAACCATCGCCGGATGAGGGCGCGCTCGTCTTCGGTGATCTGTGTGGCGTTGTTCAGCGGCATCTGTCTCAACACCACCGTCTGCTGGTAGATCGCCTGTGCATGCTGCTGCACCAACTGCGGCGTGTGCAGCGCCACGTTCTTGCTGGCCAACGCAGCGTTGTGGCACATCGCGCAGCGCTGCTCAATCACCCTGTGCACTTGCGCCACCCCCACCGGCTCGGCCGGCCGCTGCGCCGGCACCGCCGCCGGCGGTGAACGCCACACCACCACCCCCACCAGCAGCAGCACGCCGGCCATCGCATGCTCCCACGGCGTGCGCCGGCCCTGCACCTTCGCCTGGTGCCGCGCCACGAAGCTGTGCCGGATCAAGGCCCCGGCCAGCATCAAGCCCACCAGCACGATCCAGTTGTGCGCCCCCTGGTACAGCCACCCATAGTGGTTCGACAGCATCGCCACGATCACCGGCAGCGTGAAGTAAGTGTTGTGCACGCTGCGCTGCTTGCCCCGCCGCCCATGCACCGGATCGGGCGCCTGCCCCGCACGCAACGCCGCCACCACCTTGCGCTGCCCCGGAATGATCCAGAAGAACACGTTGGCACTCATCGCCGTGGCCAGCATCGCCCCCACCAGCAAAAACGCCGCTCGCCCCGCAAAAAGCTGACACGCCAGCCACGACGAAAACACCACGAACCCGGCCACCAGCACCCCCACCACCAGGTCACCATGGCGGCGCTGGCCCAGCGTGCGGCAGATCCCGTCGTACACCAGCCAGAAACCCACCAAAAAACCCAGCGCCGCCGTCGCCGCCAGCGCCGGCGATGACCACGCGTACACGTTGCGGTCGGTCAGAAAAGTCTCCGCCTGCCACAGGTACATCAGCGCAAACAGCGCAAAACCGCTCAGCCAGGTGGAATAGCTCTCCCAGTACGACCAGTGCAGGTTGCGCGGCAAGGGCAACCACTTGGGCGCCACCAGGTACTTGTTGGCGTGGTAAAAGCCCCCGCCGTGCACGGCCCACATCTCGCCGTCCACGCCCTTGGCCTTCAGGTCCTCGTGCTGCGGTGCGCTCAGGCTGTTGTCCAGCATCACGAAGTAAAACGACGCGCCGATCCACGCAATCGCCGTAACCACGTGCGCCCAGCGCAGCAGCAGGTTCAGCCAGTCAAGCAGGTAGGTGTCCATCGCATCCTCACAGGTCGGGTGCGCACGGCCTCGGGCCGTGCAGGCACCTCACCACAGCGGGCTCTGTGAGGACGAGAACGTCGCAACCGGCGCCGGCCTCGCAAGGCCGGCGCTGCGGGCTCCGCGGCGACGTGCACAAAGTGTATACAGCAAAGAATACAGTAATCCTGGGAATTTCCCTGAACCGCCCCTGCTTCAGGACCCGCGGTACGTGGCGTAAGACCAGGGGCTCACGAGCAAGGGCACGTGGTAGCGCCCGGCCGCATCGGCGATGCCGAAATCGATGGGCACCACGTCGATGAAGGCCGGCTCGGGCAACGTCACCCCCTTGGCGCGGAAATACTCGGCCACCTCGAAGCTCAGCCGGTAGCGACCCACGGCCATGGTGGCTGCATCGAGCAGTGGGCCGCCGTCGTTGCGGCCGTCGTGGTTGAGCGTGAAGGTCTTGAGGGTCTGCGTGCCTGCGTCGGTGACGCGCTGCAGCGTGACCTTCATGCCCGCGGCCGGGCAGCCGTGCATGGTGTCGAGAACGTGGGTGCTCAGATGGCCCATGGGTGTCTCCAGGTTCGAAGTGGACGGGAACAGGGCGGCCGGCTTGCGCCTTCGCATTTTTTGTATACACTTTAGCACACACTTTTCGCCATTCCGCCCCGCCCTTCGGCGGCCCCTGTCAGCGACGCCCGAGCCTTGCGATGACCTCATCGTCCCCCCGCTACCCCCGCGACTTGCGCGGCCATGGCCGCAATCCGCCCGACCCCCACTGGCCCGGCCACGCGCGCGTGGCGGTGCAGTTCGTTCTCAACTACGAGGAGGGTGGCGAGAACTCGGTGCTTCACGGCGACGCCGGCAGCGAGCAGTTCCTGTCCGAGATGTTCAACCCCGCGGCCTTCCCGGCCCGCCACCTGAGCATGGAGGGCATCTACGAGTACGGCTCGCGTGTGGGTGTGTGGCGCATCCTGCGCGAGTTCGAGCGGCGGGGCCTGCCGCTCACCGTCTTTGGCGTGGGCATGGCCATGCAGCGCTGCCCCGAGGTGAGCGCCGCTTTCAAGGAGCTCGGGCACGAAGTGGCGTGCCACGGCTGGCGCTGGATCCACTACCAGAACGTCGACGAGGCCACCGAGCGCGAGCACATGCGGCTGGGCATGCAGGCCATCGAGCGCCTGATCGGGCAGCGCCCGCTGGGCTGGTACACCGGGCGCGACAGCCCGAACACGCGTCGCCTGGTGGCCGACTACGGCGGCTTCGAGTACGACAGCGACTACTACGGCGACGACCTGCCCTTCTGGCTGCAGGTGCGCCGCACCGACGGCTCGCTGGCGCCGCACCTGGTGGTGCCCTACACGCTGGACTGCAACGACATGCGCTTTGCGCTGCCCCAGGGCTTCAGCCATGGCGACGAGTTCTTCGAGTACCTGCGCGATGCTTTCGACGTGCACTATGCCGAAGGCCAGGAGCGCCCGGCCATGATGAGCATCGGCATGCACTGCCGGCTGCTGGGCCGGCCCGGGCGCATGCGCTCGCTGCAGCGCTTCCTCGATCACATCGAGAAGCACGACCGGGTGTGGGTGACGCGACGCATCGACATCGCGCGCCACTGGAAGGCCACGCACCCCTTCGACCCCGCGACCGCCTTCCTGTGGGAGTAAGCGCCATGCCCCTGACCCTGGACCAACTCAACGCGGCCAGCCCGGCCGGATTCGTCGCGCTGCTGGACGGCACCTACGAGCACTCGCCCTGGATCGCCGAGCGCGCGGCCGCACGGCGGCCCTTCGCCACCCTGGCCCAGCTCAAGCGCGTGCTGGTCGAGGTGGTGCGCGAGGCCGGCCGCGACGAGCAGCTCCAGCTCATCCGTGCCCACCCCGAACTGGCCGGACGGGCGATGGTCGCGCGCACCCTCACGGCCGAATCGACGAACGAACAGGGCCAGGCAGGCCTGACGCAGTGCACGCCCGAAGAGTTCGAGACCCTGCAGCGCCTGAATGCCCAGTACAACGCCAAGTTCGGCTTTCCCTTCATCCTGGCCGTGCGCGGCCCGCGCGGCACGGGCCTGGGCAAGGCCGAGATCATCGCCACCTTCGCGCGCCGGCTGGACAACCCGCCCGACGTCGAATTCGCCGAGGCGCTGCGCAACATCCACCGCATCGCCGAGATCCGCCTGAACGACAAGTTCGGCGTCGAGCCGACCCTGGGGCACCTCGTGTGGGACTGGGCCGAACGCCTTGCCGAGCACAGCGAGCCGGGCTATGCCGAGCGCGGCGAGCTCACCGTGACCTACCTCACCGACGCGCACCGGGCCTGTGCCCAGCGTATCTCGCACTGGATGAAGGCCGATTGCGGCTTCGACGAGGTGGAGATCGATGCCGTGGGCAACGTGGTCGCTCGCTACCACCCCGCGCCGGGCGCCTCGACGAAGTACCTGCTGACGGGCAGCCACTACGACACCGTGCGCAACGGCGGCAAGTACGACGGCCGGCTGGGCATCTTCGTGCCCATGGCCTGCGTGCGCGAGCTCTCGCGCCAGGGCCGGCGGCTGCCTTACGGGCTGGAGGTGGTGGCCTTCTCCGAGGAGGAAGGCCAGCGCTACAAGGCCGTCTTCCTGGGCTCGGGCGCGCTGGTGGGCCAGTTCGACATGCGCTGGCTCGACCAGGCCGATGCCCAGGGCATCACGATGCGCGAGGCCATGAAGCACGCCGGCCTGTGCATCGACGACATCCCCAAGCTGCGGCGCGACCCTCAGCGCTATCTCGGCTTCGTGGAAGTCCACATCGAGCAGGGCCCGGTGCTCAACGAGCTCGACCTGCCGCTGGGCGTGGTCACCTCAATCAACGGCGGCGTGCGCTACGTGGGCGAGATCCTCGGCACGGCCAGCCACGCCGGCACCACGCCGATGGGCCTGCGCCGCGATGCCGCCACCGCCGTGGCCGAGCTGGCCCTTTTCCTCGAAAAGCGCGCCTCGGCCGTGCCCGACCTGGTGGGCACCATGGGCCTCCTGGAGGTGCCCAATGGCTCGATCAACGTGGTGCCGGGGCGCTGCCGCTTCAGCCTGGACATCCGCGCCACCACCGACCCGGTGCGCGACGCCTGTGCCGCCGAGGTGCTGGCCGAGCTCGAGCGCATCTGCCAGCGCCGCGGCCTGCGCTACCGCATCGAGGAGACCCTGCGTGCCGCCGCCGCCCCCTCGGATCCCGCCTGGCAGCAGCGTTGGGAACATGCCGTCCAGGCCCTGGGCCTGCCGGTGCACCGCATGCCCAGCGGGGCCGGCCACGACGCGATGAAGCTGCACGAGATCCTGCCGCAGGCCATGCTCTTCCTGCGCGGCCAGAACGCCGGCATCAGCCACAACCCGCTCGAATCCATCACCAGCGACGACGCCGACCTGTGCGTGCGCGCCTTCTCGCACCTGCTCGATCAACTCTGCGCGGAACTCTCATGACCTCCCCCGCCCTCTACCAGGCCCTGGACGCCTGGATCGACGCCCACTTCGACGAGCAGGTGCGTTTCCTGCAAGAACTGGTGCGCGTGCCCACCGACACCCCGCCGGGCCACAACGCCCCGCATGCCGAGCGCACGGCCGAGCTGCTCGCCGGCTTCGGCCTGCCCGCCGAGAAGCACCCGGTGCCCGCCGACGAGGTGCGCGCCTACGGCCTGCAGTCGCTCACCAACCTGATCGTGCGCCGCCGCTATGGCGAGGGCCCGACGGTGGCACTGAACGCCCACGGCGACGTCGTGCCCCCCGGCGAGGGCTGGACGCACGACCCCTACGGCGGTGAGATCGTCGACGGCCGGCTCTACGGTCGCGCCGCCGCCGTCAGCAAGAGCGACTTCAGCACCTACACCTTCGCGGTACGCGCGCTGGAAGCGCTTGGCCGGCCCCTCAAGGGCGGCGTCGAGCTGATCTTCACCTACGACGAGGAGTTCGGCGGTGAACTTGGCCCAGGCTGGCTGCTGCGCCAGGGCTTGACGCGCCCCGACTACCTGCTGGCCGCCGGCTTCAGCTACCAGGTGGTCACCGCCCACAACGGCTGCCTGCAGATGGAAGTGACCGTGCACGGCGTGATGGCGCATGCCGCCATCCCCGACACTGGCGTCGATGCGCTGCAGGGCGCCGTGCGCATCCTGCACGCGCTGTACGCTCAGAACGAGCGCTACAAGGCCGTGCGCTCGCAGGTGCCGGGCATCTCCCACCCTTATCTCAACGTCGGCCGCATCGAAGGCGGCACCAACACCAATGTCGTGCCCGGCAAGGTGGTGCTGCGCCTGGACCGGCGCATGATCCCCGAGGAAAATCCGGCCGAGGTCGAGGCCGACATCCGCCGCGTCATCACCGAGGCGGCCGCAGGCTTCCCGGGCATCTCGGTCGACATCAAGCGCCTGCTGCTGGCCGAAGCCTGGAAGCCCGATGCCCGCAACGCCCCGCTCGTGCAGGCGCTGCAACGCCATGGCGAGGTGGTGTTCGGCGAGCCCATTCCCACCTCGGGCACGCCGCTGTACACCGATGTGCGCTTGTTCGGCGCCCACGGCATCCCCGCGGCCATCTACGGCGCCGGCCCGCGCACGGTGCGCGAGAGCAACGCCAAGCGCGCCGACGAGCATATCGTGCTGGAGGACCTGCGCCGCGCCACCAAAGTGGTGGCGCGCACGCTGCTGGACCTGCTGGGCTGAGCGCGCTTGCGTTCGACGCGCCCCTGCCGCCTAACGCACACCGACCCGGTCAGGCCCGGGGAGCCGTCAGGCCCGCGTCGAGCCCTTGGTGCGCCGGCCCGCTGGCCGGCTGGCGCAGCCGGCGGATGAGCGCCTCGAAGTCCTCGGCCGGCATCGGCCGGCCCAGGTGGTAGCCCTGGGCTTCGTGGCAGCCGTGCTCGCGCAGGAACTCGAACTGCTCGCGCGTCTCCACCCCCTCGGCCACCAGGCCCACCTGCAGGGTATGGGCCATCGCGATCACCGCGGCGGTCAGCCGCGTGTCGCTTGCCGAACCGGGCACCGCGCTCAGAAAGGAACGGTCGATCTTGAACTTGTCCACCGGCAGATCGCGCAGGTAGGCCAGGCTCGAGTAGCCGATGCCGAAGTCGTCGATCGCGATCGAGATGCCCAGCGCGCGCAGCCGCGCCAGCACGGTGGCCGTGGACAGCGTGTCTCGCACGATCGCGCTTTCAGTGATCTCCAGCTCCAGCCGCGAGGCCGGCAGCGCCGCGACCTCCAGGGCACGCGCGACCGTGTTCAGCAGGTCGTCGGCCTCGAGCTGGCGCGGCGAGAGGTTCACCGCCACACGCAGCCGCTCGCCGGTGGCGTCCTCCCAGCGGCGCAGTTGCATGCAGGCCTCGCGCAGCACCCAGGCCCCGATCGGCACGATCAGGCCCGTGTCCTCGGCCAGCAGCACGAACTCGCCCGGCGGCACCAGGCCCTGGCCGGGGCGCTCCCAGCGCAACAGGGCCTCGGCGCCCACCAGAGCGCCGCTGGCGCAGTCGAACTGCGGCTGGTAATACACCCGCATCTCGCCACGGTCGATGGCCTCATGCAGGTCGTTTTCCATGCGCAACCGGTCGGCCGAGTCGCGCGTCATGCTCTCGTCGTAGAGCTTGAAGTTGTTCCGCCCCGCCGCCTTGGCGTGGTACATCGCCGCATCGGCCGCGCGCATCAGCGTGGCCGGGTCGCTGCCCGCCTCGGGGAAGGTCGCCACGCCGATAGAGGGCGTGACCCGCAGCATGTGCGGACCCACCTTCATCGGATCGCCCAGCGCAGCGATCATCTTGCGCGCCACCAGCTCGCAGTCACCCACATGCGAGACCTTGGGCAACAGCACGACGAACTCGTCACCACCCATGCGCGCCACCGTGTCCGAGGCGCGCACCGTGGCGTGCAGCCGCTCGGCTACGATTTTGAGGATGCCATCGCCCACATGGTGGCCGAGTGAGTCGTTGATGTTCTTGAAGCGGTCCAGGTCGATGAACATCAGCGCCACGCAGTCGTTCTCGCGGCGTGCCCGCGTGAGGGCCGCACTCAGCCGCTCTTGCAGCAGCACGCGGTTGGGCAGGCCGGTCAGCGCATCGTGGTGCGCCATGTGGCGGATGTGCTCCTCGGCGCGCTTGCGCTCGGTCACGTCGTAGGAGATGCCCAGGTAGCCCGCCGGCTCGCCGGCTTCGTTGCTCAGTGTGGTCATCACCAGGATCACCGGTGTGCGGCGCCCGTCCTTGCGGATGCAGGTCCATTCACGCTCGTCGGGACGCCCCCGCCGCGCCCGGGCCATGAACACCTCCACGCCCGCGGGCACCGGTTCGCCCAGCTCGGCACTGAGCTGGGCCGCGCGCAGCGCGATCTCCTGGGGGTCGTGGTAGACGGTCGGTGTGGCGCGCCCGACCAGTTCATCGGCGCTGTAGCCCAGCAGCATCTCGGCCGCCGGGTTCATCGCCTGGATCACGCCGCGCAGGTCGAGCGCCACGATCGCAAAGGGGGCGCTGTCGTAGATCGTGCGCCGCAGCGCATCGGCGCGACGCAACTGGCGCTGCGACTCCTCGATCGCCAGCTCGGTGGCGCGCCGCTCGCTGATGTCGCGCAGCATCGCCACGCTGTGCGGCCGGCCATCGAGCTCAACGTCACTGACGGCCAACTCCAGCGGGAAGAGCAGCCCGTCGCGTCGCAGGCCGGTCACCTCGCGCCCCGGGCCTGCCGCCCAGGCCAGCGCCGCCCCCACTCCTTCTCGGGCCGTCTCGGCCGGCGGCAGCAGCTCGTTGACGCTGGCGCCGCGCAGCTCGGCTTCGGTCGCTCCGAACATGCGTGCCGCCGCCGCATTGACGTCGACGATGCGGCCGTCGCGGTCGAAGGTGATGATGCCGTCGACCGTGCCATCGATCACGTTGCGCAGCCGCGCCTCGCTCTCCTTGGCCTGACGGCTCAGATACTGGGCCAGCGCGGTGGCCCGTGTGTAGCGCCCGGCGAACACGCGCAAGGCCATCCACAGCACGATCGAACCGGCCAGCCCGCCCAGCAGCACTGTCAGCGGATACGGATCGGTGCGCGGGTCGATCGGGCGGCGCGTGATCACCACCTCCCACATCCGCCCGCCCACGGCCTTCACATTGACCCGCTGGTCTCGGGGGGCCACGTGCTCGGGCAGCGCGTAGGACGAGGACCAGACCTCATTGCCCTGCAGCACCACCGCGCGCTCCTCCACCGGCTGGCCGCTGCGGTAGCCTTCGTCTCCGATGTCGGTGATGCGCACGTGATAGCGGCTCGCATCGTGCTCGACCAGCGCATAGCGCAGCAGGTCGGCCGAACGCAGCACGATGCTGACCTGCCCCGTGTGCACCGGCTCGCGCACGACACCCTCCGGTTCCTCCGGCACGGAGAACAGCGCCGCGCGGATCACGAAACCACGGGTGGGCACCGCCCCTTGCAGCAACGTCAGCGGGGCCGACAAGGCGGGCCTGCGCGTGTCGCGGGCCCGCTCCAGCGCTGCGCGTCGCGCCGGCTCGGCCGCCTGGTCGTGACCGAACACGGCCTCGTTGCCCTCCATCGGCTCGTTGTAGAGCACCGGGAAGTACTCCTCCCGTTCGCCCGGCGGGTGGATGCGGAAGTCCGGATACCCCTGGGGCCGCAGGCTCGTGTCAGTGCGCACCGAGGCCTCGAAGCGCTCCCGTTCGGAGCGGGTCACGCGCGGGGCGTACTGCACCGCCTGCAAAGCCGGGTAGCGGTCCTGCGCCCGCAGCGAACGGAAGTGCTCGTGAAACTCACGCCGGCTCACATGGTGGCTGGCCTCGAACAGCGCCGACAGGCTGGCAGCCAGGTCCATATAGCGCTCCAGCGAGTCCACGATGCGCGCCACCTTCTCGCTGGCCAGCGCTTCGAAACGACGGTCGTAGGCCTCACGCAGCGCCTCGGCACTGTGGTGCCATCCGTAGGCGCTGGCGGCCACGCCCAGCACCAGCACTGCATCAGCCAGGCGTCGGTACAGCACCGGTCGCTCGGGCGGGTGAGGCAGGGAGTGGTCCATCGGTCGGGCGTGTGGGGCAAGCTGCGCATGCTACCGTGCCTGCCGGCACCCCGTGCGCCGGCCCACCCCCCGAGTCCGGCGGCCCCGAGACCTTTGCACGGCATTCATACGCTGAGCTGCGCGGCTCAGCCGCGCTGGCGCAGCGCACGCGACAGCAGGATGACCGGCACCAGCCCCACCAGCACGATGGCCAGCGAGGGCAAGGCCGCCTCGCCCAGGCGTTCGTCCTTGGCCATCTGGTAGGCGATCACCGCCAGCGTGTCGCTGTTGAAGGGCCGCAACACATAGGTGGCCGGCAGCTCCTTCATCACGTCGACGAAGACCAGCAGTGCCGCCGCCAGTGCCGAGCGCCGCAGCAGAGGCAGGTGCACCCGGCCCAGCAGGCGCCAGCGGGTGGCCCCCAGCATGCGCGCCGACTCGTCCAGCGTGCCCGCAATCCGGGCATAGCCTGACTCCACCGACTGCAGCGCCACCGCCGAGAAACGCACGAGGTAGGCATAGAGCAGCCCCAGGGCCGTACCGGTGACCAGGGCCGTGGCCCCGGTGTCGGGCCAGCGCGCCTGCACCCAGGCGGCCGGCAGCAGGATGCCCACGGCGATCACCGCCCCGGGCACGGCATAGCCCAGCGACACCACCCGGGCCGCGACCCGCAGGCCGGGGCCCGGCCGCTCGCGCAGCGCAAAGGCCAGCGCCAGCGCCAGCCCCACGGCCGCCAAGGCCGCCAGTGCGGCCAGCCGGAAGCTCGTCCAGCCCCACTGGACGAAGCGCGCCCAGGGGATCCCCACCTCGGCATAACGCGCCTCCTGCCACAGCAGGTGCAGCAGCACCGCCACCGGCAGCACGAAGCCCAGCAGCACCGGCAGCGCACACAGGGCCCAGGCCAGGGCGGCGCGGCCGCCGCGCAGCGCGATCGGGCGGGCCTCGGCCCCCTGGGCCGCTGCGGGCCGGGCGGTGGCAAAGCGCAGCCGCCGCTGGGCCCGGTGTTCCAGCCACAGCAGCACCGCCACCACCAGCAGCAGCACGGTGGCCAACTGAGCCGCCGCCACCCGATCGCCCATCGACAGCCAGGCGCGGTAGATGCCCGTGGTGAAGGTGTTCAATCCGAAGTAGGAGACGACGCCGAAATCGGCCAGGGTCTCCATGAGAGCCAGGGCCACGCCCGCGGCCAGGGCCGGACGGGCCAGCGGCAGGGCCACGGTGCGCACCCGCCGGGCCACCCCGGCGCCCAGCAGTCGAGCCGCCTCCATCAACTGCACCCCGCGTTCGGCCAGGGCCGCGCGCGTCAGGAGGTAGACATAGGGGTACAGGCAGAAGACGAACATGAGCACCGCCCCCCACAGACTGCGCACGTCGGGCAGCAGGCGCTGCGTCGAGCCGCTCCAGGTCCGCCAGGCGGTCTCCAGCGGCCCGCTGTACTGCAGGAAGTCGGTGTAGGCGTAGGCCAGCACGTAGGCGGGCATCGCCAGCGGCAGCAGCAGCGCCCACTCGAAGGTGCGCCGGCCCGGGAAGTCGAACAGCGTCACGGCCGCCGCCGTGAGCCCGCCCACCGCCGCCACCCCGACGGCCACCAGCAGCGACAGCCACAACGAGGTCCAGGCATAGCCCGGCAGAACGGTGGTCGCCTGGTGCCGCAGTACCTCGAGGCTGGCGGCATCGAAGCCCAGCCAGGAGCCGAAGATCGCCAGCACCGGCAGGGCCAGCACCAGGGTCACGAGGGTCAGCAGTCGCATGGCAGAAGACGCAGGCCGGGGCCGGCCGGGCCCGGCCCGCCGGCGGTCCTGACCCGCGTCAGGCCGGAATGCGAAAAGTAATCATTTGTTTTGCAGGCTCTATCATAGGGGCTGTCCGGCCCGACCCTTGCCCGCTTGCGGCAGGCCGTTGCGACGCCGCCCCGCCATCCCCATGTTTCTGGACATTCAGCAGCTTTGCGTGCGCTATGCCGGCGCACAGGCCTCCCATCCCGCCGTGCACGACGTCAGCCTGGCCCTGCCCCAGGGAGAGATCGGCGCCCTGATCGGGCCCTCGGGCTGCGGCAAGACCTCGATGCTGCGGGCCATCGCGGGGCTCGAACGCATCGCTGGCGGGCGCATCGCCATCGAAACCGAGGTGCTCAGCGCCGCCCAGCCGGGGCAGCCCGGGGTCCACCTGCCGCCCGAGCAGCGGCGCATCGGCATGGTCTTCCAGGATTACGCCCTCTTTCCCCACCTCAGCGTGGGCGAGAACGTAGCCTTCGGGATCGCCCACCGCCCGCGCCGCGAACGCGAGGCCCGCGTGGCCGAGATGCTCGAACTCGTCGGCCTGGGCCCGGTGGCGGCCCGCTATCCCCACCAGCTCTCGGGCGGGCAGCAACAGCGCATCGCGCTGGCCCGGGCGCTGGCCCCCGCCCCGCGCCTGCTGCTGCTGGACGAGCCCTTCTCGAACCTCGACGTGGACCTGCGCGAACGCCTGGCCCAGGAGGTGCGCACCATCCTGAAGCGCTCGGGCACCACCGCTCTGCTCGTCACGCACGACCAGATGGAGGCCTTCGCAGTGGCCGACCTGATCGGTGTGATGCACCAGGGCCGGCTCGAGCAATGGGACACCGCCTACCAGCTCTACCACCGCCCGGCCACCCGATTCGTGGCCGACTTCATCGGCCACGGCGTCTTCACCCCGGCCCGCATCGTCCAGCAGCCCGGCGGACCGGTGGTGCGCACCCCGCTGGGCGACCTGGTCGACCTGGAGGAGTGCCCCCTGCCCAGCGCCTACCCAGGCGGCGAATGCGATGTGCTGCTGCGCGCCGACGACATCGTCCACGACGACGACGCCCCGGTGAAGGCGCGCATCGAGCGCAAGGCCTTCCGCGGCTCCGAGTTCCTCTACACCCTGCGGCTGGCCAGCGGCGAGACCGTCCTGGCCCACGTGCCATCCCACCACAACCACGCCGTGGGCGACTGGGTGGGCATCCGCCCCGAGGTCGACCACGTCGTGACCTTTCCCCGTCAAACCTGAGGAAATTCGAGGGATTTCCACCTGCAACTTTCGTGACCCTGCGGGCGTCGAAACGAACGGCCTCAACCTATACTGATCGCCAGTGCTGCCGCTGAGCCGGCGGCATCGTTTCGCCTGAAAGGACCAGGACCATCATGGGTGCCAAATTCAAGATCGCAGGCTGGGTGGCCATCGGTGCCCTGGCCGGTGCCCTCACCACCATGCAGTTGCAGGCCACGGCGCGCAACTCGCTGGCGCCGCTGCCGCTGGAAGAGATGCAGCAGCTCGCCGCCGTGTTCGGCATGATCAAGTCGGACTACGTCGAGCCGGTGGACGAGAAAAAGCTCATCACCGACGCCATCAGCGGCATGGTCTCGGGCCTGGACCCGCATTCGCAGTACTTCGACAAGAAGAGCTTCAAGGAATTCCGCGAAGGCACGAGTGGCCGCTTCGTGGGCGTGGGCATCGAGATCGGCATGGAAGACGGCCTGGTGCGCGTGGTCTCCCCGATCGAGGGCTCGCCCGCTTTTCGCGCCGGCATCAAAACCGGCGATCTCATCACCCGCATCGACGACACCCCGGTCAAGGGCATGACCATCGACCAGGCGGTCAAGCGCATCCGCGGTGAACCCAACACCAAGATCATCCTGACGATCTTCCGCAAGAGCGAGAGCCGCACCTTCCCGGTGACGATCACGCGCGAGGAGATCCGTGTGCAAAGCGTGCGCGGGCGCATCGTCGAGCCCGGCTACGCCTGGCTGCGCATCAGCCAGTTCCAGGACCGCACCATCGAGGACTTCGCCCGCAAGCTCGAGGAGCTGTTCAAGGCCGAGCCCAACATGAAGGGCCTGGTGCTCGACCTGCGCAACGACCCGGGCGGCTTGCTCGAAGGCGCGGTGGCGGTGTCGGCCGCCTTCTTGCCGCGCGATGCCATCGTGGTCACCACCAACGGCCAGATCCCCGAGTCCAAGGCCACCTTCAAGGCCAGCCCGGAGTACTACGTCCGGCGTGGAGGCAACGATCCGCTGCGTCGCCTGCCCGAGGCGGTCAAGACCGTGCCGCTGGTGGTGCTGGTCAACGAAGGCTCCGCCTCGGCCAGCGAGATCGTCGCCGGCGCCCTGCAGGACCACAAACGCGCCATCGTCATGGGCTCCCAGACCTTCGGCAAGGGCTCGGTGCAGACGGTGCGCCAGCTCACCGCCGACACCGCGCTCAAGCTCACGACCGCGCGCTACTACACCCCGGCAGGCCGCTCCATCCAGGCCACGGGCATCGTCCCCGACCTGATGATCGACGAGACTGCTGAGGGCAACGTGTTCAGCGCCCTGCGCACCCGCGAGGTCGACCTCACGCGCCATCTCGAGAACGGCAACGGCGACAAGGACCCGGCGCGCGCCAAGGCACGCGAGGAAGCGCTCAAGCGCCTGGAAGAGGAAGCCGCCCGTCAGGGCCAGGCGCCGCAGCGCACGCTGCCCGAATTCGGCAGCGCCGAGGACTTCCAGCTCCAGCAGGCCCTCAATCGCCTCAAGGGGCAGCCGGTGGCGGTGTCCAAGACCCTGACCGAGCGCAAGCCCGAGGAAACCAAGGCCAACTGAGCAAGGTTTCCCCAACTTTCGCCAACCCGCGCGCCCGCCTCGTGCGGGCGCCTTCGCCCACGCCCATGTGCAGGCGTTTTCGCCTTATGCTGGCTGCATGAACGACGACCAGCTCCTGCGCTACAGCCGCCACATCCTGCTCGACGAACTCGGCGTGGAAGGCCAGCAGCGCCTGCTCGACAGCCATGCGCTGGTGATCGGCGCAGGCGGCCTGGGCTCACCGGTGGCCTATTACCTGGGCACAGCCGGCGTGGGCCGCCTCACGGTGGTCGACCACGACACCGTGGACCTCACCAACCTGCAACGTCAGATCATCCACGACCTCTCGCGCCTGGGCCAGCCCAAGGCGGCATCGGCGGCGCGCAGCATCGCGGCGATCAACCCCGAGGTGCACGTGCAGGCCCTGTGCGAACGTGCCGACGAAGCGCGCCTGCACGAACTCGTCGCCGCCGCCGACGTGGTGCTCGACTGCTCCGACAACTTCGCCACCCGCCACGCCCTCAACCGGGCCTGCGTCGCCCATCGCAAGCCGCTGGTGGCCGGGGCGGCCATCCGCTTCGACGGTCAGATTTCGGTGTACGACCCGCGCGATGCGTCGAGCCCCTGCTATGCCTGCATCTTCCCGCCCGAGCAGTCCTTCGAGGAAGTGCGCTGCGCCACGATGGGGGTGTTCGCGCCGCTGGTGGGCATCATCGGCAGCCAGCAGGCCGCCGAGGCGCTCAAGCTGCTCGCCGGGGTCGGTCGTTCTCTGGCCGGGCGCCTGCAGATGCTCGATGCCCGTCACATGGAGTGGACCGAGATCCGCATCGCACGCCATCCGGACTGCCCCGTGTGCCATGCGCGGCCATCGGGGTCATTGCCCGCAGCGGCAGCGCGCATCCGCTAAGCTGTCGGGCCCTTTGCCTCACAACGAGAAGAGCCCGGCATGGACGACAAGCGCCAGGAACTCACAGCCCGCAACTTCCCCACGGCCCAGGACGATGCCGCCGCAGCGGCCAGCCTGCCCCGCTATGGCAGCCCCCAGAGCGCCTACCGCCTGGCCTTCACCGACGAGGACTTCCTGCTGCGCGAGGAGCTGCGCCCGGTGCGCATGCAACTCGAGCTGCTCAAGCCCGAACTGGTCCAGAAACAGCACGGCATCGAATCGACGATCGTGATCTTCGGCAGCGCCCGCATCCTGCCCGCCGATGCCGCCCGGCAGGCGCTGGAGCAGGCGCAGCGCAGCGGGGATGCCCGCGCGATTGCGCGCGCGCAATCGCGGCTGCGGATGTCGCACTACTACGAGGAGGCCCGCCGCTTCGCCGCGCTCGTCACCGAAGCCTCCCGGCGCCTGGACCCGCCGATCTACGTGGTCACCGGCGGCGGCCCCGGCATCATGGAAGCGGGCAACCGCGGTGCGCACGAAGCCGGGGGCAAGAGCATCGGTCTGAACATCGTGCTGCCGCACGAGCAGGAGCCCAATCCCTACATCACGCCGGAGCTGTGCTTCCTGTTCCACTACTTCGGCCTGCGCAAGATGCACTTCCTGATGCGGGCCATCGCACTGGTGTGCTTCCCGGGCGGCTTCGGCACCCTCGATGAGCTGTTCGAAGTCCTCACCCTCGTGCAAACACGCAAGAGCCGCAAACGTCCGGTGCTGCTGTTCGGCCGCGAGTTCTGGAGCCGCCTCATCAACTTCGACGTGCTCGTCGAAGAAGGCATGATCGCCCCCGAAGACCTGCACCTATTCCAGTACGTCGAAACCGCCGAAGAAGCTTGGCAGCTCATTGCCCAAGCCTATGCCCTGGACGCCCCGCCCAGCACCAGCGGCGCCTTTGCCGACGATTTTTGATCCCGCCATGCCGCGTTCGCCCATTCCCGTCAGTCTCATCGGCGCCCCCACCGACGTGGGCGCCGGCTCTCGCGGCGCCTCCATGGGGCCCGAAGCCCTGCGCGTGGCGCAACTGCAACCCGTCCTCGAAGCCCAGGGCTGCGAGGTGATCGACCGAGGCAACCTGGCCGGCCCGCCCAACCCCTGGCAAGCTCCCGTGGACGGCTACCGGCACCTCGACGAGGTGGTCGCCTGGAACCAGGCCGTGCACGAGGCCGTGCATGCCGAGCTTCAGCAAGGCCGCTTGCCGATCCTGCTTGGCGGGGATCATTGCCTGGGCATCGGCTCGATCAGCGCAGTGGCAAGACACTGCCGGGAGACGGGCAAAAAGCTGCGCGTGCTCTGGCTCGACGCGCACGCCGATTTCAACACCAACACGCTCACGCCCACCGGCAACGTGCACGGCATGCCCGTGGCCGTGCTGTGCGGCCATGGGCCTCAGGCCCTGACCCATCTGGGCGGCCAGTGTCCGGCCATCCGCCCGCAGATGGTGCGCCAGATCGGCATCCGCAGCGTGGACGCCGGCGAGAAGCACCTCGTGCATGCCGAGAACCTCGAGGTCTTCGACATGCGCTACATCGACGAGATGGGCATGCGCCACACGATGGAGATGGCCCTGGCCCTGCTCGATGCGCAGACCCATCTGCACGTGAGCTTCGATGTGGACTTCCTCGACCCCGACGTCGCCCCCGGGGTCGGCACCACCGTACGCGGCGGCCCCAGCTACCGCGAAGCCCAGTTGTGCATGGAGATGATCGCCGACACCGGCCGGCTGGGCTCGCTCGACGTGGTGGAGCTCAACCCGGCGCTGGACGTGCGCAACCAGACGGCCGAGGTGGCCGTCGAGCTGATCGCCAGCCTGTTCGGCAAGTCCACGCTGATGCGGCGTTGAGCCCGGGGCTCACTCCCCCGGCGCCCCCGCCTCGAACCATCGCCGGATGAGGGCGCGCTCGTCCTCGGTGATCTGTGTGGCGTTGTTCAGCGGCATCTGCCTCAACACCACCGTTTGCTGGTAGATCGCCTGTGCATGCTGCTGCACCAACTGCGGCGTGTGCAGCGCCACGTTCTTGCTGGCCAACGCAGCGTTGTGGCACATCGCGCAGCGCTGCTCAATCACCCTGTGCACTTGCGCCACCCCCACCGGCTCGGCCGGCCGCTGCGCCGGCACCGCCGCCGGCGGTGAACGCCACACCACCACCCCCACCAGCAGCAGCACGCCGGCCATCGCATGCTCCCACGGCGTGCGCCGGCCCTGCACCTTCGCCTGGTGCCGCGCCACGAAGCTGTGCCGGATCAAGGCCCCGGCCAGCATCAAGCCCACCAGCACGATCCAGTTGTGCGCCCCCTGGTACAGCCACCCATAGTGGTTCGACAGCATCGCCACGATCACCGGCAGCGTGAAGTAGGTGTTGTGCACGCTGCGCTGCTTGCCCCGCCGCCCATGCACCGGATCGGGCGCCTGCCCCGCACGCAACGCCACCACCACCTTGCGCTGCCCCGGAATGATCCAGAAGAACACGTTGGCACTCATCGCCGTGGCCAGCATCGCCCCCACCAGCAAAAACGCCGCTCGCCCCGCAAAAAGCTGACACGCCAGCCACGACGAAAACACCACGAACCCGGCCACCAGCACCCCCACCACCAGGTCACCACGGCGGCGCTGGCCCAGCGTGCGGCAGATCCCGTCGTACACCAGCCAGAAACCCACCAAAAAACCCAGCGCCGCCGTCGCCGCCAGCGCCGGCGATGACCACGCGTACACGTTGCGGTCGATCAGAAAAGTCTCCGCCTGCCACAGGTACATCAGCGCAAACAGCGCAAAACCGCTCAGCCAGGTGGAATAGCTCTCCCAGTACGACCAGTGCAGGTTGCGCGGCAAGGGCAACCACTTGGGCGCCACCAGGTACTTGTTGGCGTGGTAAAAGCCCCCGCCGTGCACGGCCCACATCTCGCCGTCCACGCCCTTGGCCTTCAGGTCCTCGTGCTGCGGTGCGCTCAGGCTGTTGTCCAGCATCACGAAGTAAAACGACGCGCCGATCCACGCAATCGCCGTGACCACGTGCGCCCAGCGCAGCAGCAGGTTCAGCCAGTCAAGCAGGTAGGTGTCCATCGCATCGATTCCCACCGGAAGGCATGCCAGTGTAAGGACCGCCCCAACGCCGGCACAAGCGCGCCGCCCCGGCCCCGACTCGCCACGGCGGCCCCTCTCGGGTCCTTGCGGATGGCACCGTCTCCATTGGTGTATACAGTAGCGTGCACGCCACCGATCCGCCATGTCACGCACCGCCCTCGCTTCGCGTTCCACCCCCCGCCGCCCGGCGCGCCGCTCGGCGGCTTCGGCCGACGCACCGCTGGACCTGCTGGCCCCGGCCGGCGCGGGCCGGCGGCCCGGCCGGGGCGCCGCCGGCAATGCCACCGAACGCATCGTCGCGGCGATCACCGCTGCAATCGTCGAACGCCGGCTGATGCCAGGCACAAAGCTGGCCGAGCAGAAGATCGCCGACATCTTCCAGGTCTCGCGCACCCTGGTGCGCCAGGCCCTGAACCAGCTCAGCCGCGACAAACTCGTCACGCTGGAGCCCGCCCGGGGGGCCTTCGTGGCCCAGCCCAGCGTCGAGGAGGCCCGCCAGGTCTTCGAGGTGCGCCAGATGATCGAGTCGGCCATGATCAAACGGCTGGCCGCCTGCATCACACCGGCCCAGGTCGCCGAGCTGCGCGAGCACCTGAAAGCCGAGCAGGCGGCGGTGCAGCGCACCGACGTGCCGGGCCGCACCCATCTGCTGGCCGACTTCCACGTGGTCCTGGCCCGCATGCTCGGCAACGAGGTGCTGGCCGAGATGCTGCACGACCTGGTCTCGCGCAGCTCGCTGATCTCGCTGATGTACCAGTCCTCCCTGTCGGCCGAGCAGTCGCAGGCCGAGCACGTGGCCATCGTCGACGCCCTGGAGCGCGGCGATGCCCGCTCGGCCACGCGGCTGATGCTCGAGCACCTGGACAGCGTGGAGCGCAACCTGCGGCTGCATCCGCGCGTGGACGACCTGGCCGCGGCGCTGCGGCCGCTCGCGAGAAACCCATGAATGCCCCGATGCGGGGATCCGCGCCGATCCTTAAGCTGTGCATGAAACTTGCTCCAGCCGTCCCACCCTCTTGTCGGAGATCGCACCCATGACCCCATGCCATCCCTGCCCGGCCAAGCGCCGCCTCCTGGGCGCCGCCGCCGCCCTGACGCTGGCCCTGGTTGCCCCGTTCGCCCAGGCCCAGGACACCTCCATCAAATTCCAGCTCGACTGGCGCTTCGAGGGCCCTTCGGCCTTCTTCCTGTGGCCGGTGGCCAAGGGCCATTTCAAGGCCGAGAAGCTCAACGTCACCATCGACGCCGGCAACGGCTCGGGCAATGCCGTCAACCGTGTGGCCTCGGGCACCTACGACATGGGTTTTGCCGACATCGCCGCGCTGATGGAGTTCCATGCCAACAACCCCACCGCCCCGAACAAGCCGGTGGCGGTGATGATGGTCTACAACAACACCCCGGCGGCGGTGTTCTCGTTGAAGAAAACCGGCATCAAGACCCCGGCCGACCTGACCGGCAAGAAGCTCGGTGCCCCGGTGTTCGACGCCGGCCGGCGCGCCTTCCCCATCTTCCAGAAGGCCAACCAGATCGGCAGCGTCAACTGGATCAGCATGGACCCGCCACTGCGCGAGACCATGCTCGCGCGCGGTGACGTGGACGCCATCACTGGCTTTTACTTCACCTCGCTGCTCAACCTGGAGGCGCGCGGCGTCAAGCCCGAGGACATCCACGTGATGCCCTATCCCCAGTACGGCGTGAAGCTCTACGGCAACGCCATCATCGCCTCGGAGGAGTTCCTGAAGAAGAATCCCGAGGCGGTCAAGGGCTTCCTGCGTGCCTTCACCAAGGCCGCCAAGGAAGTGCTGGCCAATCCCAAGGCAGCGATCGACGTGGTCAAGGAGCGCGACGGCATCATCAATCCCGCCCTGGAAGAGCGCCGCCTGCGCCTGGCCATCGCCTCGTCCATCGTCACTGACGATGCGCGCGCCGACGGCTTCGGCGACGTGAGCAAGCCGCGCCTGGCGCTGATGGCCAGCCAGGTGGGGGATGCCTTCAACACCAAGACACGCGTGGACCCCGACGCCGTGTGGAACGGCAGCTTCCTGCCCCCGGCGGCCGAACGCGCCATCTTCCCGGCGAAGAAATGACCCCGGCGCCGGGCGCCCCACGGCGGGTGCCCGGTCGCATGCCCCTCTCCCCCAACCGGGCCCTTCCCTGGCGGCAGGGTCTCCCAGTGCATGGACGCCTTCGTCGATTTCAAGAATGTCTGGCTCGCCTACAACGACGAGCTGCTCGCCCAGAACCAGTTCGCCGTCGAGGACATCTCGCTGCAGGTGCGCGAGGGTGAGTTCATCGCCATCGTGGGCCCCTCGGGCTGCGGCAAGTCCACCTTCATGAAGCTGGCCACCGGGCTGAAACGCCCCTCACGGGGCAGCATCCTGATCGGGGGCGAACCTGTCACCGGCCCGCTGAAGATCACCGGCATGGCCTTCCAGGCGCCCTCGCTGCTGCCCTGGCGCACCACGGTGGACAACGTGCTGCTGCCGCTGGAGATCGTCGAGCCCTACCGCTCGAACTTCAAAGCCCGGCGCCGCGAGTACGAGGACAAGGCGCGCCGCCTGCTGCAAAGCGTGGGTCTGGGCGGCTACGAGGACAAGTACCCCTGGCAGCTCTCGGGCGGCATGCAGCAGCGCGCCTCGATCTGCCGGGCTCTCATCCACGAGCCGCGCATGCTGCTGCTCGACGAACCCTTCGGGGCGCTCGACGCCTTCACCCGCGAAGAACTGTGGAACACCCTGCGCGACCTGTGGACCGAGCAGCGCTTCAACGTCATCCTCGTGACGCACGACCTGCGCGAGGCGGTGTATCTCGCTGACACCGTCTACGTGATGAGCAAGAGCCCGGGGCGCATTCTGGCGCGCCGCGAGATCGACCTGCCGCGCCCACGGGACCTGGAGGTCACCTACACCCCGGCCTTCTCCGAGATCGTCCACGAACTGCGTGAGCGCATCGGCGCGATCCGCCGCCACTGAAGTCTTCCCCTCATGAGCAAGAACAAGCAACTCGAACGCCTTGCCCCTTGGGTGCTGCTGGTGGCCCTGCTGGTGCTGTGGGAAGCCATCTGCCGGGGCCTGGCCATCTCGGAATTCATCTTTCCCAGCCCGTCGCGCATCTGGGAGCAGATGGTCGAGTACCGCAGCATCATCGTGCAGCACTCCTGGCGCACCTTCTGGGTCACGCTGGCGGGCTTCGGCCTGGCGATCGCCGTGGGGGTGCTGCTGGGCTTCATCGTGGGCAGCTCGCGCCTGGCCTACGCCGCGATGTATCCGCTGATGACCGCCTTCAACGCCCTGCCCAAGGCCGCCTTCGTACCCATCTTGGTGGTGTGGTTCGGCATCGGCATCGGCCCGGCCATCCTGACGGCCTTTCTGATCTCGTTCTTCCCGATCACGGTGAACATCGCCACGGGCCTGGCCACGCTGGAGCCCGAGCTGGAAGACGTGCTGCGCGTGCTGGGTGCGCGCCGCTGGGACGTGCTCGTCAAGGTGGGCCTGCCGCGCTCCATGCCCTATTTCTTCGCCTCGCTGAAGGTGGCGATCACGCTGGCCTTCGTGGGCACCACGGTGTCGGAGATGCAGGCCTCCAACGAGGGCATCGGCTATCTGCTGGTCTCGGCCGGCTCGGCCATGCAGATGGGCCTGGCCTTCGCGGGCCTGGTGGCCGTGGGCGTCATGGCGATGCTGATGTACGAGTTCTTCTCGTGGATCGAAAAACGCACCACCGGCTGGGCCCACCGCGGCTCGCAAAGCGTCTGACGCATGGGCTGGCACGGCCATCTGACCCTGCACTACCGCCACGAGGCGCCCCGCACCCTCGTGCATGACCGCCACGACGGCCCCCTGCGGGTGCTGGCCAGCCTGCATCCGGAAGGGCCAGGCATCTGCCACAACGTGCTCGTGCACCCGCCCGGGGGCATCGTGGGAGGCGACCAGCTCGCCATCGCCGTGGACGTGGCGCCGCAGGCGCATGCACTGATCACCACACCAGGTGCCACGCGCTTCTACCGCAGCGCGGGAGAAACAGCCGAGCAGCGCCTCGTGGCGCAGCTGGCCGCGCACGCGCGCCTGGAATGGCTGCCGCTGGAAACCATCGCCTACAGCGCCACCCGCGCCGTCAACCACCTGCGCTTCGAACTGGCCCCGGGAGCCGAGATGATCGGCTGGGACTTGCTGGCCCTGGGGCTGCCCGCCTCGAACGAACCGTTTGTGCAAGGCCGCTTCGAGCAGCAGATCGAACTGCCCGGGCTGTGGCTGGAGCGTGGCGTGCTCGATGCCGATGACCCGCACACGTCCCGGCTGCTCGACAGCCCCCTGGGCTGGAACGGTCGACGGGTGCTGGCGACGATGTGGTGGGCCGGTGGTCAGGTGCTGGAGCCCGCCAGGCGCGAGGCGCTGCTGGACTTGGCACGGCAGTGCATCGAATCGTCCCCCCTGCGAGACCAGGCGGGCGTCACCTCACCGGACGAGCGGGTGGTGGTGCTGCGCACCCTGGCGGACCGCACCGAGCCTGCCCAGGCCTTGCTGGCGGCTGTGTGGGCCCGCTGGCGCGAAGCCGGCTGGGGCCTCGCGGCCTGCCCGCCCCGCGTCTGGAAGACCTGATCAGGCCGTGGCCGCCGCACCCCGGGGGGCCGGCGGCCGCTCCTGCCGCGCACGGCGACGCTGCAAGTACACGACCAAGACCAACAACGCAAAAGCCGGCACAAACATCCATTCCTTGGCCGGGCGCTCGGTGGGCATCTCGATGGCCGTGATCCTCCAACCCTGCTCCAGGCCGAGCTTCTCGGCCTGGCTGCCGAACTGCACCATGATGATTTGCAACTCGTCGCCCATGGGCACGACGCGAAGACCGGCTTGCGCCAGACGTTCACGGGCCGTGCCTGGCTCGCCCAGAGGCAGCAGCACGCCTTTGCGCACCTCTTTGCCCTCCAGCGTCAGCCCTTCGACCCAGATACGCTTGTTCGCATTGCGCGGTGCGGTTTCGGCAAAGCGCATCAGCTCGGCCGCCGGCGCCTCTTCGTAGGGCGGGTAGACCATGTCCCACCAGAAGCCGGGACGGAACAGCGTGAAGGTCACGAGCAACAGCGCCAACGTTTCATACCAGCGGTTGCGCACCAGGAACCAACCTTGCGTGGCCGCAGCAAACACGAGCATCGCCACCGTGGCACTGACAACGGTCAACATCAGATGCCAGGTGCTCGTGATCCCGATCAGCAGCAACTGCGTGTTGAAGATGAACAGGAAAGGCAGGATGGCCGTTCGCATGCTGTACCAGAAAGCCGTCACGCCGGTCTTGATCGGATCGGTGCGCGCCACGGCTGCCGCTGCGAACGAGGCCAGTCCCACCGGCGGCGTCACGTCGGCCATCAGCCCGAAGTAAAAGACGAACAGGTGCACGGCAATCAGCGGCACGATCAGCCCGCTTTGTGCGCCGAGTTCCACCACCACGGGCGCCATCAGCGTGGACACCACGATGTAATTGGCGGTGGTCGGCAAGCCCATGCCCAGCACCAGGCTGATGACGGCCACCAGCGCGAGCATGAGCATCAGATTGCCGCCCGACAGGGCCTCGACCAACTCGGTCATCACCAAGCCCACACCGGTGAGCGACACGGTGCCGACGATGAGCCCGGCCGCTGCCGTGGCCACGCCGATGCCGATCATGTTGCGTGCGCCGGTGGCCAGGCCATCGATCAGATCCGACACGCCCAGGCGCGCAGCGCCAAGCCAATCCCCCCGGCCCCGGAACACCGCCTGGATGGGGCGCTGAGTGAGCAAGATGAGAATCATGAACATCGTGGCCCAAAACGCCGACAGGCCCGGCGACATCTGCTCGACCATCAGGCACCAGATCAACACGACCACCGACAGCAAGTAGTGCAAGCCGGATTTGAGGGTGGGCCCGGTTTCAGGCAGCTCGAACACCGGAGCGTTGGGATCGTCCATTTCCAGCTCGGGCTGGCGCGCACCAAACCACAGCAGGCCGATGTACGCAGCCAACAGGCCCGCGCCGATGACCCAGATCGCGGCATCACCCAGCGCGCCCTTGATCCAGCCGATGCCCCAGTACACCAGCCCCGACAGGATGATGAACCCGGCCACCGTCAGGCCAAAAGAGAGCAAGCGCTGCATCGCCGTGCCGCCGCCGCGGCGCGGCAAGCCGGTCATGCCGCCCTTGAGCGCTTCGAGGTGAACGATATAGAACAACGCGATGTAAGAAATGATGGCCGGCAAAAAAGCGTGCTTGATCACCTGTGTGTAGGGGATGCCGACATACTCCACCATCAGAAACGCCGCCGCGCCCATCACCGGCGGCATGAGCTGGCCATTGACCGAACTGGAAACCTCCACGGCGCCGGCCTGATCGGGCCGATAGCCCACACGCTTCATCAGCGGAATGGTGAAGGTGCCGGTGGTTACCACGTTGGCGATCGACGAGCCGGAGATGACGCCGGTGGCCGCCGAGGAGACGACGGCCGCCTTGGCCGGGCCGCCGCGCATGTGACCCAACAAGGCAAAAGCCGACTTGATGAAATAGTTGCCCGCGCCAGCCTTGTCCAGCAGGGAGCCGAACAGCACGAACAGGAAGATGAAGCCACTGGACACGCCCAGTGCAATGCCGAACACGCCCTCGGTGGTCAGCCAGTAATGCGAAGCGGCGCGGTTGAGCGAGGCGCCGCGGTGCGCGATCATCTCCGGCATATAGGGCCCGCCGAAGGTGTAGGCGAGGAAGACCAGCGCAACGATCACCATGGGCAAGCCCAGCACACGGCGCGTGGCCTCCAGCAGCAAGATCACACCCACGACCGCGGCGTAGACATCCATCTCGGTCGGCTGGCCCGGCCGCTGCGCCAGTTCCCGGTAAAACAGGAACAGATAGGCCGCGCAGAAAGCGCCCACCAGCGCAAACACCCAATCGGTCACTGGCACGTAGGCCCGGGGCGAGCGTTTGAAGGCCGGGTAGGCCATGAAGGCCAAGAACACGGCAAACGCCAGGTGGATGGCGCGCGACTCGGTGTCGTTGAGCACGAACACGCCCAGGGTGAAAGGCAGCGGTGAGGCGATCCACAACTGGAACAGCGACCACGCCACGGCCACGACGAGCAGCATCTTGTGCATCCAGGGCCCGGGCTTGCGGCCGCCGGTGTCGGTATCGCTCACGAGCTGCTGCACATCGATGCTCGCGGCTTGATCCTTCTTCTTTCCGAACATGAGGCTTCCACCTTCTGAGTCAGGAGCGGTATCGGAGAACCGGCCCAGGCAGTGGTGGCCCGCCCAAGGCCGATCCATAGAAAAAGGGCCCCGGGTCACGGGGCCCCTCTTGGTCAAACCAGCATTTTACGCCCACCGCTCGACGCACAGGCGCAAGCCGGCGGGCTTACATCCAGCCTTTTTCCTTGTAGTACTTGACGGCACCGGGGTGCAGCGGCGCCGACAGGCCGTCCTTGATCATGCGCTTGGGATCGAGGTTCGCCAGGGCCGGGTGCAGCTTCTTGAACTCGTCGAAGTTCTCGAACACCGCCTTGACCAGCTCATAGACGGTGGACTCCGGCACCTTGGCCGAAGTCACGAAGGTCGCCAACACACCATAGGTGGGCGTGGGGTTGGGGTTGCCGGCATACAGACCGCCAGGGATCTCGACCTTGGCATAGAAGGGGTGTTGGGCCACCAGCTTGTCCACGGCAGGACCGGTCAGCGGCACGAGCTTGGCGCCGCAGGTGGTCGTCGGATCCTGGATATTGGCCGAGGGATGACCCACGCCGTAGAAGAAGCCGTCGATCTTGTTGTCGCACAGCGCCGGGCCGTGCTCGTCGGCCTTCAACTCCGCCGCCAAGGAAAAGTCGCTGGTCTTCCAGCCCAAGGCACCCAGCAACTCTTCCATCGAGGCGCGCGTGCCGGAGCCCGGGTTGCCGATGTTGAAACGCTTGCCCTTCAGGTCCTCGAAGCGGGTCGCGTTGATCTCCTTGCGCGCCACCACGGTGAAGGGCTCAGGGTGCAGCGAGAACACGGCGCGCAGGTCGGCGAAGGCACCATCCTTCTCGAACACCTTGGTGCCCTTGGCGGCGTGGTATTGCCAGTCGGACTGGGCCACCCCGAAGTCGAGCTCGCCAGCGCGGATGGTGTTGATGTTCACCACCGAGCCGCCCGTGGATTCCACCGAGCAGCGGATCCCGTGCTTGGCACGATCCTTGTTGACCAGCCGGCAGATGGCGCCGCCCGCTGCGTAGTACACGCCCGTGACGCCGCCCGTGCCGATGGTCATGAACTTCGGCTGGGCCACCGCCGATCCGAACGGCAAAGACAGCGACACCAGGGCCGCGGCCGCCAGCAGCCGGCGCAGGGGCTTGACTTGGGAGAGAGGATTCACTTCGACCTCCTGTGACACGTTGGGGGAGAATGAAAGGGCGGCAGCTTACCGCAAGCTCTTGCACATGTGCGATATCGGGTGCCGCGTACGGGAAATCCCGGCATGCACAGTTCGTGCCCAACGGTAGCACCAACGAAGCGCCGCGCCACCCGCGGAAACCCCCGAAAGGCCTTGTGTATCAAGCATGGGTCGATGCCAGCGCCGCATCGATGGCCTGGGCCAGGCGATCGACGATGGCGTCGAGTTCGTCGTCGCTCACGGTGAACGGGGGCGCGAGCAGCACGTGGTCTCCATGCCGGCCGTCGATCGTGCCCCCCATGGGATAGACCATCAACCCGCGCGCCATGGCTTCGCGTTTGATGCGGGCATGCAGCTTGAGTGCCGGATCGAACGGCGCCTTGCTGACCCGCTCGCGCACCAGTTCGATGCCACGGAACAGGCCGCGCCCGCGCAGATCGCCCACATGGGGATGCTCACCCAAGCGCTGCTGCAGGCGCCGGGCCAGCCCCTCGCCCTGGCGGCGGCAGGCTTCCAGCAGGCCATCGCGGCGGATCACCTGCTGTACCGCCAGCGCTGCCGCGCAAGCCACGGCGTGTCCGATGTAGGTGTGGCCGTGCTGAAACAGCCCACTGCCCTGGGCAAAGGCCTCGACCAGGCGCCGCTGCGCCAGCACCGCGCCGATGGGCTGGTAGCCACCGCCCAGGCCTTTGGCGATGGTCATCAGGTCGGGCACCACGCCCTCCTGCTCGCAGGCGTGCAAGGTGCCGGTGCGCCCCATGCCACACATCACCTCGTCGAGGATGAGCAAGATGCCGTGGCGGTCGCACAGCTCGCGCACGCCCTTCAGGTAGCCCGGTACCGGCGTCAGCGCCCCCGCGGTGGCGCCCACCACCGTCTCGGCCACGAAGGCGATCACGTTCTCGCCGCCCAGGCGATCGATGGTGTCGGCCAGCTCCTGCACGAGGCGCCGGCCGTACTGCTCGGCCGTTTCGCCGGGTTGCCGGTCGCGGTACTCGTAGCAGGGCGACACGTGGGTGACGTCCATCAGCAGCGGTGCGAACTGGGCGCGGCGCCACTGGTTGCCGCCCACCGCCAGCGCCCCCAGCGTGTTGCCGTGGTAGCTCTGGCGCCGCGCGATGAAGTGCCGCCGCTGGGGCTGGCCGATCTCGACGAAGTACTGGCGCGCCATCTTCAGCGCCGCCTCCACCGCCTCGGAGCCTCCCGAGACGAAGTAGGCATGGCTCATGCCGGCCGGCGCGTGGGCGATCAGGTCATCGGCCAGGGCCTCGGCCACCTCGGTGGTGAAGAAGCTGGTGTGGGCATAGGCGATGCGATCGATCTGGGCGTGCATCGCGGCGAGCACATCCGGGTGGCCGTGGCCCAGGCAGGACACGGCGGCCCCGCCCGACGCGTCGATGTACTGGCGGCCCAGGCGGTCGATGATGATCGACCCGCGGGCCGCCACGGCCACGGGCAAGGCGGCATGCAGTTGGCGGTGAAAGACGTGGGTGGTGCTCGGGTTCATTCAGCGCTTCTCCGGGGGGCAGCCTGGCGCGCCGGGCGCTCCCAATAGGCCTTGCGGGCTTGCAGAAGGGCCTGGCGCCGGGCCAGGTGGTCGAGGACATCGGCCCCGCCTTGCGCCGCGACGGCCGCGATGAGGGCCTCGGCCAGCGCCTGGGCACCGGTCATCGATTGGAAAAAGGACGGCGAGCTCGCCGAAAACAGCAAAGCCTGCCGTGCGCCGCGCGCGATCGGGGACAGCGCGCTGTCGGTCAAGGCGAGCACCGGGACGCCGGCCTGCACAGCCTGCTGCACGGCCTCGACCGTCTCTCGGGTGTAGGGGGCCTGGCTCACGGCCACGAGCAGGTCGCGCGGGCCGAGGAGATCGAGCTGGTCAACCCAGCCTGCGGCCGCATCGTGCAGCAGCCGTCCCCTGCTGCACAGCAGGCCGAAGGTGTAGTGCAGGTGGTAGGCGATTCCGAAGCTGGCGCGCAGCCCCAGAAACGCCACCTGGCGGCTTCGCAGCATCAGCCGGGCTGCGGCCTCGATCCGGCCGGGCGCGTTGAGCCCCGCGCAGGATCGCACATCGGCCACCTGGGCCTCGTTCAAATCGCCCATCAGTGAATGCCGGGCCGACGCAGTGCGCTGTGCGCGGCCCAGGTAGCCGACCGGGTCTTCGGCCTGCCGGGCCAAAGCCCGCCGGAAGGGCTCGCGCAAGGCCTCGAAGCCAGGCAGGCCCAACTGACGGGCCAGCCGGGTCATGGTCGCCGCCGACACGCCGGCCTGCCGGGCGCTGGCGCGCATCGACTGCAGACCCAGGGACGTCCCGTGCCGGACGATCCAGCGCGCGGCCCGGCGCAGCTCGGGGCTGAGGGCCTCGAAATGCCGCTCGACCAGTGCGTGGACGTCCTGGGGCTCCATCGGTGACGTTTCGCTGCGGGGGTGTCGGCGCAAACAGTGGACTGGAACAGATGTTTCATAGTATGCCATACGAATCATCTGTTTCACGCGCTCCCTTTCAAGGACTGCAACCCCCTACACTGAAGCCTCCTTGCGTCCGAGCCCTCATCGTGCAGCCCATGCCAGCGCCCCCTTCGTCTTCTGACCGGCCGCCCTCGACCTGGATCCTCTGGCGTGAGCGCCTGCGGCGCCGCGCCCTGCGCAGCATCAAGCGGCTCGTGCGCCCCTGGTGGATGCGACGCCTGCAACGGCGCAACCTGGAAAGCCGCGAGAGTCTCCTGGACCCGGCCGGCCCGGTGGTGTCGCTCACGAGCTTCGGGCCGCGACTGGCTGGCGTGCACTACACCATCGAAAGCATCGGTGCCGGCACGCTCAAACCTTCGCGTCTGGTGCTGTGGCTGGAACACGAGCTGATCGAGGCGGGCCTGCCCGAAACCTTGCAGCGCCTGCAGGCCCGCGGGCTGGAGGTGCGCGGCACCGAGGACTACGGCCCACACAAGAAGTACCTGCCGCAAGTCCTGTGCGAACCGCATCCGACCCGACCGCTGGTGACGGCCGACGACGATGTGCTGTACCCGCGCGACTGGCTGGCCGAGCTGATGCGCGCCCACGAACGAATGCCCTGGGCGATCGTGTGCTTCCGGGCCCACCGCATCGCCTTCGACGCCCAGGGGCGGTTGCTGCCCTACGCCCAGTGGCCCCCCTGCGAAGACACCCGCCCGGATCACCGCCACTTTCTGACGGGGGTTTCGGGCGTGCTGTACCCGGTGCGCATGCAGTTGGCTTTGCGCGAACGCGGCCTGGCCTTCCTGGACTGCTGTCCGCGTGCCGACGACATCTGGCTCAATGCCACGGCCTTGCGCACCGGCGTGCCCGTGGCACAGATCACGCCCGTCGGGCGCACCTTCTTCGAGATCCCTGGCACTCGAAGTAATGGCCTGGCACGTGGCAATGTGCAAGGCGGCGGCAACGACGCTCAGCTGCGCGCCACCTTCACGCCCGAGGAGCTAGAGCGCCTGCGCCGGCCCTAGATGGACATGCGCTGGCGCACGCCGTCGGCTGCCATGCCGGCGCCGCGGCCTTGCATCACCACTTCGCCGCGCTCCATCACGAGATACTGGTCAGCCAGTTCGGCAGCGAAATCGTAGTACTGCTCGACCAGCACGATGGCCATGGGCGGATGGCCGTCCATGCCGGTGTCGGCCAGCCTGCGGATGACGCGGCCGATGTCCTTGATGATGGACGGCTGGATGCCCTCGGTGGGCTCGTCCAGGATCAGCAGCTTGGGGCCCGCCGCCAGGGCGCGGGCGATGGCCAGTTGCTGCTGCTGCCCGCCCGAGAGATCGCCGCCGCGCCGGTGCAGCATCTGCTTGAGCACCGGGAACAGCTCGAAAAGCTGCGGCGGGATGGGCGTTCGCGCGCTCTTGTAGGCCAGCCCCATGCGCAGGTTCTCCTCCACCGTGAGGCGGCCGAAGATCTCGCGGCCCTGGGGCACGTAGCCCACACCCTTGCGCACACGCTCGTAGGGGGTGTCGCAGGTGATGGGATGGCCGTCCAGGGTGATCGTCCCGGTCTTGACCGGCACCAAGCCCATGAGGCTCTTGAGCAGCGTGGTCTTGCCCACGCCGTTGCGCCCGAGGATCACCGTGACCTCACCCGCCTTCGCCTCGAAGCCGACATTGCGCAGGATGTGCGAGCCGCCGTAGTACTGATTGATGCCTTCGACCTTGAGCATGCTCAGCGCCCCAGATAGACTTCGACGACCTTGTCGTTGGCCTGCACTTGCGCCAGCGAGCCTTCGGCCAGCACACTGCCTTCGTGCAGCACGGTCACCTTCTTGGCCGGGTTGTCTCGCGTGAGGTCATGGATGAATTTCATGTCGTGCTCGACCACCACCAGCGAATGGCTGCCTTCGAGCGACAGGAAGAGTTCGGCGGTGCGTTCGGTCTCCTCGTCGGTCATGCCGGCCACGGGTTCATCCAGCAGCAGCAGCTTAGGGTCCTGCATCAACAGCATGCCGATCTCCAGCCACTGTTTCTGGCCGTGCGACAGCAGGCCCGCCGTGCGCTGGGCCTGGTCGCGCAGGTGGATGAGCGTGAGGATCTCGGCGATGCGGTCGAGCTGCTCGCCCGAGAGCCGGAAGAACATCGAGGCGCGCACGCCCCGGTCGGCGCGCAGGGCCAGTTCCAGGTTCTCGAAGACGCTCAGGTGCTCGTAGACCGTGGGCTTCTGGAACTTGCGGCCGATGCCGATGGTGGCGATTTCGCTTTCGCGCAGGCGCAGCAGGTCGATGGTGGAGCCGAAGAAGGCGCGTCCGGCATCGGGGCGGGTCTTGCCGGTGATGACGTCCATCATCGTGGTCTTGCCAGCGCCATTGGGGCCGATGATGCAGCGCAGTTCGCCGGCGGTGATGCTCAGCGAGAGCTGGTTCAGCGCACGGAAGCCATCGAAACTGACGGTGATGTCGTCCAGATAGAGGATGGCGCCATGCGCCAGGTCCACTTCGCCTTCGCGCACCACACGGCCGTAGCTGGCATCGCGTCCGCCAGAGCCGTCGATGGGACCCCGTGAACGCTGCAGATGCTCTTCCCGGGCGCGGGCGCCTGCTTCCATCAGGTCGGGGGTCATGCGCGGTCCTCCGTGTTCTTGCGGCGCCCGCGCAGCAGGCCGACGATGCCATGGGGCAGGAACAGCGTCACCCCGATGAACAAGGCCCCGAGGAAGTACAGCCAGAACTCGGGGAAGGACACGGTGAACCAGCTCTTGGCCCCATTGACGAAGAAGGCGCCGATGATGGGGCCGATCAGCGAGGCCCGCCCGCCCACGGCCGTCCAGATGGCGATCTCGATGCTGGCCGCCGGCGACATCTCGCTGGGGTTGATGATGCCCACCTGCGGCACGTACAGGGCCCCGGCCACGCCGCACATCATGGCCGACAGCGTCCAGATCGACAGCTTGTAGCCCAGCGGGTTGTAGCCGGTGAACATCACGCGCGACTCGGCATCGCGCACGGCCTGCAGCACACGGCCGTACTTGCTGTTCACGATCCAGCGGCCCAGCAGGAAGAAGCCGATCAGCACGAAGCCCGTGATCGCGAACAGCGTCACCCGCATGCCCGAGGTGGCTATCGGGATGTCGAGGATGCGCTTGAAGTCGGTGAAGCCGTTGTTGCCGCCAAAGCCCGTCTCGTTGCGGAAGAAGAGCAGCATGGCGGCAAACGTCATCGCCTGCGTGATGATGGAGAAGTACACGCCCTTGATGCGCGAGCGGAAGGCGAAGTAGCCGAAGACGAAGGCCAGCCCGCCCGGCACGGCCACGACGAGCACGAGCGTGGCCAGGAAGGAGTCGCTCAGGGCCCAGTGCCAGGGCAGCTCCTTCCAATCCAGGAAGACCATGAAGTCGGGCAGCTCCGACTTGTAGTGCCCGTCGGTGCCGATCTGGCGCATGAGGTACATACCCATCACGTAGCCGCCCAGCGCAAAGAACAAGCCGTGGCCCAGCGAGAGGATGCCGGTGTAGCCCCAGATCAGGTCCATGGCCAGCGCGCAGATGGCGTAGCACATGATCTTGCCGAACAGGCTCACGTAGTAGTCGCTCAGGTGCCAGGCGCTGTCGGCCGGCACGGCCAGGTTGAGCAAGGGCACCAGCACGCCCACGCTCAGCGCCGCTGCGAGCACGGCCGCCCAGCCCTTGGGCCCCAGCAGCAGGCCACGACGTGGCACGAGATCGACACCAGCGGTGCCTGCGTTCAGAACCGCTGTCATGCCTCGGCACTCCTTCCCTTCATTGCGAACAGGCCCTGCGGACGCTTCTGGATGAAGGCCACGATGAGCAGCAGCACCATGATCTTGGCCAGCACCGCTCCCTGCCAGCCTTCCAGCAGCTTGTTGATGACGCCCAGGCCCAACGCGGCGTACACCGTGCCGGCCAGTTGCCCCACCCCGCCGGTCACCACCACCAGGAAGGAATCCACGATGTAGCTCTGGCCGAGATCAGGCCCGACATTGCCCACCTGCGACAGCGCGCAGCCGGCCAGGCCGGCAATGCCCGCGCCCAGGGCAAACGCATAGGTGTCGATCCGCGCCGTGTTCACCCCCATGCACGCGGCCATGGGCCGGTTCTGGGTGACCCCACGCACGAACAGCCCGAGCCGCGTGCGGGCGATCAGCAGCGCCACGCCAGCCACCACCAGCGCCGCAAACACGATGATGGCGATACGGTTGTAGGGCAGCGTGAGGTTGGGCATGAGCGTCACACCACCGCTCAGCCAAGTCGGGTTGTCCACCTGCACGTTCTGGGCGCCAAAGAGCGAACGCACCGCCTGGATGAGGATGAGGCTGATGCCCCAGGTGGCCAGCAGGGTTTCCAGCGGCCGGCCATACAGCCAGCGGATCACGCTACGTTCGAGCACCGCACCCACCACGGCCGACGCCAGGAAGGCCACGGGCACCGCGGCCAGCACATACCAGTCGAACCAGCCCGGCAGATGCGCGCGAAAGAGGTTCTGCACCACGTAGGTGGCATAGGCCCCGATCATCATCATCTCGCCGTGGGCCATGTTGATCACACCCATCAGGCCATAGGTGATGGCCAGGCCGAGCGCCACCAGCAGCAGGAGGCTGCCCAGGCTCACGCCGCTGAACAGCACCCCCGCGCGCTCGCCCCAGGCCAGGCGGTTGTCCACGGCCGCGAGTGACTTCCTCAGGGCCGCGCGCACCTGCGCGTCGGGTTCGGTGAAGCTGTCGCCGTCCTGTGCCAGCCGCTCGCGCAGCAAGGCCTGCACCGTGGGCTGGTTGCTGCGGCCCAGCAACTCGGCCGCCTCCAGGCGCAGGGCCGGATCGTGGGAGGTGATCATGGCGGTGGCCCGCAAGGCCTGCAGCTGCTCACGCAGTCCGGCATCGGTCTCGCGCTCGAGCACCTTCTCGATCACGGGAAGCTGTTCCGCGTCCAGGATCTCGCGCTGCATCTGCGCGATGGCCTGGCCGCGCACGGCCGGATCATCCGAGAAGAGCTTGAGCGCGGCCAGGGCCGCCTGCAGCGCCCGGCGGATGCGGTTGCTGTTGACCACCTCCTCCGCGCCGTCGGGCAGGGTGGCGGGCTCACCGGTGAGGGCGTTGCGCACCTCGTTGCCACGCACGATGAAGACCTGGTCGTCGCCGACGGTGCGCACCTCGTCTGCCAGCAAGGCCTCGATGTAGGGGCCCAGCAAGGGGTCGCCGGTGGCGGCCGCCTCGCTGAGCGCCTCGATGCGCTCGTCGTTATCGCCCAGGGCCAGGGCCCGGATCTGCTCGGGGCTCAGGGCCGCCGCCGGGCCCGCCAGCACCCAGGCCAGGGCGGCCAGGGCGAGGCGGATCCCCCATCGTGTCGTGGAACTCACTCGTGCATCCTCGAAAGCCCTTACTGCCCTTACTTCTTCTCGGGCTCGTCCTTCTTGCCCTTGTTCTCGGGAATGAAGGGGCTCCAGGGCTGAGCCTTGACGGGACCCTTGGTCTTCCATACCACGTTGAACTGACCATCGGCCTTCACCTCACCGATGAACACCGGCTTGTGAAGGTGGTGGTTCTTCTCGTCCATCTTGGCCATGAAGCCGCTCGGGGCCGGGAAGGTTTGGCCGGCCATCGCGGCGATCACCTTGTCGGTGTCCGTGCTCTTGGCCTTCTCGACGGCCTGCTTCCACATGTGGATGCCGATGTAGGTGGCTTCCATCGGGTCGTTGGTCAGCGGACGGTCTTTGTGGCCCGGGATGTTCTTGGCCTTGGCGTAGTCCGACCAAGCCTTGATGAAGGCGTCGTTGGTCGGGTTCTTGATCGACATGAAGTAGTTCCACGCCGCCAGGTGGCCCACCAGCGGCTTGGTGTCCACGCCGCGCAGTTCTTCCTCGCCCACCGAGAAGGCCACCACCGGCACGTCGGTCGCCTTCAGGCCCTGGTTGCCCAGCTCACGGTAGAAGGGCACATTGGAGTCACCATTGATGGTGGAGACCACCGCCGTCTTCTTGCCTGCCGCGGCAAACTTCTTGATGTTGGCGATGATGGTCTGGTAGTCGCTGTGGCCGAAGGGGGTGTAGGCCTCCATGATGTCGCTGTCGGGAATGCCTTTGGACTTCAGGAAGGCGCGCAGGATCTTGTTGGTGGTGCGCGGGTACACATAGTCGGTGCCCAGCAGCACGAAGCGTTTGACAGAGCCGCCGTCCTTGCTCATCAGGTATTCCACCGCGGGAATGGCCTGCTGGTTGGGCGCCGCGCCGGTGTAGAACACGTTCTTGCTCAGTTCCTCGCCCTCGTACTGCACGGGGTAGAACAGCAGGCTGTTGAGTTCCTCGAACACCGGGAGCACCGACTTGCGCGACACGCTGGTCCAGCAGCCGAAGACCACGGCCACCTTGTCCTGGGTGATGAGCTGGCGGGCGCGCTCGGCGAACAGCGGCCAGTTGGAGGCCGGATCGACCACCACGGGCTCGAGCTTCTTGCCCATCACGCCGCCCTTGGCATTGATCTGCTCGATCGTCATCAGGGCCACGTCCTTCAGGACGGTTTCCGAGATGGCCATGGTGCCCGACAGCGAATGCAGGATACCGACCTTGATGGTGTCGGACTGGGCATGGGCAGGCAGGCCGACGGCGGCCCCGCCCAGGGCGATGGCGCCCAGGGCCTGGTTGAAGTGGCGGCGGGAGATGGTCATGGCAGGCGCTCCTTTGGAATGGCAGGGCTGTGTGGAAGAGACAGCCTCAGCTTAGGCAGGGAGCGGTCGCACGCAAATACGCCACATGGCGTAGGCAGCGTGATGTCGCATGGCCCGAGCCCGCAACGTCGATCGGCGGGCCGGGTGAACCATCCCTCTCAGGAGCCGTCGATCATGCCCAAGGGCCGGCAGCGCAGTAACAAGGAAGCGAAGAAGCCGACGAAGGACCAGGCGCCGGCGAAACCGATTTCGCCGGATGCCGTCATGCCCACCCGTGTGACGGTGGTGCCCGATCGGCGCAAGAAGAAGTAGTTGCCGTAGGGTCCGACGCTCAGCGGCGCTGATCTTCGGCCTGCCGAGGAAGCGCCTGGTTGGCGCGGAACTCTTCCTCGATCACCCGTGCAAAGGCCTTGCGGGTCCCGCCGGTGGGCAGGGTGTTGACAGCCCGCAGGCGGGCTTGCACGTCATGCGACCGCAAGGCTTCATTGAAGGCGGCGTTGAGCCGCTCCAGCACGTCGGGAGCAGTGCCAGCCGGTGCAAAGACGCCGAACACCGACATCCGGTTGGCCGAGCCGAAACCCAGTTCCCCAAGGGTCGGCACCTCGGGCAGCACCGGCAGCCGCTCGGGTGCCCCCACGGCCAGGGGCTTGAATCGCCCTTCACGGATGTAGCGCAACTGCAGCAGGCCCACGTTGGTCGACAGGAGCTCGAAGTGGCCGCCCAAGGCGTCATTGAGCTGGGCGCCACCACCCTTGTAGGGCACGTGAATGATGTCCACCCCGGCCTCGGCAGCGATCCGTGCCAGCATCAGATGCCCCGTGGTGCCCACGCCAGAACTGGCCCAGCGCAGTGCTCCCGGTACGCGCTGCGCCTGCACCAGCGCATCAGCAAGGCTCGCGCCCGCAAAGGCCGGGGTGCCCACCACCAGCGCCGGGGTGGCCATCACGCTCACCACCGGAACGATGTCGTGCAGAGGTCGATAGCCGACGCGACCGAGATGGGGCGACAGCGTGAGGGGTGTGATGGCCGACAGCGCCAGCGTATGTCCATCGGACGGAGCCTTGGCCAGCGCCTCCATCGCCAGGGTGCCACCGGCGCCGCTGCGGTGCTCCACCACCACGGGTACATCCAGCCCCGCCGACACCTGCCGCGCCAGCAAACGCGCCATGTCGTCGCTCACCCCGCCCGGTGGGTAGGCCACGATCAGTCGGATGGGTCGAGCAGGCCAGGGCGGCGCAGCGGAAGCGGACCGGGTCCAGGCGACTGCCAGGAGCCCTGCCAGGAAGACACGACGAGACAGGGTGGGCTTGACGTTCACGATGGCGGCATCTTGCCCGGGCCATGCGCCACGATGTCGACCACCAAGGCCACGAACGTGGCCAGGGCGCCCACGCAGTCCGCTTCCCGGTAGGCCAGGGTCAGGGGGGCATCCACCCTGGCCTCCGGCGACAGGGGCAGGTAGCGGATCGCATGCGGGTGCGCTCCCTGCATCGACGCGGGCACCACCGAGATGCCAGCGCCGGCGGCGACGAGATTGAGGTTGGTCATCATGCGCGGCACCTCGGCCACCACCTTCGGTTGCACGCCCGCCTGCGCGCAGCGCATCAGCAGGTTCGCGTACAGCCCCGGTGCGCCTGGCCGGCGCACGAGGATGAGGTTTTCGCCGTCCAGGTCCTGCAAGGCCACGCGGCGGGTACGACGACGTGCCAGGGGGTGGTCGAGCGGCACCGCCACCACCGTGGCCTCGTGCAGCAGGGTGTGCAGCTTGACGCCCGCCGGGTGCGACACGGGCACCCGCAGGAAGCCACCGTGCAAGCGCCCGTCGGCGATCGCTTCGGTGATCTCGGCCGCGTTGTTCTCGCTCAGCACCAGCTCGATCTCCGGGAAGCGATGGCGGCATTCCCGCAGCGCCTGCGGCGTGAAGGCATGCGCAGCGGCCGAGCTAGTGAACGCGATGTGTAACCGCCCGCGCTCACCCCTCGCCACACGCTGCATGCGCTCTTCCATCGCCGCGATGTCCTGCAGGATGCGCCGTGCTTCGGCCAGGAACATGCGCCCGCCGTCCGTCAGCGACACACCCTTCGGATGGCGATGGAACAGCGTGATGCCCAGCCGCGCCTCCAGAGCACGGATCTGCTGGCTCAGCGGAGGCTGCTGGATGCCCAGCTGTGCCGCTGCACGGGTCATGTGCCCGGCGTCTGCCACCGCCACGAAGTAGCGCAGGAGCCTTGTCTCCATATATGGAACGTCTTGAGAATCAATGGTCAGTATATTTGACCATCATGCATCAGGCCGCTAAGGTACCTGCGAACACCTCGACGAAGGTGCCCGACAAGACCTAACCGGAGACAAGCGGCATGACACTCGCTGCGCGCCCTCGTGCGCCCCATATCCTCATATTCGGCGTGGCCGCCCTGCTGGTCGGATGTGCCCAGACCCCGGCTCCCAGCAAGGAGGCCCCTCCCTCGGTCGCCACCTGCCCCGATGGCGTGCCTGCCGAGGCCCGCTGCCTGCGTGGTCAGGACTCTGCAGGCGCACACTACCTGATCGTCGTGCCCAAGGACTGGAACCGGATGCTCGTCGTGCATGCCCACGGCGGCCCCACGTTGGGCGAACCCAAGGCCAGCCGTGCCGATGAAGACATCAAGCGCTGGGCCATCACCGTGCGGGCCGGTTACGCCTGGGCAGGCTCCGTGTTCCGCCAGGGTGGCGTGGCCGTGCGCTCGGCGGCCGAAGACACCGAGCGGGTGCGCCGCATCTTCGTGGAGCATGTGGCGCAGCCGACGTTGACCTTGCTGCACGGCCAGTCCTGGGGAGCCAACGTGGCGGCCAAGGCGGCCGAGATGTATGCTGCTCCGGGCCAACGCTCCCCATATGCCGGTGTGCTGCTCTCCAGCGGTGTGCTGGCCGGCGGCACCCGCTCTTACGACTTCCGCCTCGATCTGCGGGTGGTGTACCAGTTCCTTTGCAACAACCACCCACGGCCCGATGAACCGCAATACCCACTGTGGATGGGCCTGCCCGTCGACAGCAAGCTGACACGCGCGGAACTGGCTGCGCGTGTCGACGAGTGCCTGGGTGTGCGAAAGCCTGCCGCCCAGCGCACGCCGGAGCAGGCGAGCAGGCTCAAGACGGTGGTGGACGTGATCCGCATCCCGGAAACCTCGGTGATCGCCCACCTCAACTGGGCCACCTGGCATTTCCAGGACATCGTGCAGAACCGTACCGGCGGCCTGAACCCTTTCGACAACGCGCAGGTGCGCTACACCGGATCGACCGATGATGCGGCGCTCAACGCTGGCGTGCTGCGCTACCGCGCCGACCCGCGGGCCGTGGCCACCTTCGGCGCCGACACCGACCTGACCGGCCGGATCGGCATCCCCGTGCTGACGGTGCATGGCATCGGCGACCCGACCGCCTTCGTCGAGCTGCAGTCGGCCTTCCGCCGGACGATGGAGGGCGCCGGCACGGCTTCTCGCTTGGTGCAGGTGCTCAGCGATCATCGCGATCACAGCTACCTGAGCGACCCGACCTATGCAGCGCTTTTCGACGCCCTGGTGCGCTGGGCGCAAGAGGGCGACAAGCCCACGCCCGCCGGGCTCGCGCGGCTGTGCAAGACCTACGAGGCCCGCTTCGGCCCGGGCTGCCGCCTGCTGCCCGACTACCAGCCAGCCCCGCTGGAGACCCGCGTCGCGCCGCGGCGCTGAGGTAGGAGCTGAGAAGCTTTGAACGAAACGCCAATCGCCTGGGGTGATCGCATTGCTGCTGATGGCGGCAGTTGCGCGACCAGTCAGCGCCCGATGCGCGGCATCAGCGCTGCGTGGGTCTGTTGTGAGGGTGTGGAAGGCGTGGCGAGCCAGCGTAGCAGCCAAGGGCACGCGGCGCGCCGTGCTTCAGGCGGCCAAGGCGATGTTCAGGCTGCGCATGCGCATCAGGTTGTGCGCCAGGGCGTGCCACAGCAGTACGGCCCGTGCCTTGGCCATGCCGCAGACGTTGAACCGCTGCAGAGCGCGTCGTCGCAGTTGCGCATTGGCGCACTCGACCGTGCGCCCCGCGCTGGATGTACAACGCCTTGGCGAAGTCGCTGCGCATGAACTCGCGCCACTGCGCCTGCGCGGGCGAGTCGGTGTGCTTGGGCGCCAGGCAGTCGATGTCGGGGTTGCGGCTGCGCGGCGGCAGCAGCACCGGCTGCGTGCCGCGCTCGGTGAGTTCGTCGATGGCCTGCAGCTTGGTAAAGCCCCCGTCGGCCATCTTCATGACCCGCGCCTCGGCGTCGGTGGTGCTCACGCGAGGCTCGGCCTCAGGTTCGGCCGGTGGCTTGGCGGCTGCGCCCCCGCCCGCGGCGCTCGCAGCAGCGCTGCGGCCGCGCCGCTTGGACGGCTTGGGCTTGTTCGGCTCGGGTGGGGGCTTGCGCTGCAGCCTCTGCATGGCCGCCAAGGCCGCGGCCAGGCGCTGCTCGCGTTCACGCGCGGCGCGCTCGACGGCGGCCGCTGCGCCGAGCCTGCGGCCGGCAACTCACCACCACCGAACAGGCTCGCCTGAGTCTGTTCACCCTCGTTCCCAACCGTTGCAGCGCTCATGCACTGCTCAACGCTTCAGGGGCGAGGTTCGTTCACGCCTTCTGAGTCGTCCGCCCTAGCGGTGCCGCAGCTGCGGCACACGGCCGGTGGCCACGCCCGCCGCCGCGGTACGGGTCTCGACGCCAAGCTTCTCGAAGACATGTTCGAGATGTTTCTTCACCGTGGCGGGGCTCGCACCCAGGATGTCGCCAATGTCGCGGTTGGTCTTGCCCTGCACGACCCAGTACAGCACCTCGGCCTCGCGCGTGGTGAGCCGGAAAGCGGCGATCAGGGCTTCGAGCATCACCGCGTCGTTGGCTTCGCGCAGCACCAGAAACCATTCACCGTCGCCGGTGGGGTGATGCAGCGCCAGTGTCAGGCGACGCGTGCCCTGCACGAGGATGCGGCTGGCAGGCTCGTGGGCCGCGCGGGCCTGCTCCGCCTGCTGGCGCACCCAATCGGTCAGTTCGGCATCCAGGAACCCGTCCACGCCGCCGCGATAGGCCTCCAGGTACTGGCGGGCCAGAGGGGTCTGCCAGGTGATGCGCCCGTCGGCCAGGCGAACGGCCAGCGTGGCATGGCCGAAGACGTCCAGGGCCTGGTGTGCCTGCCGGGCTTGCCGAGCCCCTTGCAGGTGCGTGGCGATGCGGGCAATCACCTCCCGGGTACGCACCGGCTTGGTCACGTAGTCCACCCCGCCGGCCTGGAAGGCCGCCACCACGTGCTCGGTGTCGGTGAGGCCCGTCATGAAGATGATGGGGATGCCGGCAGTGGTGGGCTGGGCTTTGAGGCGGCGCGCCACCTCGAAGCCGTCCATGCCCGGCATCACCGCATCCAGCAGCACGATGTCGGGCTGCGCCTGGGCGGCTCGCTGCAACGCGCCTTCGCCATGGGTGGCCACCAGCACGGTGTAGCCCGACTCGTCCAGCGCATCGTGCAGCACGGCGACGTTGTCGGGCACATCGTCCACCACGAGGACCACGGCATCGGCGGAAGACAGGTCAGGCGAGGCGGTGTTCATCGAGGGCGTCCTGGATGATGCGGGTGATGGTGTCGAACTGGAACTCGCGCGCCAGGCCTCGCAGGCGGGCCACGAAGGCGGTGCACTGGGGCTGCTCGGATTCGATCTGGTCGAGGACGCGAACGATGCCGCGGTAGTAGCCCAGCGTCACCTGGTCTGCCAAGCCTCGCAGATGGTGAGGCGCCGGTAGGGTCTGCGGTGCCGGGGCGAGCATCAGGGGCTGGAGCGGGGACTCCGATGCCCCCACCCATTGCAGCGACAGGCGCTGGCCCAGCCAGTCGAGCAGTTCACCCACCCGCACCGGCTTCACGAGGAAATCCCGGGGCGTGATGCCTACGTCGTTGTCCAACCCCTTGTCGAAGGCATTGGCCGAAACGATGGCCACCGGTGCGGCGCTCAGGTTTTCCTGGCGGATGCGCCTCAGGGTTTCCCAGCCATCGATGCCCGGCATGGCCAGGTCCATGAAGATCGCATCGGGCTGGATCTGGCGCAACACGGCCAGGCATTCGTGGCCGGATGCGGCCTGGTGGATCTCGAAGCCCAGGGGCTGCAGCACGCTCACCAGCAATCCACGATCGACCTCCTCGTTGTCGACCACCAGGACACGCTTGCGAGGCCCCAGGTAGCCGGTGCGCAGCGCACGCGGCATCTCGGCCTCGATCACCGTGGCGCGCAGCTCGGGCAGGAAGAGGCGGATCGAAAAGCAGGTGCCCACGCCCGGGGTGCTGCGCACCGTCATCTCGCCGCCCATCAGGTCGGTCAGCATCTTCGCGATCGTCAGCCCCAGCCCCGTCCCCCCCCACCGCGGCGCCACCGGCCGCCGAACCCCGCTCGAAAGGCTCGAAGATGCGCGACATCTCCTCGGCCGTCATGCCGGGGCCGGAATCCTCGATCTCGAAGCGTGCCATCTCGCGCGCGTACTGCAGACGGAACACCACCTCGCCACGGGTGGTGAACTTCACCGCATTGCCCAGGACGTTGATGAGGATCTGGCGCACACGCTTTTCATCGGCGCGCACCGCCTCGGGCACGCCGGCGTCGAACTCGTGGCGGAACGCGATGCCTTTGCCGGCGGCCTGCAGTTCGAAGAGCCTTGCGATCTCGAGCATGCCGTCGCGAAAGCGCATGGGCTTGACCTCCAGCGCCAGCTTGCCGCTTTCGATGCGCGCGAGGTCCAGCGTGCCCTCGATCAATGACAGCAGATGCTCGCCGCCGCGACGGATCACGCGCACGGCCTGCTTACGATGCGCCGGCATGGCCTCGTCCTCGTCCAGCAGCTGGGCATAGCCCAGGATGCTGTTGAGCGGCGTGCGCAGCTCGTGGCTGATGGTGGTGATGTAGCGGCTCTTGGCCTGGTTGGCCAGCTCGGCCTGGTGCTTGGCCTGCTGGAGGGCCTCGTCGGTGCGGCGGTGCGATTCGATCTCGCGCATCAAGGCCTCGGTCTGGCGGTTCGACTCCTCCTGCGCCACCAGACGGCTGCGGTGCGCCAGCACCAGCCACCAGGCCACGATGCCCGACACCAGCAGCAGCGCGGCATAGGCTTTCAGGAAGGCGAGCTTGAGCGACGGGCCCAGCGCCGCCGCCTGCTCCCCCAGGGTACGGATCTCCTGGTGGTAGAGCAAACCGAAGAGCGCGGCCAGCACCGGCACGATCACCGTCATCAGCAGCAGGTACTGCGCCAGGCCGGTCTGGATGTAGGGTGCTGCGCGGCGCGGCAGCAGCCGTCGCAGCGCCGCCGACCACTGCGACGACAGCCGCCCCTGTGGCTTGCACAGGTCGTTGCAGCGCGCATCCAGGGTGCAGCACAAGGAACAGATGGCGCCCTGGTAGGCCGGGCACTGCGCCATGTCGTCCCGCTCGTACTCGCGCTCGCAGATCACGCAGCGCGTGACGGGACGCAGCCTGCTGTAGCCGCCTTCACTGCCGGGGTCGACCGGGGACAGGCTGTCGCCCCGGGCGATGTAGTAGCGCCCTTTTGTGGCCCAGGCGATCAGGGGCGACACCACCACGGCCGTCACCAGCGCGATCAGGGCCGAGAAAGCTTGGGCCATCTCGCCAAAGAAGCCCAAGTGCGCGGTGATGGACAGCACCGAGGCCGCCACCATCGCGCCCACACCCACCGGGTTCACGTCGTACAGGTGCGCGCGCTTGAACTCGATGCCCTTGGGCGACAGGCCCAGCGGCTTGTTGATCACCAGGTCGGCCACCACGGCCATGATCCAGGAGATGGCGATGTTCGAGTACAGCCCCAGCACCCCGCCCAGCGCCTGGAAGACGTTGAGCTCCATCAGCATCAGCGCGATCAGGGTGTTGAAGACCACCCACACCACCCGACCGGGATGGCTGTGCGTGAGGCGCGAGAAGAAATTGCTCCACGCCAGCGAGCCCGCGTAGGCGTTCGTCACGTTGATCTTGAGCTGCGACACCACCACAAAGAGTGCCGTGGCCGCCACGGCCCAGCCGTAGTCAGCAAACACGTACTCGTAGGCCGCCAGGTACATCTGGTTCGGGTCCACGGCCCGCTCAGCCGGCACCATGTGGGACAGCGCCAGATAGGCCAGCAAGGCGCCGCCCAGCATCTTGACCACCCCCAGCACCACCCAGCCCGGCCCGCCCATCAGCAATCCACCCCACCAGCGCCAGCGGTTGGCCCTGGTTTTCTCGGGCATGAAACGCAGGTAGTCCACCTGTTCGCCCATCTGGGTGATGAGCGCAATGCCCACCGTGGTCGCCGCCCCGAAGGCGAGCCACTGGAACTGCCCTCCTCGGCGATCCTCCCCGGCATACGACGTAAGCCCCGACAACAGTCCCGGGTTGTGGTGGAACACATAAAAGTAGGGCAGCACCAGCATCACCAGCCACAGCGGCTGCGTCCAGACCTGCAGACGGCTGATGATGGTCACGCCATGGGTCACCATGGGGATCACCACGAGGGCACACACCAGGTAACCCCAGGTGGGTGGCAAGCCAAAGGCCAGCTCCAGCGCATAGGCCATCACGGCCGCCTCGAGCGCGAAGAAGATGAAGGTGAAGCTCGCGTAGATCAGCGAGGTGAGCGTCGAGCCGATGTAGCCGAAGCCCGCGCCGCGCGTGAGCAGGTCCATGTCCACCCCGTGGCGCGCTGCATAGACGCTGATGGGCAGCCCGGCTAGGAAGATGATGAGGCCCGTCACGGCGATGGCCAGCGCCGCGTTGATGAAGCCGTACTGCACCAGCAGCGTGGCCCCCACCGCCTCCAGGATCAGGAAGGAGGCCGCCCCGAAAGCCGTGTTGGCCACCCGCCACTCCGACCACTTGCGAAACGAGCGTGGCGTGAAGCGCAGCGCGTAGTCCTCCATGGTCTCGCGAGCGACCCATTCGTTGTAGTCGCGCCGGATCTTGATGACGCGCTGCACCGCTCCCGGGGCAGGCGGCGAGTGGGCGGAAGGGATGGCGCTGAGGTCCATGGCGACCGGGTGCGTACAAGAATCGCACCAGCCTTGCGCGGCAGGTGACAAGGCTGGCACTCATCCTGCAAGATGCGTCTCCATGGAACTGACCCCGCGCGAAAAAGACAAGCTGCTGATCTTCACGGCGGCCCTGCTGGCCGAGCGGCGCAAGGCCCGCGGCCTGAAGCTCAACTACCCCGAGGCAGTGGCCCTGATCACGGCCGCGATCATGGAGGGGGCCCGAGACGGCAAGTCGGTGGCCGCGCTGATGAGCGAGGGCAAGACCGTGCTCACGCGCGCCGACGTGATGGAGGGCGTGCCCGAGATGATCCCGGACATCCAGGTCGAGGCCACGTTTCCCGATGGCACCAAACTGGTGACCGTGCACCAACCCATTGCGTAAAACGTTCGAGCGCTTTTTTTTGGTGCGCTCACAGCTTCCGGAGGACTCCATGACCCGATTCGCCCTGCGCCTGGCCGCCCTGGCCCTGGCCGGCCTGCCCCTGTTGACCCTGGCCCACACGGGGGGCGATGGCGGCAGCCATCACGGCTTCCTGGAAGGATTGAGCCATCCCTTCACGGGCCTGGACCACCTGGCCGCCATGCTGGCCGTGGGCTACTGGAGTGCCTTGACCGCCCGCCGCGTCTGGGTCGCCCCCCTGGCCTTTGCCGTGCTGCTGACCGTGGGAGCCGGCCTGGGCCTGGGTGGCATCGAACTGCCCGCCATCGAACCCATGATTGCCGCGTCGCTGCTGGTGGTGGGCCTGCTGGCGGCCACCCGTGCCCGGCTGCCCGCCTTGGCCGGCGGTGCCCTGGTAGGGGGGTTTGCTCTCTTCCACGGCCTGGCCCACGGCCTGGAGCTGGCGGGCGACGGGACCATCGCCCCCCTGCTGGGCATGCTACTGGGCACCGTGGTGCTGCATGCCGTCGGGATGCTGATCGGCCACCTGACCCGCGAGCGCAGCGCCTGGTGGCCCCGCCTGGCCGGCGGCGCCGTGGCCGCCTTCGGCGCCGCGCTGCTGCTGCCCCTCGTGGCCTGACGTCCAACGGAGGCCCCATGATCCCCGGCGAACTCCTCACCGACGGCCCCGACCATGCCCTGAACCCGGGCCGGCGCACGATCACGCTGGTGGTGCAGAACACCGCCGACCGCCCGATCCAGGTGGGCTCGCACTACCACTTCGCGGAAACCAACGGCGCACTGCAGTTCGACCGGGCCGCCGCGCGCGGCATGCGCCTGAACATCGCCTCGGGCACCGCCGTGCGCTTCGAGCCCGGCCAGCAACGCACGGTCGAGTTGGTCGACTATGCGGGCGACCGTGTCGTCTACGGCTTTCGCGGCCTGGTGCAAGGAAACCTGTGATGTCCACGATCCAGCGACGCGCCTATGCCGAGATGTTCGGGCCCACCGTGGGCGACCGCGTGCGCCTGGCCGACACCGACCTCGTCATCGAGGTGGAGCAGGACTACACCCTGGCCGCCGGCGGCTACGGTGAGGAGGTGAAGTTCGGCGGCGGCAAGACCATCCGCGACGGCATGGGCCAAAGCCAGCGTGTCAATGGCCCCGGGGCGATGGACGCGATGGACTGCGTGATCACGAACGCGCTCATCGTCGACCACTGGGGCATCGTCAAGGCCGACATCGGCATCAAGGGCTCGCGCATTGCCGCCATCGGCAAGGCCGGCAACCCCGATGTGCAGCCCGGCGTGGACATCGTCATCGGCCCGGGCACCGAGATCATCGCCGCCGAAGGCCTGATCGTCACGCCCGGCGGCATCGACACCCACATCCACTGGATCTGCCCGCAGCAGATCGAGGAAGCCCTGACCTCGGGCATCACCACGATGATCGGCGGGGGCACCGGCCCGGCCACCGGCACCTTCGCCACCACCTGCACGCCCGGCCCCGAGAACATCAAGCGCATGCTGCAGGCCGCCGAGGCCTTCCCGATGAACCTGGGTTTCTTCGGCAAGGGCAACGCCAGCCGGCCCGAGGCCCTGCAGCAGCAGGTGGAAGCCGGGGCCATCGGCCTGAAGCTGCACGAGGACTGGGGCACGACGCCCGCCGCCATCGACAACTGCCTGAGCGTGGCCGAAGCCGGCGACATCCAGGTGGCCATCCACACCGACACGCTCAACGAGAGCGGCTTCGTCGAGGACACCATCGCCGCTTTCAAGGGGCGCACCATCCACACCTTCCACACCGAAGGTGCAGGCGGCGGCCATGCCCCCGACATCCTCAAGGTGGTGGGCGAGGCCAATGTGCTGCCCTCCTCCACCAACCCGACACGGCCCTTCACCGTCAACACCATCGACGAGCACCTCGACATGCTCATGGTGTGCCACCACCTCGATGCGTCCATCGCCGAGGACCTGGCCTTTGCCGAAAGCCGCATCCGACGCGAGACCATCGCGGCCGAGGACATCCTGCACGACCTCGGCGCAATCAGCATGTTCTCGTCCGACAGCCAGGCCATGGGCCGGGTGGGCGAGGTCATCCTGCGCTGCTGGCAGACCGCGCACAAGATGAAGCAGCAGCGCGGCGCCCTGCCCGGCGACACCGCGCGCCATGACAACGCCCGCGTGAAGCGCTACCTCGCCAAGCTCACCATCAACCCCGCATTGGCCCACGGCATTGCGCACGAGGTGGGCAGCATCGAGGTGGGCAAGTGGGCCGACCTGGTGCTGTGGAAGCCCGGCTTCTTCGGCGTGAAACCCTCGCTCATCCTCAAAGGCGGCTTCATCGCCGCCGCCGCGATGGGCGACCCCAATGCCTCCATCCCCACGCCGCAACCCGTGCACTACCGCCCCATGTTCGGCAGCTTCGGCGGAGCGCTGTCGGCCACCTCGCTCACCTTCCTGAGCTCCTCGGCCTTCCAGTCCGGGGCCGCCGAACGCTACGGCCTGCGCAAGGCCGTGGCCACCGTGAAGGGCTGCCGCAGCGTGAAGAAGGCCGACATGGTGCATAACGCCTACGCCCCACGCATGCAGATCGACCCGCAGACCTACCAGGTCCATGCCGACGGCCAGTGGCTCACCTGCGAGCCCGCCACGGTGCTGCCGATGGCGCAGCGCTACTTCCTGTTCTGAACCCTCACCGGCGTACCATCGCGGGCATGCTGACCGTCAACAAACTCCTTCCTCAGGGCCAGGGCCTGGCTGCCGTTCTGCTCAAGCGGGCCGCCACGGTGGCGCTCGACTGGGACGTGCGCCAGAAGAGCCGCTTCGAGGCCACCGACAGCCAGGGCCGCACCCTGGGTGTGTTTCTGCCGCGCGGCACCGTCGTGCGTGGCGGCGACGTGCTGGTGGCCGAGGACGGCTCGCTGATCCGCGTCGAGGCCGCGCCCCAGCCGGTGCTGCGCGTGACCGCCTGCACCGAACACGGCTCGCCCTTCGACCTGCTGCGCGCGGCCTACCACCTGGGCAACCGCCATGTGCAGCTCGAACTGCAGCCTGACCATCTGCAGTTCGAACCCGACCACGTGCTGGCCGACATGCTGCGCCAGATGCACCTGATCGTCACCGAGGTGCAAGCCCCCTTCGAGCCGGAAGGCGGCGCCTATGCGGCCGGTGGTCATGGCCACGCTCATGGACATGACCACGACGGTCACGCCCACTCGCCCCACGACCCTGGCCACGTGCACGGCCCCGGCTGCGGCCACCACCATCACTGAGATGTCGGCCTCCGCCACCTGGCTGCAACTGATGTGGCTGGCCTCACCGGCCTTGCCAGTGGGCGGCTTCAGTTACTCCGAAGGGCTGGAAGCGGCGGTGGAGGCTGGCCTCGTCACGAACGAAGCCCAGGCCAGTGACTGGCTCAGCGATCAGCTGCACCTCGCGCTCGGGCGGGCCGATGCGGCCGTGGTGGCCCAGGCGGTGCCTGCCTGGCAGTCCCATGACCTCGCCCGGCTCACGGCCCTGAACGACTGGGTGCGACACACGCGCGAGTCGGCCGAGCTGCGCCAGCAGACCGAACAGATGGGCCGTTCGCTGGTGGACTGGCTGAACAACCGCGCAAGCGATGAACGTGTTGCCACGCTGGCCGCCTTGTCCCCCGCCCCCACCTATCCGGTGGCTTTCGCGCTGGCGGCTGCCCAGGCGGGCGCCACACCCGAACAGGCCCTGCTGTCCTTCGGCTTCGGCTGGGCCGAGAACATGGTGCAGGCGGCCCTCAAGGCCGTGCCACTGGGCCAGAGCGCCGGCCAGCGCATCCTCGCGCGCCTGGCGGCAGAGATTCCCAATGTGATGGCCACCGCGCTTGCGCTTGGCGACGCGCACCGCCAGGCCTTCACCCCCCGGCTGGCCATCCTGTCGGCCCAGCACGAACAGCAATACTCCCGACTCTTCCGATCATGAGCACCTCCCTGCATGCCATCCCCGGCCGAACCAAGAAACTGCCCCCCTTGCGTGTAGGTGTGGGCGGGCCCGTGGGCTCGGGCAAGACCACCCTCGTCGAGATGCTGTGCAAGACGATGCGCAACAACTACGACCTGGTGGTGGTCACCAACGACATCTACACCAAGGAAGACCAGCGCCTGCTCACCGTGGCCGGTGCGCTGGAGCCCGAGCGCATCATGGGCGTGGAGACCGGCGGCTGCCCCCACACCGCGATCCGAGAAGACGCCTCCATCAACCTCGAAGCCGTCGATCGCATGCTGGCGAAGTTCCCGAATGCCGACATCGTCTTCATCGAAAGTGGCGGCGACAACCTGGCCGCCACCTTCAGCCCGGAACTGTCCGACCTCACGATCTACGTGATCGACGTGGCTGCCGGCGAGAAGATCCCGCGCAAGGGCGGCCCCGGCATCACCAAGAGCGACCTCTTCGTGATCAACAAGACCGACCTCGCGCCCCATGTGGGCGCCAGCCTCGACGTGATGGCCGCCGACACCGCGCGCATGCGACCCAATCGCCCCTGGGTGATGACCAACCTCAAGACCCGCGAAGGCCTCGATCAGGTCATCGACTTCATCGAAACGAAAGGCCTGCTGAAGGCCTGAGCCCGCCGCTTCAGCGCAGGCCGCCGACGCCGCGCAACGCCGCCACCATGCCCTCGCCCACGGCGGCACCGAAGCGTTTGGCCAGGCGTTCGGCCACATTCTCGCGCGGCGTGTAGTCGATGATGTCCTCGGCCTTGACCACCTCGCGAGCGACGTAATCCAGGCTGCCGTAGCGGTCGGCCAGGCCCAGGTCGATGGCCTGCTGGCCACTCCAGACCAGGCCCGAGAAGGCCTCGGTCTGGTTGCTCAGGCGTTCACCACGCCCTTCACGCACCTCGGCAATGAACTGCTGGTGGATCTGGTCGAGCAGGGCCTGGGCATAGGCCTTGTGCTGCTCGGTCTGGGGCGAGAAAGGGTCGAGGAAACCCTTGTTCTCGCCGGCTGTGAGCAGGCGGCGCTCAACCCCCAGCTTGTCCATCAACCCGGTGAAGCCGAAGCCGTCCATCAGCACGCCGATGGAGCCCACCAGCGAGGCCTTGTCCACGAACACTTCGTCGGCCGCCACGGCGATGTAGAAGGCCGCCGAAGCGCACATCTCCTCGCACACCGCGTAGACCGGCTTGCCATGCTGCTGCCGCAGCCGCTCGATCTCGTCGTTGACCATGCCGGCCTGCACCGGGCTGCCCCCGGGCGAATTGATGCGCAGCACCACGGCCTGCGCACCGCTGTCCTCGAAGGCGTTGCGCAGGGCCGCGATGAGGTTCTCCGCACTGGCGGGCGCATCCGCCGAGATTTCGCCGCGCACATCGATCAGCGCGGTATGCGGCGCGCTCGGTGCCGAGGCTTGCAGCCCCTGCCGGTACAGCAGCACCAGCAGCGCCAGCGCCAGCAGCAGCCAGGCCAGGCGGAAAAAGATGCGCCAGCGCCGCTCGCGCCGCCGGTCATCGAGATAGGCCTGGGCCAGACGGGCGATGGCCTCGTCCCCGGTCCCTCGGGCCGGGGTGGTGGGAAGGGGGGTCTCGGGTTCCATGGAGTCCTGATGGAGAGGGGGGTCGTCGTTGTGCATGGGCTGCAAAGGGGGTTCAGTCGGTCAACGCCGGCTGCACGTCGTCGCTGGGATACCAATAGACCTTGCCGTCGCGTTCGACCACCGGCACCTCGATCAGGCGTGAGCGCGCGCAAGGTCCACCCACGCATTCGCCGCTGCGCGGGTCATAGACCGCCCCGTGGATGGAGCAGATGATCCATTCACGGCTGTCGTCGAGGAACTCGCCAGGCTGCCAGTCCATCTCGGCCGGCACATGGGCGCAGCGGTTCACATAGGCCACGACCCGGCCCTCGAAGCGCAGCGCAAAGGCCCGCACGTGTTCGCTCCACAGCCGCACGTCGAAAAGCACGGCCTTGCCGCGCTCGGACAGCGCCTGCGAATCGCACAGCTCGATGCCCGGGTTCATGCGTGAGCCTCCAGCCAGCGGTGCAACTCGGGCACCGAGCCGGCAATGAAACGGGGCGCCAGCTCGCGCAGCGCCGCCGGGTCGTGGGCGCCGTAGCTCACCGCCACGCCCACCGCACCGGCATTGGCCGCAAGCTGCAGGTCGTGCACGGTGTCGCCGATCATCAGCGTGCGCTCGGGCTGAGTGCCGAATTCGCGCATCAGCTCCAGCAGCATGCGCGGGTCGGGCTTGGAGGCCGTCTCATCGGCGGTGCGCGTGCCGTCAAAGAGACCCTGGAGCTGCACGCTGCGCAGCGCCTCGTCCAGCCCCCGGCGTGACTTGCCGGTGGCCACGGCCAGCCAGTGGTGGCGTTGCTTGAGCGCCTGCAGCATCGCCAGGCTGCCTTCGAACAGCACCAGCTCGTGCTGTTGTGCGAAGTAATGATGCCGGTAGCGCCGACCCAGCTCGGGATAAAGCTCCACCGGCAGTCCAGGCACCACCTGCTGCAGGGCATCGTGCAAGCCCAGGCCGATCACGTAGGCGGCCTCACGCTCGCCGGGCACGGGCAGGCCCAGGTCGGCGCAGGCCGCCTGGATGCAGCGCACGATCAGTGCCGTGGAATCGAACAAGGTGCCATCCCAGTCGAAGACGATCAGGTCGAACTGGCGGGGTCGCTGGCTCATAGGTGTTGGAGCAATTCTGCGCATTCGCGCGGCAAGGGCGATTCGAGCTCGAGGGCCTGCCCGGTGGCCGGATGGTCAAAACGCAAGCGCCGCGCATGCAGGAACATGCGGGCGAAGCGGTGGCCCGCAAGGGCCTGCCCCCGTGCCCAGGCCCGGTTCAGCGCGAAGTCGCCGTATTTGTCATCGCCGACGATCGGATGGCCCTCGTGGGCCAGGTGCACGCGGATCTGGTGGGTGCGGCCGGTCTTGATGGTCACGTCCAGCAAGGTGTAGTCGGCAAAGGCCTGCACCACCTGCACCAGGGTGATCGAGCGCCGCCCCTCCTCGGCACCAGGGGCAACAGCGCGCACCCGCCGCTCGCCCTCGCCGGTGAGGTATTTGTGCAGCGGCACGTCGATGACCTTCTTGTGGGCCGGCCAGGCCCCGATCACCAGGGCGGCGTAGGTCTTGCCCGTCTCGCGGCTGCGGAACTGGTCCTGCAGGGCCGTCAGCGCACTGCGCTTCTTGGCGATGAGCAGCAGGCCCGAGGTTTCCTTGTCCAGGCGGTGCACCAGCTCCAGCATCCTCGCCTGCGGCCGCGCCCTGCGAAGCTGCTCGATCACGCCGAAGCTCACGCCGCTGCCGCCATGCACGGCCACGCCGGCCGGCTTGTCCACGGCGAGCAGGTGCTCGTCTTCGTAGACGACGGGGAACTCGCGCGCCGGCGTGAGCGCTTGCTCACCGCGCGCGGCCAGGCGCACCGGCGGCACACGGACCTCGTCGCCCAGGGCCAACCGGGTGTCGGCCGTGGCACGGCCCTTGTTCACCCGCACCTCGCCGCTGCGCACGATGCGGTAGATGAGCGACTTGGGCGCCCCCTTGAGTGTCTTGGCCAGGAAGTTGTCCAGACGCTGGCCCGCCGACGCTTCATCGACGACGACATGGCGCACCGCGGGCCCCGGCGCCACACCGCTGCGCGCAGCCGGCGGTTTCGCCCGTATAATCTGTTGCACCACGTTTGCGTTGTAAGTGTTTGATTTGCAAGAGTTTACCCGTCCCGCTCCGGCGGGGGCGGTCCGAGGGCTCTCAAACACCCAGCGCCGGCGGGTCGGCCGTCGGCACGCACAGTCTGTGAGTGAGTGTCGGTGGCCACAAGAGTTGATGCAGCGTGGGCCCGTGGCTGCGGGTCGTCTCCCAAGGTGAGCCGACGGCAGTGAACACGGCCCGCGTCAGAGCCAACGCACACAAGAACCCAACAACAAGGTTTTCCGGCCGCAGGCCGGCACCGCTTGCGAGACAGTCCCGCCCCCCGGCGCGCCCCGATCTCGGAAGCACCGCCTGCAGCCTTGCGTTCAGTGATCCCATGCGGACCCTGCCTTCCGGCCTCCTTCCTCCACCGCATCGCTGCGGCATGACACCGGCCCTGCGGTTGCGCCGGCACGTCCCGCGGCTCGGCGTCGGGAGGGCGTCCGGTGCCTCCGGCCCGGGGCCGCAGCGGCGCCCGTCGTCCGCTGTCCAGTTCACTCCTCGCACGCGCCAACGCGGCTGACCCGGCGGAAGCTTCCGCCGCGCCGACCGTCCAGGGCGATTCCTTCCGGTTCCTGATTGCGTTCCTCGTGCATCGTTGAGCCGCCCCCCGGTCGTCGAGCCGGTGGCGGCATGTGGTTGTGCCTGTGCGGGCCCCGCGGGCCGCTCGGGTGAAGGAGTGCACATGAAACGCATGCTGATCAACGCGACGCAGCAGGAAGAGCGTCGCCTGGCCATCGTCGACGGCCAGAAGCTTCTCGATTTCGAGACCGAGATCGAAGGGCGCGAACAGCGCAAGGGCAACATCTACAAGGCCGTCGTCACCCGCGTCGAGCCCTCGCTGGAAGCCTGCTTCGTCGATTACGGCGAGGACCGCCACGGCTTCCTGCCCTTCAAGGAGATCTCGCGTCAGTACTTCAAGGAGGGCGTCGACGTCCGCAACGCCAAGATCGCCGACGTCATAAAGGAAGGCCAGGAACTGCTGGTCCAGGTGGAAAAGGAAGAGCGCGGCAACAAGGGCGCGGCGCTGACCACCTTCATCTCGCTGGCTGGCCGCTACCTGGTGCTGATGCCCAACAACCCCCGTGGCGGCGGCGTCTCGCGCCGCATCGAGGGCGAGGACCGCGAGGAACTCAAGGAAGCCCTGGACCAGCTCGACTACCCCAAGGGGATGAGCCTGATCGCCCGCACCGCTGGCATCGGCCGCAGCGTGGCCGAGCTGCAGTGGGACCTCAACTACATGCTCAAGCTGTGGGCCGCCATCGACGAGGCCGCCAAGGCCGGCAAGGGCGCCTTCCTGATCTATCAGGAGTCCTCACTCGTCATCCGCGCCATCCGCGACTACTTCACCTCGGACATCGGCGAGATCCTCATCGACACCGATGACATCTACGAGCAGGCCCGCCAGTTCATGAATCACGTGATGCCCGAGATGGCGCACCGCGTGAAACGCTACCGTGACGATGCCCCGCTGTTCAGTCGCTTCCAGATCGAACATCAGATCGAGACGGCCTTCTCGCGCACAGTGAACCTGCCCTCGGGCGGAGCCATCGTGATCGACCACACCGAGGCCCTGGTGTCCATCGACGTCAACTCGGCCCGCGCCACCCGCGGCAGCGACATCGAGGAAACCGCCACCCGCACCAACCTCGAAGCGGCCGACGAGATCGCCCGCCAGATGCGGCTGCGCGACCTGGGCGGCCTGATCGTCGTGGACTTCATCGACATGGAGGAGTCCAAGAACCGCCGCGAGGTCGAGCAGCGCCTGCGCGACGCGGTGCGCCCCGACCGCGCCCGCGTGCAGCTCGGCGCGATCAGCAAGTTCGGTCTGCTCGAACTGTCGCGCCAGCGCCTGCGCCCGGCCCTGAGCGAGGGCAGCCACATCACCTGCCCGCGCTGCAACGGCACCGGCCACATCCGCGACACCGAATCCTCGGCCTTGCAGATCCTGCGCATGGTGCAGGAAGAGGCCATGAAAGAGAACACCGCCGCGGTGCACGTGCAGGTGCCGGTGGAGGTGACCAGCTTCTTGCTCAACGAGAAGCGCACCGAGATCACCAAGATCGAACTGAAGCAGCGCGTCACCGTCATCCTGGTGCCCAACAAGCACCTCGAGACCCCCAACTACAAGCTCGAGCGTCTGCGCCACGACGATCCGCGCCTGGAGAACCTGCAGGCCAGCTATACGATGATCGAGGAGCCTGACGATGAGGTGGGCATCACCCGTCGTCGCGACGCCAACGAGAAGGGCCGCTCCAAGCAGGAACCGGTGATCAAGGGCATCCTGCCCGAAACCCCGGCCCCCGTGGCCGCGCCCAAGCCCGAGCCGGCCGCCCCGGCGCCCGCGCCCGCGGCGGCCCCGCCGGTGGCGGCCCCTGTGCCGGCCAGCGGTGGCTTCTTCGGCTGGCTGAAGAAACTCTTTGCCGGCCGCCCCGAAGCGCCAGCCCCAGCCGCCGCGCCTGCGCAGGCCCAGCCTGCCGCCAAGGAAGGCAAAGCCGAGCGTGGTGAAGGTCGTCGAGGCGAAGGACGCCGCAGCGGCCGCGGGGGTGAACGCGGCGAGGGCCGTCGCGACGGCCGGGGCGGGCGCGGGGACGTGCGTGCGGACGCCCGTGGTGAGGGCGGCCGCAACGACGCACGTGCCGACGGGCGCGGCGAGAGCCGCGGACGCAGTGGCGAAGCGCGTGCCGAGGCCGCCGAAGCCCCGCCGCAGCGCGGCGCACGCGGCGGCGAAGGCCGTAGCAGCGAGGCGCGTGGCGAGGCGCGCCAGGACGGCCGCCGCAACGCGCCCCGCCCCGAGCGCGAAGCCGCCGCGGCGCCGGACGCCGAGGAGGGCACCGCCTTTGTCGACACCGTGCCCCAGGACCAGGGCGAAGCCTCGGCCGAAGGCCCCCGCGAGGCAGGCCGCCGCCGCCGCCGTGGAGGTCGTGGGCGCCGTGAGCGCGAGGCTGGCGTGGAAGGCCTGGCACCCGACCAGGACAGCCTGAGCCCCGAGGCCGTGGCGGAGCCCGAGTCCCCGGTCGAACCGGTGCAAGCCGATGCCTCGCCCGAGGAGGCCTCCAGCGCCGATGTCGCCCAAGGGGAGGGCCGCCGGGGCCGGGGGCGTGACCGCTACCGTCGTGAGCGCCGCCCTCAGGAAGGCACCGAGGCGCCGGTGGAAACGACCGCCGCTGAAGCCCCCGCTCCTGCGGTGGACGCCGCACCGTCGGCCCCGGTGGCGGCCGCGCATCCTCAGCCGGTGGTGCCGCACTATGAGCTGCCGCTGTCCAGCCTCCACGAACTGGCCGCCTCCGCCGGCCTGGAGTGGGTGCATTCCGATGCGGACAAGGTGCGTGCCGCTCAGGCGCTGATCGCCAACACGCCCCAGCCCATCCGCGTGCCGCGCGAGCGCAAGCCCGTGGTGGCGCTGGACGAGGGCCCGCTGGTGCTGGTCGAGACCCGCAAGGACCTCTCCCAGATCACCCTGCCCTTCGAGGCCGTCCAGGCCCAGCAGCAACAGCAGCAGTGAGGCTCAGGGCAGGCGCGCCAGCGCCTGCTGGTAGGGCGCGTGATACATCAGCTCGTCCCAGGCCAGCGCAGCGGCCTGGGGCAGCAGGCCCACCCGCCGCGCCTCGCTGTCGGCGCTCGGCGCCCACTGGCCGCGCTCGCGGGCGTCCCACAGCCCGTCCAGCAGGGCGTCCAGCGCCGCCCCGCCGTCCACCACCGACTGGTTGCACAGCAGCACCAGGTCGCAGCCGGCGCGCAGGGCGGCCACGGCCCCCTGCACGGCATCGCCCATCACGCTGGCGCCCTGCATGCTCAGGTCGTCGCTGAAGATCGCACCGGTGAAGCCCAGTCGGCCCCGCAGGATGTCCTGCAGCCAACGGCGGGAAAAGCCCGCCGGCAAGGCATCGACCTTGGGATAGATCACGTGGGCCGGCATCACCGAGGCCAGCGAGGTGCTCAACCATTCGTAGGGCTTCGCATCATCGGCCAGGATGGCCTTGAGCGAGCGGCGGTCCACGGGGATGTCCACGTGCGAATCGGCCGCCACGTAGCCATGGCCGGGGAAATGCTTGCCGCACGACTGCATGCCGGCCAGCAGCAGGCCGTGCATCACGCTCTTGGCCAGCAGCGTCGCGACACGCGCATCGCGATGGAAGGCCCGGTCGCCGATCACACCGCTTTGTCCATGGTCGAGGTCCAGCACCGGCGTGAAGCTGAAGTCCACGCCGCAGGCGCGCAGCTCCGAGGCCAGCACATAGCCACAGGCCGTGGCCGCTTCGGTGGCGCGCAGGGCATCGTCCATCCACAACTCGCCCAGGCGGCGCATTGGCGGCAGGTGGGTGAATCCGTCCGTGCGGAAGCGCTGCACACGCCCGCCTTCGTGGTCCACACAGATCAGCACATCCGGGCGCAGGCTCTTCACCTCGGCCGTCAGCCCGATGAGCTGGCGGCGGTCGACCCAGTTGCGCGCAAACAGGATCAGGCCGCCAGTCAGCGGGTGCTGCAAGCGGCGGCGGTCGTTGTCGTCCAGCGCGGTGCCGGCGATGTCGAGGACCACCGGGGCATGCTCGGGCAGCAGGCTCATCTCACTCCTTCGTTTCCACCACCACGAAGCTGGCGGCGTAGTCGGTTTCGTCGGTCAGGCTCACGTGGGCCCGCAGGTGGCGGGCCTCGAACCAGGCGGCCAGTTCGCCATGCAAACGGATCTCGGGCTGGCCGCTCGGTGCCTTGACGATCTCGCAGGCGCGCCAGGTCATCGGCAGGCGCAGGCCCAGGCCGATGGCCTTGGAGAAGGCCTCCTTGGCCGAAAAGCGCGTGGCCAGGTAGCGCACGCCCCGCGAGGGCACCCTGGCGCGGCGCTGGCGAAAGACCTCGATCTCATGCGGGCCCAGCACCTTGAGCGCAAAGCGCTCGCCATGGCGCTGCAAGGCCGCCTCGATGCGACGGACGTCGCAGATGTCGGTGCCAATGCCGTAGATCACGCGCGCTGCCTCGCCCGCACGGCTTCGGCCTTGAAGTCGGCGATGGCCTGGCGCAGGCCCACGAAGACGGCATGGCCGATCAGCGCATGGCCGATGTGCAGCTCGGCCACGTCGGGCAGGGCCGCGATCGCCGCAGTGCTGCTCGGGCCGGGATGCGGCGCCGGGCGGTCCCACACCGCCAGGCCATGGCCCGCGTTGGTCTGCAGCCCGAGCGAGCGCCCCAGGCGCAGGCCCTGCTCGATGCGGGTCAGCTCGGACTGCATCGCGCCCGCCTCCTGGGCCCACCAGGCCTCGGCGTAGGCGCCGGTGTGGATCTCGATGCAGGGCGCACCGGCGCGGGCGCTGGCCTCGATCTGCGCCGGGTCGGCCCCGATGAAAAGCGAGACGCGGCAGCCGGCCGCCGCCAGCCGCGCACAGGCCTCCTGCACACGGCCGAACTGTCCGACCACATCCAGGCCGCCTTCGGTGGTGACCTCCTGGCGGCGCTCGGGCACCAGGCAGACATGTTCCGGGCGGATCTGTTCGATCAGGCCCAGCATCTCGTCGGTCACGGCCGCCTCGAAGTTCAGCGGCACGTGCAGCGCGGCTTTCAGACGGTGCACGTCGTCGTCACGGATGTGCCGCCGATCCTCACGCAGATGGAAGGTGATGATGTCGGCTCCGGCCTGGACGGCCAGCTCGGCAGCCGCCACCGGGTCCGGAAAGCGGCCGCCGCGCGCATTGCGCAGCGTGGCCACGTGGTCGATGTTCACGCCCAGCAAAGGCGCGTTCGGGGTGCCGGAGAGAATCATGGTTGCTGGAGTTCCATCAGGAGCTGGCGGGTGCGCAGCACGGGCGTGCCCAGATGATAGTGAAGCAGGCTGCGCAGCGCCGGTTTGAGCTCGGGCAAAGCCCGCCGGCACACCTGCTGTACGGCCGCCAAACCCTGCTCGCCGCCGGCCGTCTCCAGGGCCTGCTGGGCCTCGCGCAGCCAGTCCCCGCGCAGGCCGGCCTCACCGGGTCTGGCCGAACACACCCCCGCTTCGGCATCCAAACCATAGCGCGCGGCATCGCGCACCGGCTGCTGGGTCAGGGTCTCGGTGTGCAGCTCGGGCAGCACGCCGATCTCGCGCAGCAGCGCCAGCTCGAAGGCCCGCAAGGCCGCCTGCACGCCGGCGTCCTCGCCGCCGGCCAATGCCGGCAAGGTCGCGGCATAGTGGTCGAACAAGTGCGGATGGGCGTCCGAGCGGGCCAGCAGCTTCATCAGCAGCTCGTTGAGGTAGAAGCCGGTGAGCAGGGCCGCGCCGGTGGGCATCGGCAGCCCTCCCGCCCAATCGGCGGTCTTCAGGGTGTGCACCTCGGCCCCGTCCTCGTCGCGGCTGCTGTAGCTCACCAACAGACGCTGGAAGGGCAGCAGCACCGGACGCAACTGCGAATACGGCCGCTTGGCCCCTTTGGCCACCACCGCCACACGGCCGTGGTGGCGGGTGAAGAGGTCGAGGATCAGGCTCGACTCGCTCCAGTCGTAGTGGTGCAGCACATAGGCCGGCTCGCCCGCCACGCGGTGCGCATGCCGCCGGCCGCCCGAGGTGCGCGTGGCCATGGTGCGGCGCGCGGCCTACTCGTAGCCGTAGGAGCGCAGCCGCTCCTCGTCATCGGCCCAGCCCGAGCGCACCTTGACCCACAGCTCGAGGAAGAGCTTCGCATCCATGAGCCGCTCCAGCTCCAGACGCGCCTCCATGCCGATGCGCTTGAGCCGCTCGCCGCCTTCGCCGATCACGATGCCCTTGTGGGCCTCGCGCTCGACGATGATGGTCGCGGCAATGCGGCGCAGGCGGCCTTCCTCCTCGAACTTGTCGATCACCACGGTGGAGGTGTAGGGCAGCTCGTCGCCCGTGAGGCGGAAGAGCTTCTCGCGGATCATCTCGCTCACGAGGAAGCGTTCGCTGCGGTCGGTCAGGGTGTCCTCGTCGTACCACCACGCCTGCTCGGGCAGGTAGGGCCGCACGATCCCGAGCAGGCGCCGCACGTCCTCGGGCCGCTTGGCCGACAGCGGCACGAATTCGGCGAAGGGATGACGCTCCTGCATGCTCTTGAGCCAGGGCGCCAGTTCGGCACGGCGCACCACCTTGTCCAGCTTGTTGGCCACCAGGATCACCGGCTTGTCCTGCGGCAACAGGGCCAGCACCTTGGCATCGTCCATGCCGTAGCGGCCGGCCTCGACCACGAAGAGCACCACATCGACGTCGGCCACCGATGACAGGACCGTGCGGTTGAGGGTGCGGTTCAGCGCATTGCTGTGCCGGGTCTGGAAGCCCGGGGTGTCGACGAAGATGTACTGGGTGTCGTCCAGGGTACGGACGCCGGTGATGCGGTGCCGCGTGGTCTGGGCCTTGCGCGAGGTGATGCTCACCTTCTGGCCCACCAGGGCATTGAGCAGCGTGGACTTGCCCACGTTGGGGCGGCCCACGATGGCCACCAGGCCGCAGCGTTGGCCGCTGCGAGGCTCGGCAGGAGGCAGGTTGAGGTCTTCGAGGTTCACGACGTCAGGGCGGCCGTGCCGCCGAAAAGGGCCACTCAGGGGTGCATGGACTTCAGATGGGCCAGCATGGCCTGGGCGGCTTGCTGCTCGGCTGCGCGTCGTGAGGCGCCCTCGCCCACCCGCTCGACCTGCAACGCCGCCACCGTGCAGCGTACGACAAATTCCTGACGGTGCGCCTGACCCCGGGTTTCCACGATGGCATAGGCGGGCACCGGCAGGCGCCGAGCCTGCAGCCATTCCTGCAGCTCGGTCTTGGGGTCCTTGGCCGAGGCCTGGAGATCGCCCTGGGCCAGCACCGGCTCGAAAAGCCGGCGCACCACGGCCTGGGCGGACTCGAAGCCGGCGTCCAGGTAGACCGCCCCGACGAGGGCCTCCAGCGCGTCGGCCAGGATGGACGGCCGCCGGGCCCCGCCGCTGCGGGCCTCGCCTTCGCTCAGGCGCACGCTGTCAGGCAGTTGCAGGGCCAGGGCGATGCGGTACAGGGACTCCTGCCGCACCAGATGGGCGCGCACGCGCGACAGGTCGCCCTCGTCGCTGCGGCCCAGGCGCTCGTAGAGCAGGCTGGAGACGGCCAGCCCCAGCACCGCATCGCCCAGGAACTCCAGACGCTCGTTGTGGTCGGCGCCGAAGCTGCGGTGCGTCAGCGCGGCGCGCAGCAGCGCAGGGTCGGCGAAGCGGTGCCCCAGGCGCCGCTGCAAGGCTTCCAGGGTCTCGCTCACAGGACGGCAGGGGAGGATCGCCGACGCCTCATCGCGAGCGGCCGCGGTATTTGATGAGCAGGTAGACCGGCTCGAACAGCTCGATCTCCTTGTCGTAGGCGAAGCTGACGACGATCTTCTCGTTGACCTTGGTGATCTCCAGGTCGGCCCCGGAGATCGAGGTGATGGCGTATTCGATCTGCTTCTGGCGCTCGAAGGCAGCCCGGATCTCAGGCACCGTGGTGCCGCCCTCCTGGGCCACCTTGTTGATCGCGCGCTGGATGGTCCAGTACTCGTTGAGGGTCGGGAACACGCGCATGGCCACCAGGGCGACGAAGCCGATCAGGACCGCCCAGAACAACAGGCCGATCAAGGTCACGCCGCGCTGCCGCTGCCGCAGGATAGGGATCATCGAGCTGCTCCTCGTGGTGATGACGGTGTTCTGGAGGGCCGGTCCGCTCACTGGAAGAAGGTGCCGACGCGGCTGAGGTTACCGAAATTCATCCAGATCAAAAAGGCCTTGCCGACGATGTTGGCCTCCGGCACGAAGCCCCAGTAGCGCGAATCCTGCGAATTGTCGCGGTTGTCGCCCATCATGAAGTAGTGCCCCTCGGGCACCTTGCAGACCACGCCCTCGGCGTTGTAGCGGCAGTGGTCACGGAAGGGGAAGTTGTCGACGGCCAGCATGAACGGCGGCACGTCCTTGTGGGTCAGCACCCGGTGCTCCACGTCCCCCAGCTTCTCGCTGTAGAGCTGGGCGTAGCGGCGGCCGTCCTCGTCGTAGTACTCGCCCAGCGGCTGCATCGGCACGGGCTGGCCGTTGATGCTCAGGCGTTTGTTCAGGTAGGCCACCTCGTCGCCGGGCACGCCCACCACGCGCTTGATGTAGTCGACGCGGGTGTCCAGCGGATAGCGGAAGACCATCACGTCGCCACGCTGAGGCGTGTGGTTGTCGATGATCTTGGTGTTGATCACCGGCAGACGCACGCCGTAGTGGTACTTGTTGACCAGGATGAGGTCGCCCACCAGCAGCGTGGGCACCATCGAGCCCGACGGGATCTTGAACGGCTCGAACAGGAACGAGCGCACCAGGAAGACCGCACAGATCACCGGAAAGAGGCCGGCCGTCCAGTCCAGCCACCACGGTTGCATCAGCAGCTTCTGGCGTGCCTCCTCGACGTTGCCGTCCACCTGCGCGATGCCCTGCTGCGCCAGCGCGGTGCGGCGCTGGGCCGCCTGCTCGGCCAGCCGGGCCGCCGCACGTTCACGCTGCGGCTTGAAGTGAAAGCGCTCGGCCAGCCAGTACAGCAGCGTCACCGCGGTCAGGAGAAAGAGCACGAGCGAGAAATTGCCGTGCCATTGGCCGAAATACCAGCCGCCGAGATAGACGGCCAGACAGGCGTACAGGACTGCAGTGAGCAGCGACAAGGGACTCTCCCAGCGTTTGTGTTCAGTCGTCGACCTGGAGGATGGCCAGGAAGGCTTCTTGCGGCACCTCGACCGTGCCGATCTGTTTCATGCGCTTCTTGCCGGCCTTCTGCTTTTCCAGCAGCTTGCGCTTGCGGGTGATGTCACCCCCGTAGCATTTTGCCAGTACGTTCTTGCGCAGCGCCTTGATGTTCTCGCGCGCGATGATGTTGCTGCCGATGGCCGCCTGGATGGCCACGTCGTACATCTGGCGCGGGATCTGCTCGCGCATCTTGGCCGCCACTGCACGGCCGCGGAACTGGGCCTGCGAACGGTGCACGATGATGGACAGCGCGTCCACCCGGTCACCATTGATCAGCAGGTCCACCTTGACCACGTCGGACGGACGGTACTCCTTGAACTCGTAGTCCATCGAGGCATAGCCACGGGAGATGGATTTGAGCTTGTCGAAGAAGTCGAGCACGATCTCGGCCAAGGGCATGTCATAGGTCAACATGACCTGACGGCCGTGATAGGCCATGTTGAGCTGCACGCCGCGCTTGTGGTTGCACAGCGTCATCACCGGGCCGACGTACTCCTGCGGCATGTACAGGTGCACCGTGACGATGGGTTCGCGGATCTCGCGGATGCGCCCCGGATCGGGCATCTTCGAGGGGTTCTCGACCTCGATGACCGTGCCGTCGTTGAGCTCCACCTGGTAGACCACGCTCGGCGCGGTGGTCACCAGGTCCTGGTCGAACTCACGCTCCAGCCGTTCCTGCACGATCTCCATGTGCAGCAGGCCCAGGAAGCCGCAGCGGAACCCGAAGCCCAGCGCCTGCGACACCTCGGGCTCGAAACGCAGCGAGCTGTCGTTGAGCTTGAGCTTCTCCAGTGCATCGCGCAATTGGTCGTACTCGCTGGACTCGCTGGGGTACAGGCCCGCGAACACCTGCGGCTGGATCTCCTTGAAGCCGGGCAACGGCTCGGCAGCCGGGCCGGCATTGTTGGGCAGCTTCTTCTCCACCGTGAGGGTGTCGCCCACCTTGGCGGCGGCCAGCTCCTTGATGCCGCAGATCACAAAGCCCACCTCGCCGGCGTTCAGCTCGGCGCGGTCCACCGACTTGGGCGTGAACACACCCAGGTGCTCGACCGGGTAGACGGCATTGGTGGCCATCAGGCGGATGCGCTCGCCCTTTTTCAAGCTGCCATCGACCACCCGCACCAGCATCACCACGCCCACGTAGTTGTCGAACCAGGCGTCGATGATCATCGCGCGCAGCGGGCCATCGGGCTGACCTTTGGGTGGCGGCATGCGGGTGACCACGGCCTCCAAGATGTCGTCCACCCCCAGGCCGGTCTTGGCTGAGCAGGGGATCGCCTCGGACGCGTCGATGCCGATGACGTCCTCGATCTCCGCCTTGGCGCGCTCGGGGTCGGCTTGGGGCAGGTCCATCTTGTTCAGGACGGGGACCACCTCCACGCCCAGGTCGAGCGCGGTGTAGCAGTTGGCCACCGTCTGAGCCTCGACCCCCTGGCTGGCGTCCACCACCAGCAAGGCCCCCTCGCAGGCCGACAGCGAGCGGCTCACTTCGTAGGAGAAGTCCACATGCCCGGGCGTGTCGATCAGGTTGAGGTTGTAGACCTGTCCGTCGCGGGCGGTGTACTGCAGGGCCGCCGTCTGGGCCTTGATCGTGATGCCCCGCTCCTTCTCGATGTCCATCGAGTCCAGCACCTGCGCCTCCATCTCGCGCTCGCTCAAGCCCCCGCAGCGCTGGATGATGCGATCGGCCAGGGTGGACTTGCCGTGGTCGATGTGGGCAATGATGGAGAAGTTGCGGATGTGCTTCATGGAACCGAAGGTGTGCGTCGCGACCTCCCGGGCCACAGGCCCGACACCGGGCAGCGATGCATCAGCGACAACGGGAGGGCCAGCAAAAAAAAGGCGCGTCGAATCGGCGACGCGCCTTCCAACAAAAGGCTTGGCAACTGCTTTGTTGGGCTTTCATTGTAGCCAAATCCACCCCCTTGGACACCGCGCCAGCCGGGGCATGCAGCACGTTGCACGCCACCAACAGACAGAATATCAACAAGATATCCACAATCTCTTGTGGATGGCTTGGGGATAGTCCAGGCCGTCCCGGGGATCCTTCCGCAGCTGCATTGAAAGCGCGTCGAACCACCCCGGATTCTACCGAAGCACCAGCACAATCCTGGCCGCCCCGAACACCGTGAGCACACGCTCACATTTTTGAGCGCTGACTTATCAACACCCGAAGGGGCCGCCCAGTCGGGCGCGATCCCGGTGTCGTTCTCGCGATACGAAAAAACCCGGCGCCCTTGTCGGGTGCCGGGTCTGCCCAGGGGCCCCTTTGCGCCTTAGCGGGCGGGCCGGATCATCGTGTAGTGGGCCCACTCGCCGCGGCGGAAGAACACATTGAAAGGCCGCCCCTTGTCGAGCTTGGCCACCACGGCCTCGAACTGGCGCACATCGGAGACCTCGGTGTTGGCGATGGCCAGGATGACGTCGCCTTCGCGCAGGCCCGCACGGGCGGCCGCACCGTCGACGGATTCCACCCGCACGCCGCCCTTGACGCCCAGCGCCGCCTTCTGGGCCTCGGTGAGATTGGCCAGCGTCAGGCCCAGGCTCTGGGCCGCCCCGCTGCCCGGGGCGCTGCGGGGTTCGCTGCCGGCGACACGGCGCGGCGGGTCGGGTTCGAACTCGCCGACCAACACGCTGAGGTCCCGGTAGCTGCCGCGACGGAACACCTGGACGGTGGCCTTGGTGCCCGGCTTGGTGTTGCCCACGATGCGCGGCAGTTCACCCGCCTTGTCGATCACGCGGCCATCGAAGCGCGTGATGATGTCGCCCGCCTCGATGCCCGCCTTGGCCGCCGGGCCATTGGGCTCCACGCTGCGCACCAAGGCGCCGGTGGGCTGCCCCAGTCCGATGGACTCGGCCACGTCCTTGGTGATCTGGTCGATCTGCACCCCGATGCGCCCCCGGATCACGCGGCCCGTGGTGCGCAACTGGTCGGCCACACGCATGGCCTCGTCGATGGGGATCGCAAACGAGATACCCATGAAGCCGCCCGAGCGGCTGTAGATCTGCGAGTTGATGCCCACCACCTCGCCGCGCAGGTTGATCAGCGGGCCGCCCGAGTTGCCCGGGTTGATGGCCACGTCCGTCTGGATGAAGGGCAGGTAATCGCCGGTGTCGCGTGCCTTGGCACTGACGATGCCGGCGGTCACTGTGTTTTCCAGACCGAAGGGCGAGCCGATGGCCATCACCCATTCGCCCACGCGCAGGCGGTTGACGTCGCCGATGCGCACGGCCGGCAGGCCGGTGGCATCGATCTTGACCACGGCCACGTCGGTGCGGCGGTCGCTGCCGATGATGCGCGCCTTGAACTCGCGCTTGTCGGTGAGGGTCACGTAGACCTCATCGGCGCCTTCGACCACATGGGCGTTGGTCATCACGTAGCCGTCCGGGCTGATCACGAAGCCCGACCCGACGCCGCGCGGCACCTCCTCCTGCTGCCCCTGGCGCGGGCCGCCCCGCGGCGTGGGGGTGCCCGGCAGCGGCACGCCGAAGAAGCGCCGGAAGAACTCCTGCATCTCTTCGTCCATCTGCGGCCCCGCCCCAGGGCTGGCCGAGCGCGCGCGCTCGGTGGTGCGGATGTTCACGACCGACGGGCCCACCCGCTCGGCCAGTTCGGCGAAGTCAGGCAGCGCAGCGGCCTGCGCCTGCACAGGCATGGAAGCCACCGCCAGGATCCAGGCGGTCGCCAAGGCCATCAAGGCGGCCAGGACACGTCGAGACATCGCGGGCACGACCGTGCCCAGGTGCATTGCTGTTTTCATCTCTCACCTCAACACTGGGCCCGCAGTGCACACGGCCACGCCCCCGCGACAGCCGTTCACTGCGGCTTCTTGCGCTCCAGGCCCCGGACGAACTCGTTGAGCGTGGCGGCTGGCACCTCGCCCACGGCAGTCACCCACCAGGCCCCGTGGCGCCTCATGAGCGTATGGGTCGCCCCCATGCTCATCAGCACTTCCTTGCGATGCCGGCTGGCATCATAGGGTTCCACGAAAATCGAGACATGGGCCAGGCCGTCGGAGAAGATGGTCTGGAGCATGCTGCCACGCTCGCCGCCGTCGGACGCACCGCTGACGTCGGGCGCCCCATCCACGGCATTGCTGCTGCGCTTGACGCAGCTCACGTGGCGGAAGCCCGGCACGATGCGCCGGTACACCCAGCCTTCGTCCTCATAGAAGGTGGGGGTCATGACCGGGCGCTCAACGCGATAGCCCTTCAGGCGCTTGAGCGGCTGGGTCACCGTCTCGGGCTGGGGCTTCACGCCGATCGACACTTCCGAGAAGGCCGAGGATTCGATCACCTCGCCGGCCGCGTTGATCACGTCGGCCCGCAGCAGCAGGCCGGAGTCCTTCTCTGACCACAGACGGTAGCCGTAGCGCATCGCATCGCGCGGCACGAGCAGCAGCAGCCGGGCCTCGTGTCCGGCCACACGGTCCACCCCCTTCTTGCGCACATCGTAGTGCTCGACGATGCGATCGCCGTCGTGGTCCACCAGCCGCGGGAAAGTGTTGACCGTCTCGCGCTGCTCGATCAGTGCGGTGCGCTGGTTGGGCCACAGCGTCGCAACCAGGTTGTTGTGACGCAGCACACGGCGCGGCTGTCCATCCAGGGTTTCGATGCGCTCGAACTGCTCGTTGCCCTCCCAGTAGTGCGCGATGCGTGCGCTGGTCATCTGGCCGCCCGAACTCACGACGAAGATGCCCTGGAAGTTGCGGGTCTGCGCCGCTTCGTGGATGCGCAGCAACCAGGAACGCAGCTCGGACTTGTCCAGGGGGGGGTCGGCCGGCAGCGTCTGGGCAAGGCCCGGGCCGGCCAGCGCGATCAGGCCCGCTCCCATCCAAGGGGCCAGCCAGCGGCGGAAATGCATGCGTGTCCTCACACTCAACGGCCGGGTCCTTCGTGGGTTGCGTTGCGCAGGAAGAGGGATGGTCCGGCCCCCAGGGCCGAGCCGCCCCCGAACTGCTTGTGCGCAGCCAGGTACTGGTCCAGCCGCGCATCGCGGATCAGGGTCTGGTCTCCATGAACCACCCGCAGCTCCGTCGCGGAGGCCGCTGTCGTCGGGGCCGCCGGCGCGGCCACCGGCACCACGGCGGTGGCCGCCACGGACGACGGCACCGCCTGCTGCTGAGCCAGCGGTGTGCCGCCCGATGACGGCATGCCCACACCGGCGTCCCCCAGGCGCAGCACGATCAGCGCACCCGCCACGGCCGCCACGCCTGCCGCGGTGGCCACGGGAGTACGCCAGCGCCGACGTGCACGCCCAACCGAGGAGGCCGCCACGGACGGAGCCACGATCACCGGCTCGTGTTGCAGGCGTTGGCGCACGCCCTGCAGGAACACGTCGCCCCGCGAGCCGCCGGCCAGGTCTTCGGAGCGCATCACATCGCCGATCAGGTGATAGAGGTGCCAGGCTTCGCAGTCCTGGCGGCGCTGCTCGGGATCTCCCTGATGCGAGGCCAGCCACTCGTCGAACTGCGAGGGGGTGGCCTCACCATCGAGCAGGGCGGACAGGCGCTCGCGTGAAGTCGCCTGGCCGTCCGCACTGTCCATCCGTTGCGCAGACATCACTCACTCTCCTGATCACCAACGTTTGCCATCGGGCGTGTCCAGCAGGGGACGCAACCGCTGCGCGATGGCCTCACGCGCTCTGAATATGCGCGATCGCACCGTGCCGATCGGGCAGTTCATGACCTCGGCGATTTCCTCATAGCTCAGCCCTTCGATCTCGCGCAAGGTGATGGCCTGGCGCAAATCGTCGGACAAGGCCTCGATGGCCGCGTTCACGGTGGCGGCCACTTCCTTGCTGGCCAGCACGGCATCGGGGGTTTCGCCGTCGGTTAGTTCGTTTTCCACCCGGGAAGTTTCGTCCTCGTCGTCCGCGGACATTCGCGCCGTTTCAGTGACCAAGGGGTCACGCTTGAGCTCGACCAGGCTCTTCTTGGCCGTGTTGACGGCGATCCGGTACAGCCAGGTGTAGAAAGCGCTGTCACCGCGGAACTGGGGCAGCGCACGGTAGGCGCGAATGAAGGTCTCCTGCGCGATGTCCTGGATCAGGTCGGTGTCGCGCACCATCCGGGCAATGAGGCGCTCGATCTTGCGCTGGTACTTGATCACCAGCAGGTCGAAGGCCTTCTGGTCGCCGCGCTTGATGCGCTCAATCAGCAGAGCATCGGCGTCGGCGGTCATGCGGTGGAGGGGGTGGATCCTGCCAGGGGGTCAGCGGCGCGAGTGGGCGAATATACCGCACAGCGCAGGGCATGCCAGCGCGACTCCAGGCCGGCACGCTGCAGGGGCAGCCAAACCGTACGGCGGTCACCGTGCGCAACGAGCTGCAGCAGCATCCAATCCCCCAGGTCGATGCGGACGATCACCCGTCCACGGGATTCGTGAACCTGTTCACGATCGCGCCAGTGCCAGTCCTGTCCATCCCAGCGCAGCAGGAAGCCGGGCCGGCCCCAGTGACGGCCCGCCAGGCCCCAAAGGCCCAGGAGCAGCGCGGGTACCAGGATCGGCACGGCCCACGCGCCCCAATGCCCGGTGGCCCAGGCGGCCAGGGACAGCGCCACGGCCAGCCCCAGCGCCAGCAAAGCGGCGCGCCACAGGGCGTAACGGTGCACCACCACCGTCACCGGCGGTGCGGTGCGCTGACGCATGGGGTCGGGCGACGCGCGAGCCGCTCGCCGCGGTGTTCAGATGCGCTTGAACACCAGCGAGCCATTGGTGCCGCCGAAACCGAAGTTGTTCTTCAGCGCCACGTCGATCTTCATCTCACGCGCGGTGTTGGCGCAGTAGTCCAGGTCGCACTCGGGGTCCTGGTTGAAGATGTTGATCGTCGGCGGGGACACCTGGTGGTACACCGCCAGGGCCGTGAACACCGATTCGATGCCGCCGGCGCCGCCCAACAGGTGGCCGGTCATCGACTTGGTGGAGCTGATCACCAGGTCCTTGGCATGCTCGCCGAAGGCCAGCTTGATGGCATTGGTCTCGTTCACATCGCCCAGCGGCGTGGAGGTGCCATGGGCGTTGAGGTAGTGCACCTGGTCTGGGTTCACGCCGGCATTGCGCATCGCGGCCTGCATCGAACGGCGCGGGCCGTCGACGTTGGGCGCAGTCATGTGGAAAGCATCGGCACTCATGCCGAAGCCCGCCAGTTCGGCGTAGATCTTCGCGCCGCGCTTCTTCGCATGCTCGTATTCCTCGAGCACCATCACGCCCGCGCCTTCGCCCAGCACGAAGCCGTCGCGGTCCTTGTCCCAGGGACGCGAGGCCGTCTTGGGATCGTCGTTGCGCGTGGACAGCGCGCGCGCCGCGGCAAAGCCCCCGATGCCCAGCGGCGAGACGGTGGATTCGGCCCCGCCGGCAATCATCACATCGGCATCGCCATACTCGATGAGGCGAGCGGCCTGTCCGATGCAGTGCAGACCCGTGGTGCAGGCCGTGACGATGGCCAGGTTCGGGCCCTTGAAGCCACACTGGATCGACACATGGCCCGAGATCATGTTGATGATCGACGCCGGCACGAAGAAGGGCGAGATGCGGCGCGGGCCACGCTCGCTGAGCTCCTGCTGGGTGGTCTCGATCATCGGCAGGCCGCCGATGCCTGAGCCCACCATGCAGCCGATGCGCTCGGCCCCCTCCTGGCTCAGCGCATCGCCGGTGGGCAGGCCCGCATCCCGCACGGCCTGCAGCGAAGCCGCCAGGCCGTAATGGATGAAGGTGTCCATGTGGCGGGCTTCCTTGGCCGGAAGATAGTCCTCGATGTTGAAGCCCTTGACCTCGCCGGCAAAGCGGCAGGCGAAGTTGGAGGCATCGAACCGGGTGATGGTGTCGATGCCGGACTGGCCGGCGACCAGGTTGCTCCAGGACTCGGCCACCGTGTTGCCCACGGGGGTGACGAGCCCCAGACCGGTGATGACGACGCGGCGACGGGTCATGTGAGACGGGGGATGCGGAACCAGGAACCCAGACCGGCCGATCAGGCCTTCTGGTGCTTCAGGGCGTAGTCGATGGCGAGCTGCACCGTGGTGATCTTCTCGGCTTCCTCGTCAGGGATCTCGATGCCGAACTCGTCTTCCAGGGCCATCACCAGTTCCACGGTGTCCAGCGAATCGGCGCCCAGATCGGCGACGAAGGCCTTCTCGTTGGTGACCTCCGACTCCGCCACGCCGAGTTGCTCGGCAATGATCTTCTTGACGCGTGCTTCGATATCGCTCATGACTCCTCCAAGAGGGTTTTCCAAAACAGCCCGTGATTCTACGACCGTTAGGGTGACAACTCTAAGCCACCCTGGCGGCCGGGGTCCCGGACGGGCTCGAGCCGGTCGGCGCCCCGGACGGGGCACCTCGAATGCTTTCAGTTCATGAACATGCCGCCGTTGACATGCAACTCGGCGCCCGTGATGTAGCCGGCCTGCGGCGAGGCGAGGTAGGCCACGGCATGGGCGATGTCCTCGGGCCGGCCCAGGCGGCCCAGCGGAATCTGCGACATCAGGGCCTGGGTCTGCTGCTCGGACAATGCGCGGGTCATGTCGGTCTCGATGAAGCCGGGAGCCACGCAGTTCACCGTGATACCGCGGCTGCCCAGCTCACGGGCCAGCGAGCGGGTCATGCCGGCCACACCGGCCTTGGCGGCCGCGTAGTTGGCCTGACCGGCGTTGCCGCTGGCCCCCACCACCGAGGTAATGTTGACGATGCGGCCGTAGCGCTGCTTCATCATCGGGCGGATCACCGCGCGGCTGAGGCGGAACACGGCCTTGAGGTTGGTGTCCAGCACGGCATCCCAGTCCTCGTCCTTCATGCGCATGGACAGGGTGTCGCGCGTGATGCCGGCGTTGTTGACGAGCACGTGCAGTGCGCCATGCTCCTTGACCAGCGCCTCGACCAGGGCCTCGACGCCGGCGGCGTCGTTCACGTCGAGCCGGTGGCCACGGCAGCCGGGGAAGGCCGAGAGGGTCTCGGTGATCGCGGCGGCACCGGCGTCGGTGGTGGCCGTGCCCACGACCTTGAGCCCCTGCCGGGCCAGTTCGAGCGCGATGGCACGGCCGATGCCGCGCGTGGCCCCCGTCACCAGGGCGATCTGGTCCTTGAAGACGATCTCGTTCATGCGAGCAGCTCCCTCACCTCGGCCAGCGTGGCCGGATCGTACAGTGCGGCGCTGGTGAGCTCCGCATCGATGCGCTTGACCATGCCGGCCAGCACCTTGCCCGGCCCGCACTCCACCACGTGGGTGGCGCCGCGCGCGCGCAGCGCCTGGACGCACTCGACCCAGCGCACCGGCCCGAAGGCCTGGCGGTACAAGGCCTCGCGAATGGCCTGCGGCTCGCCGTGCACGGCCACGTCGATGTTGTGGACCACCGGAATGCGCGGCGCAACGATGTTCACCTGGGCCAGGCGCTCGCGCAAGCGCTCGGCCGCGGGCTTCATCAGACTGGAGTGAAAGGGCGCCGACACCGGCAACGGCAGCGCCCGCTTGGCCCCGGCCGCCTTGAGCACCTCGCAGGCTTTCTCGACCCCGGCCTTGCTGCCGGCGATCACGGTCTGCTTCGGGTCGTTGAAGTTCACCGCCTCGACGACCTCGCCGCTGGCCGCGGCCACCTCGGCACAGTGGCGGCGCACCTCGTCGGCCTCCAGCCCCAGGATGGCGGCCATGCCGCCCATGCCCACCGGCACGGCCTCTTGCATGGCCTGGGCACGCAAGCGCACCAGGGGCAGGGCCTCGGCCAGGCTCAGCGCACCGGCCGCCACCAAGGCGGTGTACTCCCCCAGCGAGTGCCCGGCCACCAGGGCCGGCTCGGCTCCGCCTTCGGCGCGCCAGGCGCGGTAGCAGGCGATGCCGGCCACCAGCATCACGGGCTGGGTGTTGGTGGTGAGGTCCAGGGCCTCCTTGGGGCCCTCAGCGATCAGGCGGGCGACGTCCTCGCCGAGCGCGGCGCTGGCTTCGTCCAGCGTCTGGCGCACGGCGGCATGGTCACCCCAGGCGTTGAGCATGCCCACGGCCTGGGAGCCCTGGCCGGGAAATACAAAGGCGAAAGTGCTCATGGCGTTCGAGGTGGAAGACTCAGGGAATGCGGAGAATGCGGCGGTGCCGGAGCGGCTGCGTTCAGTAGTCGAGCAGCACCGCCCCCCAGGTGAAGCCGCCGCCGACCCCTTCGAGCATCAGGGTGTCCCCCCGGCGGATGCGGCCCTGGCGCACGGCGTGGTCCAGGGCCAGCGGGATGGAGGCGGCCGAGGTGTTGCCGTGTTCGTCCACGGTGACGACCAACTTGTCCAGCGGCAGCTTCAGCTTCTTGGCCGTGCCCTGCATGATGCGGATGTTGGCCTGGTGCGGGATCAGCCAATCGATATCGCTGTCCTGGCGGCCTGCCTTTTCGAGCACGGCGCGGGCGACTTCGTCGAGCACCTTGACGGCCAGCTTGAACACGGCCTGGCCATCCATCTTGAGCAGCGGATCGCCCAACACCTGGCCGCCGCTGACCGTGCCGGGCGTGCACAGCACCCCGGCATGGCTGCCGTCGGCGTGCAGCTCGGTGGCGAGGATGCCCGGGCGGTCGCTGGCTTCGAGCACGACGGCGCCGGCGCCGTCACCAAACAGCACGCAGGTGGTGCGGTCCTTGAAGTCGAGGATGCGCGAGAAGACCTCGGCCCCCACGACCAGGGCGCAGTGGGCCGAGCCGGTCTTGATCATCGCGTCGGCCACGCTGAGCGCGTAGACGAAACCCGAGCACACGGCCTGCACGTCGAAAGCCGGGCAGCCGGCCACGCCGAGCTTGTGCTGCAGCAGGCAGGCGGTGGACGGGAACACCATGTCCGGGGTGGACGTGGCCACGATGATGAGGTCGACATCGGCCGCGGTGCGCCCGGCCGCCTCCAGGGCGTGTCGGGCCGCGTGCAGCGCCAGATCGCTGGAGCTGACCTCGGGCGCGGCGAAATGGCGCGCGCGGATGCCGGTGCGCTCGACGATCCAGGCGTCGGAGGTCTCGATGCCTTGCTGGGCCAGCTCGGCGGCGAACTCGGCATTGGTCACCCGGCGCGGCGGCAGGTAGCTGCCGGTGCCGGCGATACGGGAATAGCGGTCAGAAGAAAGGGTCATGCCGTCTGGGCGACCGGCCCCGGCTCCGCAGCCTCGTCTGTGGTGGGCAAGGCCTGCAGGGTTTCGACGATCCGATCGTGCACCCGGTCGAGCAACCGGTTCCGGGCCGCATCATACGCCCGATTCAGGGCCTGCTCGAACGCGAAGGCGTCGGCTGAGCCATGGCTCTTGAAGACGAGGCCGCGCAGCCCGAGCAGTGCCGCGCCGTTGTAGCGACGATGGTCAACGCGCTTTTTGAAGTGGTTGAGCACCGGAAGGGCAACGATCGCCGCAAGTTTGGTGAAGATGTTGCGAGTGAACTCCTGCTTGATAAAGCTGGAGAGCATCGAAGCCAGGCCTTCGGCCGTCTTGAGCGCGACATTGCCGACAAAGCCGTCACACACGACGATGTCGGTGCGGCCGGTGAAGATGTCGTTGCCCTCGACGTTGCCGTAGAAATTCAGATGGCCGGCCTGGGCAGCCGATCGCAGCAGCTCTGCGGTTTTCTTGATGGTGTCGCTGCCCTTGATGGCCTCCTCACCGATGTTGAGCAGGCCCACGCTGGGCTGGGCCTTGCCTTGCACCGCACTGACCAGGGCGCTGCCCATCAGGGCGAACTGCAACAGGTGCTCAGGCTCGCAATCGACATTGGCCCCCAGGTCGAGGACGGTGGTGTAGCCGTCTTTCTGATTGGGCATCACGGTGGCGATGGCGGGACGGTCGATGCCCTGCAGGGTCTTGAGCACGTAGCGCGACACGGCCATCAGGGCTCCGGTGTTGCCGGCCGAGACACAGGCGTCGGCCGCCGCGCGACCGTCCTCGCCCGGCTTGACCTGGCTGATGGCCACGCGCATGGACGAATCCTTCTTGCGGCGCAGCGCCACCTCGACCGGATCGTCCATCTCGACGACTTCACTGGCCTCGACGAGGATGCAACGCGCCCAGCCGCGCGCGGGCGCGAGCGCCTCGGCGCGGCCGACGAGAATCAGCTCAGCTTGCGGATGCGCCGCCAGGAAGGCCTGGCAGGCCGGCAGCGTGACGGAAGGGCCGTGGTCGCCGCCCATGCAATCGACGGCCAGGCGCACAACCCGCGCCGCGGCAGGCGCCGTCGACGCGGACGCCACAGTCTGGGATGTGGAATTCATGGCAGGCGTGGGCAGACCGACATCAGGCCGGTCGTCCGGGCGCTTGGGGCCCGCTCAGGCCAACGCCGGGACGCGCTCAACTCCAACCAGGCAGCAGCGGTCAGGCACACGCGCGCCGCCGGCGCCCCGTCGGGCATCGGCAACCGATGCGACTGCACCGCCATGACGCCGCAGGATCAGGCGTCGGCCTTGGTCTTGAGGACCTTGCGACCGCGGTAGAAACCGTTGGGGCTGATGTGGTGACGCAGGTGAACTTCGCCGGTGGTGGGCTCGATCGCCATGCCCGGCGTCGTCAGGGCATTGTGCGAACGGTGCATCCCACGCTTGGAAGGCGACTTCTTGTTCTGTTGAACGGCCATGGCTCGCTCCTTGGAAAACCCGAAATTCTAGCATGGCCGCAAGCAGCCGGGCCACGCAGCCGGCCTGATCGGCTCAGGTGAGGTTGCGCTTGAGGGCCGCCAGAGCCGCAAACGGATGGGGGGCAGAGGCGGGCTGCGCAGCGGTGTGCAGCGGCTCGGCCGCGGCCTGAGCAGGGTGACGGCAATCGACATGCCGGGGCACCAGCGGCAGCGCCAGGATGAGTTCGTCCTCCACCAGTTCTTGCAGATCCAGACTGCGATCGAGCACGAGGATGTCCTCCTCCACCTGGGCGTCGAGTTCGGCGGCCTCGCGCTCGTCGCGCACGAAACGGAAGCTGCGGTCGACTTCCAGCGCCACGTCGACCGGGTGCAGGCAGCGCTGGCACTGCAGCCGCACGGTCGCACGGGCCCCCAGGTGCAGCCAGACTTCGGCCGGCGCACCCACACGCTCGAAGCGCTGCCCCTGGGCCTCCCAGAGGACTTCCCATCCTGCGGGGGCGATGCCGTCGACCTGGCTTTCGGCCAGCCGCGGCAAGGCCGTGAGCAGCCAGCGGCCCTGCAACTCGCCGGCATCTCGGGCGAAACGCTCCATGTCCAGGCGTTGGGGATCGAAGGGCGTGGCGGACTTCATGCCAGCAGTGTAGCCCGGCGGCGAGCGACAATCGCGGCATGTCCATGTCGTCCCTGCCCCGAGCGATCCTCCTCGGCTCGACCTCCCCCTATCGCCGCGAGCTGCTGCAGCGTCTGCGGCTGCCCTTCGAGGTGGAGCCCCCCCGCGTCGATGAAACCCCGCGGCCTGGCGAAACGCCGGCGCTGCTGGCGCTGCGCCTGGCGCTGGCCAAGGCCCACGAGGTCGCCTCCCGCCATCCCGAGGCGGTGGTGATCGGCTCGGACCAGGTGGCCGACCTCGACGGGCGGCCTGTGGGCAAGCCCGGCCATCACGCCCGGGCCGTCGCCCAGTTGCGCGAGATGAGCGGGCGCACCGTGGTCTTCCAGACGGCGGTGGCCGTGGTCTGTCAGGCCACCCGGTTCGAGCAGGCTTCGCTGGTGCCGGTGACGGTGAAGTTCCGGGACCTGTCCGCCGCCGAGATCGAGGCCTATCTGGCCGCCGAGCAGCCCTATGACTGCGCCGGCAGCGCCAAGGTCGAGGGACTGGGCATCGCCCTGCTGCGCGCAGTGGAGAGCGACGATCCCACGGCCTTGATCGGGCTGCCGCTGATCCGCACCTGCGAGCTGCTGCGCGCCGCGGGGGTGCCGGTGCTGGGCCAGGGGGACCGATGAGCCCGGGCACGCTGTGGCTGGTGCCCGCCCCGCTGGACTTCGGCACGCTGGACGCCGCCGGGCAAGCGCCGGACCTGCGCGAGGTGCTGCCGATGGGCACGCTGCGCACGGCCGCCCGCCTGTCGCATTGGGTGGTGGAAAACGCCAAGACGGCCCGCGCCTTCCTCAAGCGGTTGCACGCGGTGGTGCCGCTGGCCCAACCGCTGCAATCGCTGCAAATCCAGGAACTGCCGCGCGCACCCAAAGGGTCACGGGCAGCGGTGCCCGCCCTGCCCGATGCCCTGCTGCAGCCCGCGCTGTCGGGGCTGGAGATGGGCCTGATGTCGGAAGCCGGCATGCCGGCGGTGGCCGATCCGGGAGCCGAGCTGGTGCGCCGCGCCCAGGCCCTGGGCCTGACGGTCACCCCGCTGGTCGGCCCGTCGGCGCTGCTGCTGGCGCTGGCAGCCAGCGGCATGAACGGGCAGAGCTTTGCCTTCGTGGGGTATCTGCCGGTGGACGAGGCGGCGCGGGCCGCACGGATCCGCGAACTGGAGGGCCTGTCGCGACGGCTGGGTCAGACGCAGTTGATGATCGAGACGCCCTACCGGAATGCCGCCCTCTTTCAAGCGCTGCTGCAGCACCTGCAGCCGACCACCCAGCTCTCGGTGGCCTGTGGGCTGACCCTGGAGGACGGCTGGAACCACAGCGCGCCAGTGGCCCAGTGGCGCGAGGGCCGCGGACCGGCTTCCCGGCGAGCGCCGGCCGATCGGCCCGCGGTCTTTGCGCTGCTGGCGCGCTGAGCGGGGCTTCAGGCGGCCGGCTTCTTGCCGCCGCTGCCACCCAGCAGCGCGGCCACCTTGCGCTTGGGACGGATGTAGGCCGACAGCGACTTCGGGCCGGGCACCGGCGCGGCACTGCGTTCCCGCTCCCAGGCAGGGGGTTCGTTGGCGGCGACCGGTGGTTCGTAGGGCTTGCTGAAGATGGGGTCGCTGGGCACCGACCGCGGCGGGCCGTGGCGGGGCGCAGCCCAGTCCCTGGCAGCACCGGACGTCGGGGCGTCGTCATCCTCACGACGTCGGGGCCGGCGCACTCGGTCGTCTTCGAGGTCCAGCGGCTCGATCTCGATCTTCTTCTTCAGCAGCTTCTCGAGCTCGGCCACCAGACGCTGGTCGCTGCGCGAGACGAAGGAGATCGCCAGGCCTGAGGCCCCGGCGCGGCCGGTGCGGCCGATGCGGTGCACGTAGTCTTCCGCGTTGAAGGGGATGTCGAAGTTGAAGACGGCCGGCAAGTCGGCGATGTCCAGGCCACGGGCGGCCACGTCGGTGGCCACGAGCAGCTCGACCTCGCCGCGCTTGAAGGCGTCCAGGGCCTTGAGACGCTCGTCTTGGGACTTGTCGCCATGCAGCGCGGTGGTCTTCAGGCCGTCGCGCTCGAGCGAACGGGCCAGGCGCGCCGCGCCGAGCTTGGAATTGACGAAGACGATGGCCTGGGTGATGGCGCGTTCGCGCAGCAACTGGCGCACGGCGCGGCGCTTGTCGTCGTCTTCGACACTGTAGAAGCGCTGCTCGACCGTGGCGGCCGTGGCATTGGGCCGCGCCACCTCGACGAGCACCGGGTCCTGCAGGTAGCTTTGCGCAAGCTTCTTGATCTCGGGCGAGAAGGTGGCCGAGAACAGCAGGGTCTGGCGCTGCTTGGGCAGGTAGCTCAGGATGCGCTGCAGGTCGGGCAGGAAGCCGATATCGAGCATGCGGTCGGCCTCGTCGAGCACCACGTATTCCACCTGGCCGAGGTTGCAGTTCTTGGCCTGGATGTGGTCGAGCAGACGGCCGGGGGTGGCGATCAGCACCTCGACGCCGGCCTTGAGCTCGGCCTCCTGGGGTTTCATGTCGATGCCGCCGAAGACGCAGGCCACGCGCAACTGCGTGTGGCGGGCATAGGCCTTGACGTTGTTGGCGACCTGGTCGGCCAGCTCGCGCGTGGGGGCCAGCACCAGGGCGCGTACCGGGTGGCGGGCCGGCGACATGCTGGCGTTCTGATGGCGCAGCATCTTCTGCAGCAGCGGCAGCGAGAAGGCCGCCGTCTTGCCGGTGCCGGTCTGGGCCGCGCCCATCACGTCGCGGCCGGCCAGGACGATGGGAATCGCCTTGGCCTGGATGGGCGTCATGCGGGTGTAGCCCTGCTCCGCGATGGCCTTCTGGAGCAGCGGGTCCAGGGGCAGGAGCGAGAACTCGCGGGGCTCGGCGGTTCCGGTGGATGGGTCGGTCATGGCCCGGATTATCCGCCACCCGGCGGTGCGCTGTCCGCACGGGCCGCACAAGCCCCGGCATCGGCGGGCCCGACCGGCTCGCCGGCGGGTCGGTATTCCGGCACATGGCGGCGCAGCCAGGCCCGCACCTCACGGTCATCGCCTTCGGCCAGCAGTTCCACCGAGCGGGCCAGTTCGGCCACCCAGGCCTCGTCACCCTGCCAGCCGAGTCGGGCGATGCGCAGGCGCGCAAACCGCGTGGGCAGGGTGGTGTCGGCATCGGCCAGCAGTTCCTCGTAGAGCTTCTCGCCGGGGCGCAAGCCGGTGTAGACGATCGGGATCTCATCCAGGCTGTGGCCCGACAGGCGGATCAGGTCCTGGGCAAGCTGAGCGATGCGCACCGGCTCGCCCATGTCGAGCACGAAGACCTGGCCCGACTCGCCGATCACCGCCGCCTGGATGACCAGGCGCGCGGCCTCGGGGATGGTCATGAAGTAACGGGTGATCTCGGGGTGGGTGACGGTGACCGGCCCGCCCTGGGCGATCTGGGCCTGGAACTTGGGCACCACCGAGCCGCTGGAGCCCAGCACGTTGCCAAAGCGCACGGCCATGAAGCGCGTGGTGTGGCCCTGGGCGGCGAGCTGGGAGAGCACCATCTCGGCCGCGCGCTTGGTGGCGCCCATCACGTTCGTGGGGTTGACGGCCTTGTCGGTGGAGATAAGCACGAAACGCGCCGCCCCGGCCTCGGCGGCGGCGCGGGCCGCGTTCAGGGTGCCCAGGGTGTTGTTGCGCAGCGCCGCCCAGGCGTTGTGCTCCTCGGTGAGCGGCACGTGCTTGTACGCGGCGGCATGGAAGACAAGCTGCGGCCGCCAGGCCAAGCAGCAGCGGCGCAACTGGGCGGCATCGCGCACGTCGCCCAGCAGGCGCACCAGCGGGATGTGCGGGAAGCGCCGGCCGAGTTCCTGCTCGATGGTGTAGAGGGCATATTCGCTGTGCTCGAACAGCACCAGGCGCGCCGGACCGTAGTGGGCGATGCGCCGGCACAGCTCGGACCCGATGCTGCCGCCCGCGCCGGTGACGAGCACCGTGGCCCCGGACAGCACCTCGGCGATGCCGGCCTCGTCGAGCTGCACGGGCTCGCGGCCCAGCAGGTCCTCGGGTTCGATCTCGCGCACCCGGCCCACTTGCGAGCCTTCGATGAGCTCCTGCATGGTCGGCACGGTGAGCACCGGCAGGCCGCTGCGGCTGGCCAGTTCGATCACGCGGCGGCGCTGCGGCAGGCGCAGCGAGGGCATGGCCACGATGAGGTGGGTGGCGCCCAGGCGGGCGGCATGGTCGCTCAGGCGGGCCAGGGGGCCGAGCACCGGCACACCGCCCAGGCGGGCGCCCTGCTTGGCCGGATCGTCGTCGAGCAGGCCCAGCACCACATAGCCCTGGTGCTGGATGCCCGCCAGCAGCATTCGCGCGGCCTGGCCGGCGCCCAGCACCAGCGCACGGCGCGGCGCCTGGCCGCCCAGCGACAGGCGCTCGCGCAGGTGCTCGTAGAACATGCGGTAGGCGATGCGAGCGGCGATCAGGCCCATCAGCGTCACCAGGGGGTGCAGGGCCAGCACTGAGCGCGGGATCTTGCTCCAGCCGGCCATCAGCACGACCACCGCCGCCACGAGGCCGGCACCCGCACAGGCCCAGGCCAGGCGGCGCACCTCGGCAAAGCCGGCGAAACGCCACATCGCCTGGGGCACACGCATGAGCACGAGGGCCACCAGGTACAGGCCGATCACGCCGGCCATCACCCAGGCGTCGTAGTCAGCGCGGGCGCTGATCCAGCGCTCGAAGCCCAGGCGGAAGAGGTAGGTGAGGTTCCAGGCTACGGCGATCACGGCGGCATCGATCAGCAGGGACAGGCCCTGCCGCCAGGGCCGCACACGCGCGAGGCCCCGTTCGATGGCGAGCCACAGGCGGGTGTCCATGCTCAGCGCCCCGCCATCAGGGTGCACAAGGTGCGCCACAGCACGCGCAGGTCCTGGGTGAGCGAGGCGTGGTCCACGTAGTGCTCGGCCTGGCGCAGCTTGGCCGGCAGGATCTCCTCGATGTAGGTGCGTTCGGGGTCGCTGGAGCGGCCCAGGCGCTCGCTTTCGTCGAGGTGGGCGAGCGAAGCCGGGTCGGTCAGGCCGGGGCGCACCGACAGGAGCTTGTCGCGCAGGTGCTCGGGGTAGTGCGCCACGTAGCGCGGCACCTCGGGCCGCGGGCCCACCAGGCTCATCTCGCCGCGCAGCACGTCGAACAACTGGGGCAGCTCATCGAGCCTGTGGCGGCGCAGGAAGCGGCCGGCGCGGGTGATGCGCTCGTCCTGGCCCACAGTGAGCGGGAGACCGGCCTGGGCCGCGTCGTGCACCATGGTGCGGAACTTGTGGATGCGAAAGAGCCGCCCGCCGCGGCCCACGCGCTCCTGGCGGAAGAAGACGGGGCCGGGGGAATCCAGCTTGACCCACAGCGCCACGGCCAGCAGCAGCGGGGACAGCAGCACCAGGCCCAGCACGGCCGCGGTGAGGTCGAAAGCGCGCTTGAGCATGGCTCAGCCCTGCAAGGCCTTGCGCAACACCGCGGCCACACGATCGACGTCGACCTCGCGCATGCGGGTGTACAGCGGCAGGCTGAGCAGGGTCTCGAAGGCGTGCTGGCTGTGCGGGAACTGTTCGGGGCGCAGCCCGTAGCGCTCGCGCCAGTAGGGGTGCAGATGCAGCGGGATGTAGTGCACGCTGCAGCCGATGCCCGCGGCGTAGAGCCGCTCGATCAGGGCATCGCGCCCGATGGGCGCCTCCTCGCGCAGGCGCAGCGCGTACAGATGCCAGGCATGACGTTCGCCGGCCGGGGCCCGCGGGGGCAGGATCACCGGCAGGCCCTCCAGCGCCGCATCGTAGCGCGCAGCCAGGGCCTGGCGGCGCTGCTGGAAGGCATCGGCGCGCTTGAGTTGGTGCAGGCCCAGCGCGGCGGCGATGTCGGTCAGGTTGTATTTGAAGCCGGGCGCGACGATTTCGTAATGCCAGCTCGGTCGTTTGGCGGTGAAGCGGTCGAAGGCGTCGCGGTCGATGCCGTGCAGGCGCATCACGCGGGCACGCTTGGCCAGCGCTTCGTCGCGCGTGACCAGCATGCCGCCTTCGCCGGTGGTGATGGTCTTGTTGGCGTAGAAGCTGAAGACCGTCGCGTCGCTGTCGAGCGTGCCCACCAGCCGGCCGCCGCTGGTGGTGGGCAGGGCGTGGGCGGCATCCTCGACGATCTTCAGGCCGTGACGGCGCGCGATGGCAGTGAGCGCGGGCATGTCGGCCGCCAGACCGGCATAGTGCACCGGGAGAAGGGCCTTGGTGCGCGGGGTGATCGCGGCTTGCACCGCGGCGGGGTCGAGGTTGAGCGTGGCCGGGTCGATGTCCACCAGCACCACGTCGGCCCCCAGGTAGCGCACCACCTCGGCGGTGGCGGTGAAGGTGTGGGTGGTGGTGATGACTTCGTCACCGGGGCCGATGCCCAGCGCTTCGAGGGCCAGATGCAGGCCGGCGGTGGCGGAGTTGACCGCGATGCAGTGCAGGCCGGGTTCACCGAGGTAGGCGGCGAAGGCCTCCTCGAAACGGCGCGCCTTGGGGCCGGTAGTGACCCAGCCCGAGCGCAGGGTGTCCACCACCTCGGCGATCTCGTCTTCGCCGATCTCGGGCAGGGCAAAGGGCAGGAAGGGCGTGTCAGCGGCGTTCATGCAGGTTTGGCAATCCAGGCCAGGACGTGGGTGCGCAGCCACGGCACCGCGTTGGCCACAGTGTAGGCACATGGGTGCAGCCGCACGAGGGCACGGGCCAGCGGCGGGGCCAGCGTGAGGCGGCGGGCGTCGATGCGGCCCAGGGGAAAGAGCGCGCGCACGCGGGCCAGCGGCACGCCGCGCACGTCCGGGTTGCGCGGGTTGTTGACGGTGAAGTCGTACCAGAGCACACCGCCGCCTGGGCGCACCCAGCGCCACATCGCATCGGCCAGCGCCTGCTGGGCGGCATCGTCCAGCAGGGAAGAAAACACGGTGGACTGCAGCACCACGTCCTGGCTGGCGGGCTCGATGGGAGCGGCGCTGGCGTCGCCCTCCAGGAGGCACAAGGCCGCCGGCAGGCGCTCGCGGGCCTGCGCGGCCCGCTCGGTCAGCAGCTCCAGCCCGGTGAGATGGGCCGGGGCGAAGCCCAGTTGCAGCGCGTCGAGCAGCAAGCCGCCGGTGCCGCAGCCCACCTCGACCAGGCGGCGCTGCGACAGGTCGTGCCAGCCCAGGCGCCGAAACAGCGCGGCCATGGCGCGTTGGCGCTCCTGCCAGGCGGCCAGCGCCGCCGGGTTCAGCAGGCTGTAGCGGGGGTCGTCGGGCCTGCGGCGGGCGTAACGCGCCTGCACGGCGTCCAGTTCGTCGGGTGGGGTCATCGCGCCCTCAACGGCTGAGCCGCTCCATGCGTGCACGGGGGCCCCGTCCGCTCCAGGCATCGAAGGCCCCGAGCAGGAAGCCCAGGCCGTAGCCCAGGTGGCAGGCCGGGATCACCAGCGGCAGCCACGGCACGTGCCTCCAGCGGGTCTGCGCGGCGATGGCCAGCGAAGCGGCAAGCACCACCGCGAGATAGACCCCGGGCAACGGCACGGTCATCCACACGGGCGCACCGAGCAGGGCCGACAGCAGGCTGCCGGCCAGGCCCAGCACCAGCCCCGCCGGCAGCCAGTGGCGCCATGAAGCCGCCCCGCCATGCTTGCGGATCACGAAGGGCTTCCAGTAGCCGTACTGCTGGTATTGCCGCCACAGGGCCGCCAGCGAATCGCGCGGGCGGTAAGTGGAGCGGATGGCAGCCGATTGCCAGATGCGCCCGCCGCCGCGCGTGATGCGCAGGTTGTGTTCGTCGTCCTGGTTGCGCACCAGGGTCTCATCAAAGCCGCCGAAGCGCTCGAAGGTGACGCGCGGCCAGCAGCCCAGGTAGACGGTATCGACCCAGCCGCTGTGGTCGAGCTGGCGCGAGCGCGCCCCGCCGGCCAGCCAGCGAGACTGGAAGGCTGCGGCAATCGCCGAGGACAGCGCCCCCTCGCCCTGCGCCCGCCAGGGACCGCCGACGTTGTCCGCCCCGCTGGCCTGCAAAGCGGCCAGGCATTGGGCGATGTAGTCGCTGGCATAGGTGGTGTGCACGTCCATGCGCACGATCACCTCCCCACGGCTGGCCTGCAGCGCCCGGTTCAAGCCGGTGGAGACGATGCGCTGCGGGTTGTCGATCACGCGCAGCCCGAAGCGGCCGGCGTGCTCGTCCAGCCAGGCGCGGCTGCCGTCGTCGCTGTGGCCATCGGCCACCAGCACCTCCATCGTCCAGCCTTCGGGAAGCTGCTGGGCCCGCAGCGAGCTGCAAAAGGCTTCCAGGTGGGCGCGCTCGTTGCGGCAAGGCACGATGACCGAGACGGTGGGCATCAGCAGCCCCTGTGCGTCAGCAGTTCACGGTAGAGCGCGGCCATGCGGTCCATCTGCTCCTCGCGCGACACCTCGGGCACCACGCGGCGGCGGTTGTGCCGGCCCATGGCCTCCAGGGCCCGAGCGTCGCCGGCGAGTTCGACCAGGGCCTGGGCCAGGGCCTGCCCATCGCCCACCGGCACCCGGCGTCCGCCGCGGCCATCGACCCACTGGCGGTTGGCGGGCAGGTCGCTGACGATCACGGCCAGACCGGCGGCCATGGCCTCCAGCAGGGCCACCGAGGTGGCGTCGCTCTCGGGCACCGAGAGGGCGAGATGGGCGTGGCGCACGATCTCGGCCAGTCGGTCTTCATCGACGCGGCCGTGCCAATGCACCACCCCTTGCAAGCCCAGCGTGTCAGCCAGGGCTCGCAGAGAGGCCTCCAGTGGGCCGCCCCCGCACAAATGCAGCTCGACGGGCAGCGCGGGGCGGCGTTCGCGCAACTGGGCGACGGCGTGCAGCACGAGGTCAATGCGGTAGTTCGGCTCCCAGTTGCGCAGGCTCACCAGACGCAGCGGGCTGGGCGCCTTGTGCACCGCGACGAACTTCGCCGTGTCCACGCCCCACAGCACCTGGTGCAGGGCCGCGCGCGGGCGGTAGGCGGCGATGGCCTCGAGCACGTCCTGACTGTCGGCGGTGACGAGATCGGCGCGGCGCAGGGTCCAGCCGGTGAGCGCCCGCACGAGGCGGCTCTCGCGCGGGCTCACCAGCACATCGGAGCCCCAGGCCGAGAGCACCAGGGGCCGCTGGCCCAGGCTGGCGGCCCAGAAGCCGTAGGAGGTGAGGTAGTGGCCGTGCACCAGGTCGGGCTGCAGCGCACGGGCCAAGGCGCGCACGCGCGGCAGGGCCGCGAACCAGGGCCAGCGGCCGTCCGGGGTGTCGAGCGCATGCACCTGGGCGCCCGGCACCTCGCCCGTGTGCCGCGAGATCACGCTGCAGCGATAGCCGCGCTGTGCGATCGCGCCCACCCAGCGGCGCGTGTGCACGCTGGTGGCATCGGCCACGAACAGCAGGTGGGGCGCACTCATCGCCCGGGCCAACCCTGGCCGCAGTAGGCGGACCGGGCCTGCGGGTGGCGCTCGATCCAGGCCGCATCGCCCTCGCGCACATCGCCGATCACGCGGGCCGGCTGGCCGGCCACGATGGCGTAGTCGGGGAACTCGCCGTCCACGTAGCTGAAGGCGCGCACCAGCACGCCGCGGCCCAGGCGGCTGCCCGGCATCACGACGCTGTGGGCGCCGATGAAGCAGTACGGGCCGATCACGGTGGGCTGGCGCACGAAGCCCAGGGGCTGCGGATCGCCGAAGTACTCGCGGCCCATGAGCCGGGTGGCGCGGTGGCTGGAGTGCGTGAGCACCGACACGTGATTGGTGATCTGCGTGCCCTCGCCGATCGTGAGGCCGCCCGAGGCATCGATGAAGTTGTGATGCCCGATGAAGACATGGTCGCCGAGGTCCAGGCGTTCGGGACTTTCCAGCTCGGTGGTGCTGCCAATGCGGGTGTGGGCCAGCCAGGCCCCCGAGGGGTGGCGGTGGCCATAAAGCATGCGCGGGCGCAGCAGCGCACGCAGGGTTCGGGTGATCCAGGGCTTGATCGGCATCGTGGCACAGGGCAGGCGCAACAGTCTACCGGGACGGACGCAGCAGGTCGCGCCAGCGCAGGCCCGCATGCCGGCGGAACAGGGCCAGGCCCCAGGCGATGGCCAGCCCATAGGACAGCGAGGTGGCGATCGCCGCGCCGGTGGCGCCCAGGCGGGGCACGAGCAGCCCACAGGCCCCCACGTTGATCAGCAACGACACCCCGGCCACCGCGGCCGAGAGCCTTGGCCGGCCGAGGAAGTTGGTGTAGTAGGCCGACAACGTGGACGCGCAGCCATAGGCCCACACGCCGGGCAGCAGCCACAGCATCAGCGGCACGGCCTCGGCATAGGGCGCCCCCAGCACCCGCGGCAGGGCCCAGGCGGCCAGCCCCAGCAACACCGGCGAGGCGATCAACAGCACCCCCAGGTTGGCCTGCACCAGGCGCACGGTCAGCCTCGCGGCGGCCTCGCGGTCGGGCTGGCCGATGCGGCCATAGGCGGCAGCGCTCACCGACGACGAGATGAACCACAGCAACTCGGTCACCGTCACCGCGATGGCGTAGAGGCCTGCGGCCGACAGGCTGACGAAGGATTCCACGATGAAGAGGTCGATGCGGTAGTTGAGCCAACTGATGAGGTTGGTCAGGCCCAGCACGGTGCAAAAGCCCGCCTGCGTGCGCCAGGCAGGCCAGTCCGGCGCACAGCCGCGCTGATCGCGCCAGGCCCAGGCCGCCCCGGCGAGGCCCACGAGCACGCGCGCGCCCAGCCAGGCGATCATGACGGCCCACAGGGTCATGGGTTGCCCGGCCAGCACCCAGGCCCCGAGCGCGCACAGCGCCAGCGCAGGCGGTGCCACCGTGAGGGCGTTGATCGGCCCCATGCGCCCCAGCCCCAGGTACAGGCCCGAGACCGTGGGCGTGAGCAGCAGCCAGGGCGCCGCCAGGGCCAGGGCCGGCAGGTAGCGGTAGGCCGGCGTATCGGACAGCCCCCACCCCATCGCCCAGAACACCAGGGCGCCCACGACGCCCGCCCCCAGCGCCAGCCCCAGGGCCCCGCCCAGCCAGCGGGCGGCCGCCTCGCGGTGATGAGACACCTGGCGCGCGACCACCAGGCCGAAGCCGGAGAACAGCGCCGCGTACAGCGCTTCAGTGGCCATCAACAGCGAGAACACCCCCTGCTCGGCCGGCCCCCGGCGGGCCACCAGGCCGAGCAGGACCAGTCCCAGGCCCACGGCCGCCAGCCTCGACAGGAAGTGGCCGAGGGCCGAACGGGGCAGGGACGCGAGCATCGGGCAAGGGACGGTTCAGGGCCGGCGGCAGGCGGGAGACGGCCGGATGATACGGGCGCCGGCCCGGTAAAATTGTGGGTTTCCCGCCTTTTCGCCCCCCACCATGACCGACCGCGCGACGCCTGCCGCCGCCGAGGCTGCGGCCCCGGCCACCGACACCCACCAGCTGATCGCCGAGCGTCGCGAGAAGCTCGCCGCGATCCGCCGCCAGGGCGTGGCCTTCCCGAACGACTTCAAGCCCCAGCATCGGGCGGCCGCCCTGGTGCAGCAATATGGAGACAAGCCCAACGAGGAACTCGAGCCGCTCCAGCTCAACGTCAGCGTGGCCGGGCGCATGATGCTCAAGCGCGTGATGGGCAAGGCCAGCTTTTGCACGCTGCAAGACGCCACCGGTCGCCTCCAGTTGTATGTCACCCGCGACGGTATTGGTGAGGAGGCGTACGCCGCCTTCAAGCACTGGGACCTGGGCGACATCCTCGGTGCCGAAGGCCGGCTCTTCAAGACCAAGACGGGCGAGTTGTCGGTGCATGTGACGCGGCTGCGCCTGCTCACCAAGAGCCTGCGCCCGCTGCCGGACAAGTTCCACGGCATGACGGACCAGGAGCAGAAGTACCGCCAGCGCTACGTGGACCTCATCACCGACGAGGACGCCCGTCGGCGCTTCGTGGCGCGCAGCAAGGCCGTCAGCGCGATCCGCGAGTTCATGACCGGCCACGGCTTCCTGGAGGTGGAGACGCCCATGCTCCACCCCATCCCGGGCGGCGCCAACGCCAAGCCCTTCGTGACCCACCACAACGCGCTCGATCAGGAGATGTTCCTGCGCATCGCGCCGGAGCTCTACCTCAAGCGCCTGATCGTCGGTGGCTTCGAGCGGGTGTTCGAGATCAACCGCAACTTCCGCAACGAAGGCATCTCGGTGCGCCACAACCCCGAGTTCACGATGATGGAGTTCTATGCGGCCTACTGGAACTACCACGACCTGATGGACTACACCGAGGCGCTGATCCGTCAGGCTGCACGCGACGCGACCGGCTCGGCCACCCTCACCTACCAGGGCCGCGTGGTGGACCTGGAGCAGCCCTTCGCGCGCCTGAGCATCCGCGAGGCCCTGCTCAAGCACGCCCCGCGCCTGAACGAGGCCCAGCTCGACGACCCGGCCTACTTGCGCGAGGAGCTCAGGCTCCTGGGCCAGGAGGCGCCGGCCCATTGGGGCCTGGCGCAGCTTCAGTTCGCCGTCTTCGAGGAACTGGTGGAGGACAAGCTCTGGGAGCCCACCTTCATCATCGACCACCCGGTGGAGGTCTCGCCGCTGGCGCGCGCCTCCGACACCGACCCGTCCAAGACCGAGCGCTTCGAGCTCTACATCACCGGCCGGGAGATCGCCAACGGCTTCTCGGAGCTCAACGACGCCGAGGACCAGGCCGCGCGTTTCCAGGCCCAAGCCGCGAACAAGGCCGCCGGCGACGAGGAGGCCATGTATTTCGATGCCGACTTCATCCGCGCCCTGGAATACGGCATGCCCCCGACCGGGGGGTGTGGCATCGGCATCGACCGGCTCATCATGCTGTTGACCGACAGCCCCAGCATCCGCGACGTGATCCTCTTCCCTGCCCTGCGGCGGGAGCATTGACACCCATCATGACCCGCACTGAACGCCCCGCCACGCTCGCCGCCGTCGAGGCGGCGGTGTGGCAGGAGCTGGCCCGCGCCGCACAGGACCGCCAGCACGCCTGGCGCACACCGGTGCTGGCCACCGGGCTGGCCGACGGGGCCGATGCCCGCGTCGTGGTGCTGCGCGAGGTCGATGTGCAAGCCCGCACGCTGGTCTTCTACACCGACATCCGCTCGGGCAAGGTGGCGCAGCTCCTCGAACACCCCCGCGCCACTGTGGTGATGTGGTCGCCCACGCTGGGCTGGCAGTTGCGCTGCCGCGTGCAACTCAGCCTCGACACCCAAGGCGTGAGTGTGCTGTCGCGCTGGGCGCGGCTGAAGCTCTCGCCGGCCGCCCAGGACTATCTCTCGCCGCTGCCGCCGGGCCACACGATCGACGCCCCGGTGCGCCCCACGCTGCCCCGCGACGATCGCGGACATTTCGGCGTGCTCTTTGCCCGCATCGACAGCATCGACTGGCTGGAGCTGCACCGCGAGGGCCACCGCCGCGCCCGCTTCGACGCCGAGGGCGCGCGCTGGCTGCAGCCCTGAGGCCCCACGAGCCCGGCGTCAGGGCTGGCGCAGGAAGGACGCATCCAGCGAGCGCGCCAGCAGCGCGCGGCTGTCTTCCAGATGGGCCCGCGTGGTCACCGACCGGCCCGCACCGCGCACCGCCCGGTCGAGGTCGGCCAGCAACTGGCGCGCGAGCAGGCGCTGCAGGCTCAGGGCATCGGCCGGCAACGCCCCCGCCCCCCGCATGAGCAGCCCGGACAAGCGCTGCAAATGCTCGCGCTGGAGCTGGCGCCGCAGCGGCGCGATCTCGCCACCGGTGCGCAGCTCGCTCCACACCGCTTCTTGCAGCCCGCGGTAGACCTCGTCCAGCCCCAGCACCCTCTCCCCCGCCTTCGCATACAGCGGTGCCTCCAGCACCCTGGCGGCCGTGCCTGGGCTCAGCAGCCGGTCAAGCACCGTCGACTGCACACCGCGCACCAACTCGGGCACCGACACCGGGCCGGCGACGTTGCGGTCGAGGTAGTCGGTGGGCAAGCTGCGCAGGAACTCGGGGCGGAAGCGGAAGTTGTCCTGGCTGAACAGATGCCGCGTGAGGAAGGTGAGCGCACGGCGCTGCTCGGCGGCGGCCACCGGTGTGTAGGTGGGCCGCGCCTGCGGGCCCGGCAGGTCTCGCACCTGCACCAGGCCCCCAACATACTTGGCGGCCAGGTCGGCTGCCATGCGCAGCGGGCCGAAGCCGCTGATCATCGCGCGACGCGAACGCTGCGGGTCCTCGCCCGCCTGGGGCTCGCGCGTCTGCAGGCGCTGCCACAGCTCCTGCGACAGCACGAGGCGGCGCTCGTAGTAGGTCAGCGGATCGTCGCCGAGGTCGAAACGGTTGGCCAGTGGGTCGAAGCTCTCGAAGCCGCCCATCCCCCCGGCGTCGAAGTCGTCAGCATAGGCCAGCTCGGGCTCGCGGCTGCGCGAAGCGATGCGTGCCAGGCCTTGTGCCTCCTCGTCGGGAGCAAAAGGCCGGTAGGCGTACTCGATGGCCCAGTAGTCGTAGGGCCCCAGCGTGGTGTTCACGATCGCGCCTTGCGGCTGGCCCGCCGGGGCGAGGTTGTAGGCGTTGTAGTCCATCACCGAGCCCGAGGTGCCGCGCTCAGCCGTGTAAGCCGCATCGCCCAGCCGCGCAAAAGACACCGTGGTGGAGGCCTTGAAGTTGTGCTTCAGGCCCAGGGCATGCCCCACCTCGTGCATCACCACGTCCTTGATGACGGCCTGCACGAAGGCCTCGGCCTGGGAGCCGTCGGGGCCGACATCGCCCCGGGCCTGCAGCAGCTCCCAGGCGAACTGGGCCTCGGCGGCCACCTCGCGGGCATAGAGGCAGGCCCCCGGGGCGGCTTCACCGCGCCAGGCCGCGGTGAGTTCGGCCAGCCGTTCCTCGCTGCCCGAGCGCGGGGTGTCGACGATGAAGCGGCGCGCCCCGCGGGCGAAGAGGTCGGCGATCGCGATGTCGGCGTCCAGGATCTCACCGGTGCGCGGGTCGGCATGGTGCGGCCCGCGCGCCGAGGCCGCGTCGATGCCGACGAACCAGCGGATCGACGCGTGGCGGGCGTCCAGGGTGTCCCAGTCGGCATCGTCGGGCTGCTGACGGGCCTCGATGGCCCCGACGAAGCCGATGCGCTCGAAGGCCCGGTTCCATTCCAGCACCCCCTCGCGCACCGCCCGGCGATAGCGCTCGGGGATGTTGCGGTCGAGCCAGAAGACGATGGGCTCACGCGGCGGCGAGCGCTCGGCCTGCGGATCGGCCTTCTCCAGCCGCCAGCGCGCGATGTGGTGCACCCGCGGCTGCACCGGCAGGTCGCGCGTGAGGTCGGTGTGCGCATGGGTGAAATGCCCCAGGCGCGGGTCCGCCGCGCGCGGGCGCATCGGCTCGGGCGGCAAGGCCAGGAAGTTGTAGACCAGGTCGACGAAGAAGCTGCGCGCATCGGGCAGCACCGTCGGCGGCGCCGGTTGCGCCGCCGGCACCGCACCGGTGGCCGCTGGCGGCAGCACCGGAATGCGCGGCACCATGTGGTGCTGGCGCACCCGCACCGCCGTGAGCCGTTCGGACTGACGCACGCGCTCGATCTGCGAGTTGGCGCGGTCCAGCGTGTAGCTCAGGCGAAAGGCCGACTCGATCGCACTGCCGTAGCCAGCGATGTCGCCCAGCAGAAAGCTGGCGTCCACCAGCACGGCCTGATGCTCGGGATGCGGTGCGCTGGCCAGCGGCAGCGCCACGAGCAGGCTTTCGGAATAGCCCTCGCGCACGGCACGGGTCAGGGCGGCGTCACCGTCGGCGCGCACTGCGGTGTTCAGCGCCATGAGTTGCAGGCGATCGCCCGCGCGGCGCCACTCCACCAGCCAGCTTCGGCCCATCTGACTGGCGTACAGGCCGCGCTGCCCCACCGAGCCGGCGACGTTGATGCTGAGCAGGAAGGGCCGACCCAGCCGGGATGGCGCCAGCTCGAACCAGACCTTGTCCTCGCGCCGCCACACCGGCAGGTGGCCGTCCTCGCGCGTCGCGCCCCGGGTCACCTCCGCAAAGGGTTGCGGTGTGCCAGGCGCGGGGCGGGGCGTGGAGGCGGCCGACGCAGCCGGGGCCGTCACAGGCGCCGCCGCCGGAGACGTCGGGCCGGTGCCCGCACAGGCAGCCAGACCCGCTGCCGCCACCATCGCGGCCCACCGTGCAGAAAAGACGTTCGCGTGCATGGACGCATCATGCCCCCGACGCGGGACCGCCCAGGTGCAAAACCCTTCACGCTCGCCCCCGGGACAAACCCCAGGTGCAGGCCCCGGCGGGCCCGGTCGGCTTAGACTGCGACGCTTTGCCGCCGGCCCTTGCTGTCACGATGCCCCGCCGCGACCTGCTGTACCTCCATGGCTTCCGTTCCTCGCCGCGCTCCCTCAAGGCGCAGCAGATGGGTGCGTGCATCGCGCGCCGGCAGGCCCGGGGCGAGGACTGGACCTGGCGTTGCCCGCAGCTTCCCCCGTCGCCCGCGCAGGCGTGGTCGCTCATCGAAGCCACCCTGGAGCGCCTGCCCGAAGACCGGCGCGCCGTGATCGGCTCCTCGCTGGGCGGCTTTTACGCCACGGTGGCAGCCGAGCGCTTGGGCTGCCCGGCCGTGCTGATCAACCCGGCCGTGGACCCAGCACGCGATCTTGCCCGCTACATCGGCGAGATCACCGCCTGGCACAGCGAGGAGCGCTTCTGGTTCCGCGCCGAGTACATCGACGAACTGCGCGCCCTTGCTCCGGGCACCCTCACCCGGCCCGATCGCTATTTCGTGCTGGTCGCCCAGGGCGACGAGGTGCTGGACTGGCGCGAGATGGCTGCGCGCTATGCCGGCACCCGGCTCACGGTGCTCGAGGGCGGCGACCACGCGCTGAGCAGCTTCCCCGATCACCTCGAGGACATCCTCTCCTTCCTGGAGCACGCATGAGACTGCAAGACAAGACCGCCATCGTCACCGGCGCGGCCCAGGGCATCGGCCTGGCCACCGCCCTCAAGTTCGCCCGCGAAGGCGCGCGCCTGATGGTATGCGACCTCCACCGCGAGGCCGTGGACGCGGCGGTGGCACAGTGCCGCGCCCTGGGCGCCCAGGCCGAAGGCCAGGTGGTGGACGTGACCTCGCGCGGGCAGGTTCAGGCGATGGCCGACGCCGCGCTGGCACGCTTCGGCCGCATCGACGTGCTGGTCAACAACGCCGGCATCACGCAAGACGCGCGGCTGCAGAAGATGACGCTGGAGCAGTTCGACCGCGTCATCGACGTGAACCTGCGCGGCGTCTTCCACTGTGCGCAGGCCGTGCTGCCGGCCATGCTCGAGCAAGGCGCCGGTGTGATCCTCAACGCCTCCTCGGTGGTGGGCATCTACGGCAACTACGGCCAGACCAACTACGCGGCGAGCAAGTTTGGCGTGATCGGCTTCACCAAGACCTGGTCGCGCGAACTCGGGCCCAAGGGCATCCGCGTCAATGCGGTGGCCCCCGGCTTCATCGAAACGCCCATCCTCGCCACCATCCCCGACAAGGTGCTCACCGCGATGCGAGAGGACGTGCCGCTCAAGCGCCTGGGCCGGCCCGAGGAGGTCGCCAACGTCTACGCCTTCCTGGCCAGCGACGAGGCCTCCTACGTGAACGGTGCGGTGCTGGAAGTCTCCGGCGGCCTCACGGTCTGAAGACCGGCGGCCGGACAGGCGACAATCGGGGCATGTTCGCCCTGTTTGAAGACGCCGGCAAATTCCTGGCCGGCCGCGTGATGTCCCAGGCCGAGGCTTCGGTGCAGATCGAGCTCGACTCCGGCAAGCGCGTGAAGGTCAAGTCCGCCCACGTGCTGCTGCAGTTCGAGCAGCCCGCCCCTGCACAACTGCTCGCTCAGGCCCAGGCCCTGTCCCAGGAGATCGACCTCGACCTGGCCTGGGAATTCGCCCCCGAAGACGAGTTCGGCTTCGCCGACCTGGCGCGCGACTATTTCGATGCCCGCGCCGGCGCGGTGCAGCAGGCCGCGGCGCTGCTGCGCCTGTTCGAGGCCCCGCACTATTTCCGCCGCGTCGGCAAAGGTCGCTTCAAGAAAGCCCCGCAAGAAACCGTCAAAGCCGCCTTGCTGGCCATCGAGCGCAAGCAGCAACAACAGGCCCAGATCGAGGCCTGGGCTGCCGAACTGGCCGCCGGACAGTGCCCTGCGCCGGTGCGGGAGCAGCTCTACAAAATCCTGTTCAAGCCCGACAAAAACGCCCTGGAATACAAGGCCGTCGTCGAAGCCAGCAAACGCACGCAGCAAAGCCCGCTGGACTTGCTCAAGGCCGCTGGCGCCATCGACAGCCCCTACCAGTTCCACTGGCGGCGCTTCTTGTTCGAGCACTTTCCCAAGGGCTATGGCTTCCCGGCCCTGACCGCCCCGCCCATCCCCGAGACGCTGCCCCTGGCGCCGGTGCAGGCCTTCAGCATCGACGACTCGGCCACCACCGAGATCGACGACGCGCTGTCGGTGCAGGGCCTGGGCAGCGGCACCGTGGTGTTCGGCGTGCACATCGCCGCCCCCGGCCTGGCCATCGCCCCCGGCGATGCACTGGACCAGGTCGCGCGCGCACGCTATTCCACGGTGTACATGCCGGGCTACAAGATCACCATGCTGCCCGACGAGGTGGTGCAGGCCTACACCTTGCAGGAAGGGCGCGACTGCCCGGCCGTGTCGATCTACTTCATGATCGATGAAGCCACGCTCGAAGTCCGTGGCCATGAGACGCGCCTGGAGCGGGTGCCGATCGCCGCCAACCTGCGCCACGACCAGCTCGACGGCGTGATCACCGCCGACACGCTGAGCGGCACGGCCCCGACGGCCTACCCCTTCCCGGCCGAACTGGCCTTTTGCTGGCGCCTGGCCCGCCACCTGAAGGCCCAGCGGGAAGTGGTGCGTGGCAAGCCCGAGACCTTCACCCGGCCCGACTACAGCTTCAGGCTCGTAGGCCACGACGGCCGCGAGCCCACCGGCGCGGAGACCGTGCAGATCACCACGCGCAAGCGCGGCGAGCCGCTGGACCTGATCGTGGCCGAGGCCATGATCCTGGCCAATGCCACCTGGGGCGGCTGGCTGGCCGAGCTGGGTGTGCCCGGCATCTACCGCAGCCAGGCCAGCCTGCTGCCCGGTGTGAAAGTGCGCATGAGCACCAAGCCGCTGCCGCACGCCGGCATGGGCGTAAAGCAATACACCTGGGCCACCTCGCCGCTGCGTCGCTACGTCGATCTCGTCAACCAGTGGCAGATCATCGCCTGCGCACGCCATGGCCGCACCGCCGCGCTGGCCGCCCCCTTCAAGCCCAAGGACGCCGAACTCTTCTCGGTGATCTCCGGCTTCGATGCGGCCTACAGCGCCTACAACGACTTCCAGCACGGCATCGAGCGCTACTGGACGCTGCGCTACTTGTCACAAAACGATGTCAAAGAGCTCACCGCCACCGTGCTCAAAGACGGTCTGGTGCGTGCCGACGCCCTGCCGCTGGTTTTGCGCGCCACCGGCACCGAGAACCTGCCGCGCGGCGCCCATGTGCGGGTGCGCATCACGGCCGTGGACGAACTCACGCTGGACGCGCATGCCAAGCTCGTCGAACGCCTGGACGAGATCGTCCCCGAGGCCGTGGAGGACGACGGCGAGGAGGAAGACACCGCCGGCCCGATCGCCCTGGCCATCGAGCTCGACGACGGCGACCATGCACCGGTGCAGGCCGGCCCTGCCGGCGCGGCCGCCTGACCCGACACTGCTGCAATGCTCAAGAAGCTCAGCACCCTGCAGATCGCCCTGGCCATCTCGCTGGGGGTGCATGCCCTGCTGCTGACCGTGCGCTTCGTCGATCCCGAAGCCTTCAACCGCGTCTTCGAGGACACCCCGCTGGAGGTCATCCTCGTCAACGCACGCTCTGCCGAGCGCCCTGAGCAGGCCCAGGCGATCGCCCAGGCCAACCTGGCCGGCGGAGGCAACGTCGAGCGCGGCCGCGCCAGCTCGCCCCTGCCGCCCTCGGCCGTGCTGGAAACCGGCAACGCGTTCGAAGACGCACAGCGCCAGATCGAAACCCTGATGGAGCAGCAAGAACGCCTGCTGGCCAGCCTGCGCCGCGAACTGGCCCGGCTGCCCGCACCGGACCCAAGCCACCCTCAAGGCAGCCAGGAAGCGCAATCGCAGGAGGAAAAGCGCCGCCAGTTGCTGCGCATGCTGGCCGAGATCGAAAAGCGCATCAACGAGGAAAATGCGCGCCCCAAGCGCCGCTACATCAGCCCCAGCACCCGCGAGGAGGCCTACGCGCTCTACTACGACCAGCTGCGCCGCAAGATCGAGGACCGTGGCACGCGCAACTTCCCCGAGCACCAGGGCCGGAAGCTCTACGGCGAGCTCACCATGATCGTCACCGTCGATGCCCAGGGGCGCGTGGTCGACACCGAGGTCGTGCAAAGCTCCGGCCAGCCGGTGCTCGACCGCCGCGCCGTGGCCATCGTGCACGCAGCCAGCCCTTTCGGCCCCTTCACCCGCGAAATGCGTGCCAAGGCCGACCAGATCGTGGTCGTCTCGCGCTTTCGCTTCACGCGCGAACAGGCCCTGGAAACCACCCTCACCGGCAACTGATGGACACCGCCGACCGCCCCGACCGCTATGCGGTGATCGGCCACCCCGTGGCCCACAGCAAATCCCCCTACATCCACGCCCGCTTCGCCGAGCTGACGGGTCAGCCGCTCGTCTATGAACGCGTGCTCGCGCCGCTCGACGGGTTCGCGGCCACCGTGCGCGGCTTTGCGGCCGCATCCGGCTGTGGCTGCAACGTCACCGTGCCGTTCAAGTTCGAGGCCCACGACCTGGCCCACCGGCGCAGCGAGCGCGCGTTGCTGGCCCAGGCGGTCAACACCCTGCGCTTCGATCCCGAAGGCTGGTTCGGCGACAACACCGACGGTGCCGGCCTCGTGCACGACCTGCAGCACAACGCCGGCATCGACCTGGCCGGGCGCGACTTGCTGCTGTTGGGCGCCGGCGGCGCCAGCGCCGGCGTGCTGGGCCCGCTGCTGGCCCAGCGGCCGCGCCGCGTGGTGGTGGCCAACCGCAGCCCGGACAAGGCCCAAGCCCTCGTCGCGCGCCATGCCGCGTGGGCCCGGGCCCACGGCGTGGCGCTGTCGGCCGCCGGCCTGGACGACTGCGGCAGCGGCTACGCCGTCGTGCTCAATGCCACGGCGGCCAGCCTGCAAGGCGCCGGCAGCCCGGTGTCGGCTGCCGTGCTCGGCCCCGCAGCCTTGGCCGTGGACCTGATGTACGGCCCGGCCGCCGAACCCTTCCTGCAATGGGCGCGCGAGCACGGCGCAGCCGCGCGCGACGGCCTGGGCATGCTGGTGGAGCAAGCGGCCGAAGCCTTTCATGTGTGGCGCGGCATGCGCCCGCCCACCGCCGACGTCCTGCGCGAGCTGCGCGCCGGGCGCGACCACTGAGCAGGAGCGCTGCGCATGCGTGCCGTGCTCGCCTGGGTCTGGCGCCTCGCCGCCCTCGTCGGGGTCTGCGCCCTGTCGCTGCAGTTGTATTTCCTCGCCCGGGTGGCGCTGATGCTCGTCATCGACCCGCAGTCCACCACCTTCCAGCGCAGCCAGGCCTGGCGCATCACCCTGGAGCAAGGCCGCCTGCCCTGGCGGCAGGAATGGCGTGATGACGACCGCATCTCCGACCACCTCAAGCGCGCCGTCATCGCCGCCGAGGACGCCAGCTTCGCCGAACACGACGGCGTGGACTGGGACGCCATCGAACGGGCCTGGGAGCGCAACCAGCAAGCCCTGGAGCGCGCCGAGCGCCTGGCCCGGCAGCGCCCCGACACCCCGCCACGGCCGGTGCGCATCGTCGGCGGCTCGACCATCACCCAGCAACTGGCCAAGAACCTCTTCCTGTCCGGCGAGCGCAGCTTCCTGCGCAAAGGCCAGGAGATCGTCATCACCTACATGCTCGAACACGTCCTGGGCAAGCGCCGCATCCTGGAGATCTACCTGAACCATGTCGAATGGGGGGAAGGCGTGTTCGGCGCCGAAGCCGCCGCACGGCACTACTTCCGCGTCGGGGCCGACCAGCTCACGCCCTGGCAGGCGGCCCGCCTGGCCGTCATGCTGCCCGCCCCACGCCGCTATGAGCAGCGACCGCACTCGGCCTACCTGCAGCGCCGCGCGCAGACCATCCTGGCCCGCATGGGGGCCGTGACCTTGCCCTGAACCTCGATGCCCCCCGCGGGTCTGACCGCCATGCCCCCCACCAACCTCACCGCCGAAATCGCTGCCGCAGCCGCCCGACTCATCGTCGAAGACGGGATGGAGTACGGCCCCGCCAAGCGCCGTGCCGCCAAGCTCGTGGCCTCGCGCCACAGCGGCCCGGTGGAGTTGCCCGACAACATGATGGTCGAGGACGAAGTGCGCGCCTACATCGAGCTCTTCTGTGCCGACACCCAGCCGGTGGAACTCGCCGCGCTGCGCTGTGTGGCCCTGCGCTGGATGGAGCGCCTGGCCGGCTTCGACCCGCACCTGAGCGGCGCCGTCTGGAATGGCACCGCCACACGCCACAGCGACATCTGGATCAACCTCTACTGCGACGACCCCAAGTCGGCCGAGATCACCCTGCTCAACCTGCGCATCCCCTACGACGTAGGACAGACCCTGGGCTGGCGCGGCGAGCCGGTGGAGGTGCTGACGGTCACCGACCGGCACGCCTCACTCGCGCTGCCGGTGCTCATCCACCTCGGCCTGTACGACCGCGACGACATGCGCGGAGCCCTGCGCCGCGATGCGCGGGGCCGCAGCGAACGGGGATCGCTGGCGGCCGTGCGCGCCCTGATCGACCCTGTCCCCTCCCGCGGATGAACCGACGACACTTCCTGCTGTATGCCGGCGCAGCCGGCACCGCCGCCCTGGCCGGGGCGGGCCTGGCCTGGTGGCGGTGGCGCCCCGCCGACCCGGCCGCCGGCGCCTCCGCCGCCCTGTTCGCCCAGACCTTCGACGCCCCCGATGGCCGCCAGCTGGCCCTGCGCCAGTTCGCCGGCCGACCGCTGGTGGTCAATTTCTGGGCCACCTGGTGCCCGCCATGCGTGAGGGAGATGCCCGAACTCGACCGCTTCCACCGCAGCCACCGCTCCCAGGGCTGGCAGGTGCTCGGCGTGGCCATCGACCGGCCGGAGGCGGTGCGCGAGTTCCTGATCAAGGTGCCGGTGAGCTTCCCGATCGCCATCGCCGGTTTCGCAGGCACCGAACTGGGCAAGGCCCTGGGCAACACCACGGGCGCCCTGCCCTTCACCGTCGCCCTCAATGCCGCCGGCGAGATCACCCACCGCAAGCTCGGCGAAACCCGCTACGATGAACTGCTGAGCTGGGTGCACCCCACCGCCTGAGACCCGGCCGGCCCCACCCATGCCCGCGGCGGGGCCGATTGAAACAATTTCTCGACTTCTGACGCGATTTGCGCGTAAAGTCACGCCTTCGTCACCAAAACGGGCTCAACACCCCCTTTTTCGCATGTCGATCCTCGTCCTTCACGGCCCCAACCTCAACCTGCTCGGCACCCGCGAACCGCAGGTCTATGGATCGACCACCTTGGAGCAGATCAACGCAGATCTCGAAAAGATCGCGCAAGATCACGGCCAAACGCTGGTGGCCTTTCAGAGCAACCACGAAGGGGCGTTGGTCGACCGCATCCATGCTGCCCGCCTGGACGGCACCCGCTTCATCCTGATCAACCCCGCCGCCTACACACACACCAGCGTGGCCCTGCGCGACGCCCTGGCCGCGGTGGCCCTGCCCTTCGTGGAGGTTCACCTGTCCAACATCCACCGCCGCGAGCCCTTCCGCCATCACTCCTACCTGTCGGACCTGGCCGAAGGCGTGATCTGCGGCCTGGGCGCCAGCGGCTACCGGCTCGCGCTCAGCTATGCGCTCGAGCGCCTGGCCCGGACCCCCGCCTGATTTTCATCATATAAAAAAAGATCGGTGCACAATGCGCGCCGATCACAACAATCCACCTCGAAGTCTGTTGGAGAGCCACCATGGATCTACGCAAGCTCAAAACCCTGATCGACCTGGTGTCCGAGTCGAACATCTCGGAACTGGAGATCACCGAAGCTGACGGCAAGGTCCGCATCGTGAAGTCCGATGGTCAAGCCCATGCGCTGACCCCCATGGTGGCTGCCCCGGTGCTGGCGCCTGCGCCGGTGACGGCGGCTGCCGTCCCCGCGGCCGCGCCGGCCCCTGCCCCGGCGCCCACGCCGGCCGCCCCGGCGGGTCATGCCGTCAAGTCGCCCATGGTGGGCACCTTCTATCGCGCCTCCAGCCCCGGGGCCAAGCCCTTCGTCGAAGTGGGCCAGCAGGTCAAGGAAGGCGACCCGATCTGCATCATCGAGGCGATGAAGATCATGAACGAGATCGAGGCCGACAAATCCGGCACGGTCACCCAGATTCTGTGTGAGAACGGACAGGCCGTCGAATACGGCCAGCCGCTGATGATCATCGAGTGAGGCGCACTCGATGTTCAAGAAGATCCTGATCGCCAACCGCGGGGAGATTGCCCTGCGGATCCAGCGCGCCTGCCGCGAGATGGGCATCCAATCGGTGGTGGTCTACTCCGAAGCCGACCGTGATGCCAAGTACGTCAAGCTGGCCGACGAAGCCGTGTGCATCGGCCCGGCACCGTCCTCGCAGAGCTACCTGCACATGCCGGCCATCATCTCGGCCGCCGAGGTGACCGACGCCGAGGCCATCCATCCCGGTTACGGCTTCCTGTCGGAGAACGCCGACTTCGCCGAGCGCGTCGAGCAAAGCGGTTTCACCTTCATCGGCCCCACGCCCGAGTCCATCCGCATCATGGGCGACAAGGTCTCGGCCAAAGCCGCGATGATCAAGGCCGGCGTGCCCTGCGTGCCCGGCTCTGAGGGCGCCCTGCCCGAGGATCCGAAGGAGATCATCCGCATCGCCCGTTCGGTCGGCTATCCGGTCATCATCAAAGCCGCTGGCGGCGGCGGCGGGCGGGGCATGCGCGTGGTGCACACCGAGGCCGCGCTGATCCATGCCGTGCAGACCACCCGGGCCGAGGCGGGCGCTGCCTTCGGCAACTCCGCGGTCTACATGGAGAAGTTCCTCGAGAACCCCCGCCACATCGAGATCCAGGTCCTGGCCGACCAGCACCGCAACGCCGTCTACCTGGGCGAGCGCGACTGCTCGATGCAGCGTCGGCACCAAAAAATCATCGAGGAAGCCCCCGCGCCGGGCATTCCGCGGCGCATCATCGAACGCATCGGCGCGCGCTGCGCCGATGCCTGCAAGAAAATCGGCTACCGCGGCGCCGGCACCTTCGAGTTCCTCTACGAAAACGGCGAGTTCTACTTCATCGAGATGAACACCCGCGTGCAGGTGGAGCACCCGGTGACCGAACTCGTGACCGGCATCGACATCGTGCAGATGCAAATCCGGGTCGCCGCCGGCGAGAAGCTGCCCTTCTCGCAGCGCCACATCCAGATGCGCGGCCACGCCATCGAGTGCCGCATCAACGCCGAGGACCCGTACAAGTTCACCCCCTCGCCCGGGCGCATCACGATGTGGCATGCCCCCGGCGGCCCCGGCGTGCGCGTGGACTCGCACATCTACACCAACTACTTCGTGCCGCCGCACTACGACTCGATGATCGGCAAGATCATCGTGCACGGAGACACCCGCGAACAGGCGCTGGCGCGCATGCGCATCGCGCTGTCCGAGACCCTGGTCGAGGGCATCCAGACCAACATCCCGCTGCACCGCGAGCTGATGGTCGATTCCAAGTTCATGGAAGGCGGCACCAGCATCCACTACCTGGAAGGCTGGATGGCGCAGCACCAGCGTTGAGATCATGGTCGAGCTCATCTTGCTGGCCGCCGAAGACGACGTCGAGACGGTCTCCGATGCACTGATGGAGCTTGAAGCGCTGTCGGTTTCGGTCGAAGATGCCGATGCCGACGGCGAGTCCGAGCAGGCCCTGTTCGGGGAACCCGGTATGCCCCCCCCACGGGCCGGCTGGCAACGCTCCACGGTCAAAGCCCTCTACCCCGACGAGGACGCTGCACTGGAAGCCGCCACGCTGCTGCTGGCGCAGGAGTGGGCCGGCAACGTGCACGTCGTTGCGATCCAGGACGTGCCGGACGAGGATTGGGTGCGCCTGACGCAGTCGCAGTTCGCGCCGGTGGAGATCACGCCGCGCTTCTGGATCGTCCCCACCTGGCACGAGCCGCCGGCGCAGGCCCAGAAGATCATCCGCCTCGACCCGGGCCTGGCCTTCGGCACGGGCACCCATCCGACCACACGCATGTGCCTGCGCTGGATCGCCACGCAGGCGCCGTCGCTGGGCGGCGGCTGGACGCGTGTGCTTGACTACGGCTGCGGCTCGGGCATCCTGGCCATCGGCGCGGCGCTCCATGGCGCCCGGCACATCGACGCCGTCGACATCGACCCGGCCGCCGTCGAAGCCACCGGCCGCAACGCGCAAGCCAATGGCGTCGTGCTCCACGCCGGGCTGCCCGAGCGGGCCCAGGGCACTTATCCGCTCGTGCTGGCCAACATCCTGGCCACACCGCTCAAGCTGCTTGCACCGCTGCTGTGCGGCCATGTCGAACGCGGCGGCCACCTGGTGCTCGCCGGCATCCTGGAGCGCCAGGCCGACGAACTTCGCGCCGCCTATGCCCCTTGGCTGCACCTGCAAGTGAGCGATCGGGACGAGGGCTGGATCCTGATGACCGCCCGCCGTGACTGAGCCGCGCGTCCGCCGGGACGGGCCCCTCGTCATGGCATCATTCGCGCCATGAGCCTGGCCACCCGCTGCCCCGCCTGCCATACCGCCTTCCGTGTGGTGCAGGACCAGCTCAAGGTGTCCGAGGGATGGGTGCGTTGCGGCCGCTGCAACGAAGTCTTCAATGCCCTCGAAGGGCTCTTCGACCTCGAGCGCGACCCGGCCCCCACCAGCGGCACGGCCCCGACCTCCAGCCCACCGGGAGACAGCCCGACCGCCACCGTGCAGGCCGGCCTGGGCGCCTTGCTGTCGCGGGCCTCGAGCGACCTGGCTCCGCCACCGCCCCACGCCCACCCCACGGCCGCTACCCGCCCCCCCAGCCCCACCCGGCAGGACCAAGCCGGCGACGACGACGCCCCCACCACCTCCGAGGTGCTGGACTCGCGCTTCCTTGACCGCAGCACTTACGGCGCCCAGCACGACGGGGACGTGGAACACGGGTTCGCCGATGCCCGTCTGGACAGCCGCCTGCATGGCCAGGACGACCCCGACGCACCGCGCCCTGTGGCCTGGACACCCCGGGCCGGCCCGCCTCCCGCACCGGGCGCACGGCGCCGCAGCCCACGCGCGAGCGATGCGACGCTGGATGACCCCGCCGCCACCCCCGGCTTCTTGCGACGGGCCGAGCGTGAAGCCCGCTGGCGCCACCCCGCAGTGCGTGCTGCGCTGAGCCTGGCCGCCTTGCTCCTGCTGGCCGGCCTGGCCTTGCAGTGGGGCCACCACGAACGCAACTGGCTCGCCGCCCACCACCCGAGTGCACGCCCCTGGCTGGAGCAACTGTGTGCCTGGACCGGCTGCCGTGTCGGCCCCTGGCAGTCCATCGATCATGTCGTCGTGGACAGCAGCAGCCTGACCCCCGGCGGCACGCCGGACAGCTACCGCTTGTCGGTGCAGCTGCGCAACCGAGCCGACGTGGCCCTGGCCGTGCCGGCCATCGAACTGGCACTGACCGATCTGCAAGGCGAGCTCGTCACCCGCCGCGCGCTGCTGCCCTCGGACTTCCGTGCCGGCGACACCCTTGCGGCGCGCGGCGACCTCACCTTGCGCCTGGACTTCCGCACCCCCGGTCACCGCGTGGCCGGCTACACGGTCGAAGCCTTCTACCCCTGACGATTTCCTTTGCCCGGAGCTTGTCCATGCCTGCGCTGATTTGCGGTTCCCTCGCGTTCGACACCATCACCAACTTCCACGGACGCTTTCGCGATCAGATCCTGCCGGAACAGATCCACATCCTGAACGTCTCCTTTCTCGTGCCCACGCTGCGCCGCGAGTTCGGGGGCTGCGCCGGCAACATCGCCTACACACTGCACCAGCTCGGCGGCACCCCGCTGGTGATGGCCGCCCTCGGCAGCGACGGGCAGGACTACCTCCAACGCCTGCGCGACTGGGGCGTGTCCACCGAATTCGTGCGGGTGGTCGAGGACCACTACACCGCCCAGGCGATCATCATGACCGACCTGGACAACAACCAGATCACCGCCTTCCACCCGGGCGCGATGGCGCAGGCCCACCTCACCCGCATCAGCGCACACCCGGACATCGCCCTGGCCATCATCGCCCCGGACGGACGCGAGGCCATGCTCGGCCACGCCGAACAGCTCGCTGCAGCCGGCATCCCTTTCATCTTCGATCCGGGCCAGGGCCTGCCGATGTTCAACGGCGAGGAACTGCGCCGCTTCGTGTCCCAGGCCACCTGGGTCGCACTGAACGACTACGAGGCCCGCATGCTGTGCGAACGCACCGGCCAGGACCTGGCCACGCTGTCGCGTTCGCACCTGCGCGGCGTGGTGGTCACGCTCGGTGAGCAGGGCTGTGAAGTCTGGGTCCAGGGCGAGCGTCAGCACATCCCGGGCGTGAAGGCCCAGGCCGTGGTCGACCCCACCGGCTGCGGCGATGCCTTCCGCGCTGCGCTGCTCTATGGCCTGGAGCGCGGCTGGCCCCTGGCGCGCTGCGCCGAACTGGGCAACCGGCTGGGGGCGCTGAAGATCGCCTGCAGCGGCCCCCAGAACCACCGCGTCGACCGGGCCGCGCTCGGCCTGTGACCCCCTGAAAGAAAAAACCCGGCCAAGGCCGGGTTCTTGGTGCACAGGGCGCCGCCCGCGCAAGCAGCGGCGCCCGAGCGCTCAGGGCTTGTTGCCCGTCGGGAAAGGCCAGGCCGCCTGCGGGCTCAGGGCCGTCTTGGCGGCAGGTGCTGCCGGCGCTGCAGGGGCAGCGGGGGCAGGGGCAGCCTTCGCAGCAGGCTTCTTGGCCGCCGGCTTCTTCGCAGCCGCCTTCTTGGCCGGCGCCTTCTTGGCGACGGCCTTCTTGGCGGCGACCTTCTTCACCGCCGCCTTCTTGGCGGGGGCCTTCTTCGCGGGCGCCTTCTTGGCCGCGACCTTCTTCACCGCTGCCTTCTTGGCGGGCGCGGCCTTCTTGGCCACGACCTTCTTGGCCGGGGCCTTCTTGGCCGCGACCTTCTTCACCGCCGCCTTCTTAGCGGGTGCGGCCTTCTTGGCCACGACCTTCTTGGCCGGGGCCTTCTTCGCAGCGGCCTTCTTGGCGGCCGGCTTCTTCGCTGCCGCCTTCTTGGCGGCCGGTTTCTTCGCAGTTGCCATGACGAATCTCCTTGATCAAGTGGCAAAGAGCACCGCGCCGCTCGATACAGCGCGGAGATTCACTGCCCGGGGTTCTGTCCTTGCGGGACGCCCCGGTGCGGTGAATGCGTTGGCAGGCAGTCCGGGCGGCTTCTGCGTCCGCTGCGTCTGGCCTGCAGATCCTGTTGTTTTTCGTTCATGCCCCGAAGCCCGGCCTCATGCCGCGGCGCTTCAATCCCAGGACAGCGCGCCACCGGACTGGTACTCGATGACGCGGGTCTCGAAGAAATTGCGCTCTTTCTTCAGGTCGATCATTTCGCTCATCCACGGAAACGGGTTCTCCTCGTTCGGGAAGAGCTCCTCCAGGCCAATCTGCGTGGCGCGCCGATTCGCGATGTAGCGCAGATAGCCCTTGAACATCGAGGCATTCAGCCCCAGCACGCCGCGCGGCATGGTGTCCTCGGCGTAGCGGTACTCGAGCTCGACCGCCTTGAGGAACAGCGCCTTGATCTCGGCGCGGAATTGCGGCGTCCACAGGTGCGGGTTCTCGAGCTTGATCTGGTTGATCAGGTCGATGCCGAAGTTGCAGTGCATCGACTCGTCTCGCAGGATGTACTGGTACTGCTCGGCCGCGCCGGTCATCTTGTTCTGGCGGCCCAGCGCCAGGATCTGGGTGAAGCCGACGTAGAAGAACAGGCCCTCCATCAGGCAGGCGAAGACGATCAGGCTCTTGAGCAGCGTCTGGTCGTTCTCCGGCGTGCCGGTCTTGAAGGCCGGGTCCATGATCGCGTCGATGAAGGGGATCAGGAACTCGTCCTTGTCCCGGATCGAGGGGATCTCATGGTAGGCGTTGAAGATCTCGCCTTCGTCCAGCCCCAGCGACTCGACGATGTACTGGTAGGCGTGGGTGTGGATGGCCTCCTCGAACGCCTGGCGCAGCAGGAACTGACGGCACTCGGGCGCCGTGATGTGGCGGTAGGTGCCCAGCACGATGTTGTTGGCCGCCAGCGAATCGGCGGTGACGAAGAAGCCGAGGTTGCGCTTGATGATGCGGCGCTCGTCCTCGGTCAGGCCGTTGGGGTCCTTCCACAGCGCGATGTCGCGAGACATGTTGATCTCCTGCGGCATCCAGTGGTTGGCGCACGTGGCGAGGTACTTCTCCCAGGCCCACTTGTACTTGAACGGAACGAGCTGGTTGACGTCGGTCTGGCCGTTGATGATGCGCTTGTCGGCGACATTCACGCGGCGCGTGGAGACCGGGGCGGCGGCAAGCGCTGCCGCCTGGGGTGACGATGCCGCGGACCGCGCTGCGCCAGGCGTCACGGACACGGTCTGCATCGCAAGAGAGTTCGAAGCTTGGAGGTCTTCTTCCCAGGCCAACATGGTGGACTTCCTATGGGTGCGAATTATGAGAGTGTTGTGTTCAAACACCAAGCACTTCTTGACAACGACGCGATGAACTTGTTGCTGTGCTGCATCGAAATCGGCACTCGATGCAGCTCGTCATCGCAGCCTGGAGCGGGAACACACACGATGGAGGCGATGCGAGCACGCAGCCAGGCGCCGCGCCTCGCATCGCACAGGTCTGTGTTTACTGGCAGGCCTCGCAGGTCGGATCGTCGATCGCGCAGAACTTCACATCGGTCGCGGGCACGGCGGCCATCTGCGCACGCGCCTGCTCGGCCGCGGTCTCCAGCGCCGAGGCAGCGGACGTCACGCCGCCCTGCGTGGGCACGGCATTGAGCTGGCCCGTCTTCACCGTGGACTTCTCGGCATGCGTCGCGCCGATGGTGCGCAGGTAGTAGGTGGTCTTCAGGCCACGCTGCCAGGCGAGCTTGTAGGTCTCGTCGAGCTTCTTGCCCGAGGCGCCGGCCATGTAGATGTTCAGGCTCTGGGCCTGGTCGATCCACTTCTGCCGACGCGCGGCGGCCTCGACCAGCCACATCGGCTCGATCTCGAAGGCCGTGGCATAGAGCTGCTTGAGGTCCTCGGGCACACGATCAATGCGGCGCAGCGAGCCGTCGAAATGCTTGAGGTCCATGACCATCACGTCATCCCACAGGTCCAGCTTCTTCAGGTCGCGCACCAGGTACTCGTTGACCACGGTGAATTCACCCGAGAGGTTGGATTTGACCGAGAGGTTGCCGAAGCAGGGCTCGATCGAAGCGTCCACGCCGATGATGTTGGAGATGGTCGCCGTCGGGGCGATGGCCACGCAGTTGGAGTTGCGCATGCCGTGCCGGGCGATGCGGCTGCGCAGCGCCTCCCAGTCCATCGTCGAGGAGGTGTCCACCTCGACGTAGCCGCCGCGCTCCTGCGCCAGCAGCTTCAGCGTGTCCAGCGGCAGGATGCCGCGGTCCCACAGCGAGCCGCGGTAGCTGGAATAGCGGCCACGCTCCTCGGCCAGCTCGGTGGACGCCCAGTAGGCGTAGTAGCACACCGCCTCCATGGAGCGGTCGGCGAACTCCACGGCAGCCTGGCTGGCATAGGGGATGCGCAGTTGGTACAGGGCGTCCTGGAAACCCATGATCCCCAGGCCGACCGGGCGGTGGCGCAGGTTGGAGTCGCGGGCCTTCTTGACGGCGTAGTAGTTGATGTCGATGACGTTGTCCAGCATGCGCATGGCCGTGGCCACCGTCTTCTTCAGCTTCTCGTGGTCGATGCCGCCGTCTTTGAGGTGCCGCGCCAGGTTCACCGAGCCCAGGTTGCACACGGCGATTTCCTGGTCGTTGGTGTTCAGCGTGATTTCGGTGCACAGGTTGCTGCTGTGCACCACGCCGACATGCTGCTGCGGCGAACGCACGTTGCAGGCGTCCTTGAAGGTGATCCACGGATGCCCGGTCTCGAACAGCATGGTCAGCATCTTGCGCCACAGATCGACGGCCCGCACCTTCTTGTAGAGCTTGATCTCGCCGCGCGCGACCATCTCCTCGTAGCGGGTATAGGCGGCCTCGAAGTCCTTGCCGAACTTGTCGTGCAGGTCCGGGCAGGTGGAGGGCGAGAACAGCGTCCACTCGCCGTTTTCCATCACCCGCTTCATGAACAGATCGGGGATCCAGTTCGCCGTGTTCATGTCGTGGGTGCGGCGGCGGTCGTCGCCGGTGTTCTTGCGCAGTTCGAGGAACTCCTCGACGTCCAGGTGCCAGGTTTCGAGGTAGGCGCACACCGCACCCTTGCGCTTGCCGCCTTGATTGACGGCCACGGCGGTGTCGTTGACCACCTTCAGGAAAGGCACGACGCCCTGGCTTTCCCCGTTGGTGCCCTTGATGTGGCTGCCCAGCGCGCGCACGCGCGTCCAGTCGTTGCCCAGGCCGCCGGCGAACTTCGACAGCAGCGCGTTTTCCTTGATGGCCTCGTAGATGCCGTCCAGGTCGTCGGGCACGGTGGTGAGATAGCAGCTGGATAGCTGCGAGCGGCGCGTGCCGGAGTTGAACAGGGTGGGCGTGCTCGACATGAAGTCGAAGCTCGACAGCACCTCGTAGAACTCGATGGCGCGGGCCTCGCGGTCGATCTCGTTGAGCGCCAGGCCCATGGCCACGCGCATGAAGAAGGCCTGCGGCAGCTCGATGCGCTGCTTGCGGATGTGCAGGAAGTAGCGGTCGTACAGGGTCTGCAGGCCCAGGTAGTCGAACTGCAGGTCGCGCTCGGCCTTGAGCGCCGCACCCAGACGGGCCAGGTCGAATTGCAGCAGCCGCTCGTCGAGCAGCTCGGCGTCCACCCCCTTCTTGATGAAGCCAGGGAAGTACTCGGCATAGCGCTGGTGCATCTCGGCCTGGGTGACCTCCTCGCCGAGGATCTCCTTGCGGATGGTGTGCAGCAGCAGCCGCGCGGTGGCGCGGGTGTAGGCCGGGTCCTTCTCGATCAGGGTGCGCGCGGCCAGGATGGCGGCCTTGTGCACCTCGTCCATCGGCACGCCGTCGTAGAGGTTGCGGCGCGTCTCGGCCAGGATGGGCTCGGGCTTGACGTCCTCGCCCAGGCCCTCGCAGGCGGACACGATCAGGGCTTGCAGGCGGTTCATGTCCAGCGGCACGCGGTGGCCGCCATCGACCACCATCAGCGCCGGCTGGGTCTGCTGGGCGGCGGCTTGCTCGCCCTGGCGCGCACGCTCCTGGGCGCGGCGCTCACGATAGAGCACGTAGGCCCGTGCCACCTCGTGGTGGCCGCCGCGCATCAGGCCGAGCTCGACCTGGTCCTGCACGTCCTCGATGTGGAAGGTGCCTCCGCCCGGGCGCGAGCGCAGCAGGGCGCGCACCACCGCCTCGGTGAGGCTGTCCACCGTCTCGCGCACGCTGGCCGAGGCCGCACCCTGCGTTCCGTGCACCGCCAGAAAGGCCTTCATCAGGGCCACCGCGATCTTGTGCGGCTCGAAGGCGACCACCGCACCGTTGCGGCGGATGATCTGGTAGCCGGCATAGGCCGAGGTGGTGGTACCGGCCGGACGGCCGGCGGCGGCGCTGAAGGCGGAGCCGGCGTGCGGCTCGGTGCTGGCGATGGTGGTCTGCATGGATTCCCCTAGATCTGCATACGGTGTGGCATGGCCCGCAGCGTCGGTGGCCGGGCGAGGTCCCAATGGCCGGCCCGACGGGCAGTCGTGCACTTGTTGTCTGGACATCTGCGCTGCGCGCGGCTCCGGCGGCTCGGCGGCCGGCCTGGCTGACGTGTGTCACCGTGTCTCGGAGGGGCGCACGGCATCGCAGTGAAAAACACTATATCTAGTGTACCGGACCGTTTCAAGCGCTATCCCTAGTGTCCGAAGGACACGCAATGCAGGATTGACGAATGCGGGATTTGGTGCTTGCGCTGCCCGTGCGACGAAGCGCTCGAACCGCCTGACCGGCCGCCAGGCCGCAGCACGACGGCCACCGCGCGAGCGCATCCAGGCTGGATGCGGGCTGGCGCCGCGTCGTTCGGCGCCAAGCCGCGCCGGCATTGGCGTGGGCGTCAGCTCGCCGCAGGGTCCAGGGGGGTGAAGCACGCCGGCGGCCAGCCCAGCAAGCGTTGCAAGCCCTCCCAATCGAAGGCCGCGCCGGGGTCGGCCTTGCGGAGCGGGGCCACATGTTCGTGACCGGTGACGTGGGCGATCGGATACGCTGCACGCAGATCGCGCAGCAAGGCGGCGAGCACGCGGTACTGCACCGGCGCGAAGGCCTCGCCCTCCAGGCCCTCGAGCTCGATGCCCACGCTGAAGTCGTTGCAGTTCTCGCGCCCCCGGAACGCGGAGCGGCCTGCATGCCAGGCCCGTCGATCGCAGGAGACGAACTGCAGCAGCTCGCCGTCGCGCCGCACCACGAAATGGGCCGACACCTCCAGCCCGCGCAGGCGTTCGAAGTAGGGATGCCGGCACACGTCGAGCCGGTTGGTGAAGAAGGCCTCGATCTCGTCACCGCCGTAGCGGCCCGGCGGCAGGCTGATCGAGTGGATCACCACGAGGTCGGGCACCGTGCCCGGGGGGCGTTCTCCCTGATTGGGGCTGGGCACCGCACGCGCGCCGGCCAGCCAGCCCTCGCGCCAGCGTGCGGCCGGCTCGCGCGCCGGCTCAGTCGGCGGCATCGCCATCGGTGGCCACGCCATGCTCGGCCACCATCACGCCCAGCCGCGCCATGCGGTAGCGCATCTGCCGCAGGGACAGGCCGAGGCTGGCACCGGCCGCGGTGCGGTTGTAGCGGTGCCGCTCCAGCGCACGGATGAGGATGTCGCGCTCGACGGAGTCGAGGTAGGCCTCCAGGTTGGACGGCAAGGCCGGCTCGCCGGTGGCACCGCCGTGCGCCGTCGAAGGCGGTGCGGGGGCGTCGAGATCCTGGGACTGGGTGTCGCCGTCCAGGTCGTCGGGCAGGGACAGCGCCCCTTCGTCGACCCAGTCGCCGCCGGACAGGGCGACGGCGCGGTGCAGCAGGTTCTCCAGCTCGCGCACATTGCCAGGGAAGGCATAGCGACGCAATTGCTCCAGCGCCTGCGGCGCCAGCCGCGGGGGCGGCCACACGCCGGCATCCTGGGCGATGCGTTCGAGCACACGCTCGCAGATGGCCGGCAGATCCTCCAGGCGCTCGCGCAGCGGCGGCACACGGATCTGGATGACGTTGAGGCGGTAGTACAGATCCTGACGGAAGCGCCCGGCCTGCACCTCGGCGGCCAAGTCCTTGTGAGTGGCGCTGATGATGCGCACGTCCACCGGCGTCTCGCTCACCGCCCCCACCGGGCGCACGGCACGCTCCTGGATGACGCGCAGCAGCTTGGACTGCATCGACAGCGGCAGGTCGCCGATCTCGTCGAGGAAGAGGGTGCCGCCGCGCGCGGCCTGGAAGAAGCCTTCACGGTCCTCGTTGGCGCCGGTGAAGGCCCCCTTGCGGTAACCGAAGAATTCGGCCTCCAGCAGTTGCTCGGGAATGGCACCGCAGTTGACCGCGATGAAGGGCTGATCCTGGCGCGGGCTGACCTCGTGGATGGCGCGCGCGACCAGTTCCTTGCCAGTGCCCGATTCGCCAGCCACCAGGACCGGTGCCATGCTGCGGGCCACCTTGTCGATGAGGCTGCGCACTTGCTGCATGGCCGGGGATTGGCCGGCCATGCGCTCCAGGGCCCGGCGCGCCGCACCACCGGTGCCGCCCGCGCCCGTGCGCACGGCAGACCGCGGCGCAGGGGCCGCAGCCACCGGCACCGAGGGGCCGGCTGCGCTCTGACGCCCGAGCGCCGAGGCGATCACCGCGCGGAACTGCCGCAGGTCCACCGGCTTGGTGAGGTAGTCGTAAGCCCCCGCCTTGAGCGCCTCGACGGCGTTCTCCGGCGAGCCGAAGGCGGTGATCACGATGGTCTTCTCGCGCCGGCCGGCCTGTTCGAGGCGGCGCAGCAGGTCCAGGCCGGTGCCGTCGGGCAGGCGCACGTCGGTGATCACGGCGCTGTAGGTGCGGTCGCGCAGCCGCGCCCAGGCATCCTCGACGCTGGAGGCCGTCTCCACGTCGTAGCCCTCGCGCAGCAGCGTCAGCTCGTACAGGGTGCGCAGGTCGGGTTCGTCGTCGACGACCAGCAAGCTGTAATGGGAGGCGAGCGTCATGTGTCGAGGTGCAGGGTGGGCGCGTCGGCATCGAGCGCTTCGCGCCGCATGACCAGGTAGAACTCGTTGCGCGCGACGTGGTGGGCGCCGCGCAGGCGGTAGTCGATGGTCGCGCCGTAGCGCTCGCACAACTCCTTGCAAATATACAGGCCCAGACCGGTGCCGCGGCTGCGCGTCGAGAAGAAGGGCTCGAAGAGATAGCGCTCGACCTCGGGAGGAATCGGCGCCCCGTCGCTGGCCACACTCAAGGTGACGACGCTCTCGCCATCGGGATACAGGCGCACCTCCACACTGCCGGGCCGGCCCGAGGCATGGCGGTAGGCATTGTCCAGCAGGTTGACGAGCACGCGGCGCAGGTGGTCGGGGTCGAAACGCGAGCCCAGCGGTTGCTTGGGCAGCTCCAGGCGCAGCGCGCTGCGCTCGTCCTGCGGCAGCCGTGCGGTGCGCGACCACTCGCTGCACACGGTGGCCACCAAGGCGGTCAGGTCCACCACCGGGGCGGTGGCCGCCGGTCCGCCGGGGGCGACTTCCATCACGTCATCGACGATGCGCTTGAGGCGCTCGACGTTGTCGCTGACCATCTGCGTGAGCTGGCGCTGGGCCGGCGTGACGGCATCCTCGGCCATCAGCGCATTGGCCTGGGCGATGGCCGCCAGCGGGTTGCGGATCTCATGCGCGATGCCGGCCGAGATGCGTCCCATCGCGGCGAGTTTCTCCTGGCGCACACGCGCCTGCACGTCGCGCTCGTCCTCCAGGAACAGCACGCACAGCTCCTCGCTGCTGTCCGGATCGCGACGGCGGGTGAAACGCATGCGCACCCGCAGCACGCGCTCCAGGCCCGAGTCGAAGATCAGATGGATCTCGCGCCCCGCCTGGGGCCACTGGCCTTCGGCAAAGGCACGCCGCACCGCCTGGGCCAGCGGTTCCCAGGCCGGCTGGGATTGCAGCGGGAAAGGAGCCGGCCGCGCCAGGCCCGAATCCGAGATGATGCGCCGTGCCGCCGGATTGGCCGCGCGCACCTTGCCCCGGCGGTCGACCACCAGAACGCCGTGATGCAGCTCGTCGATCACCAGGCGGTTGAGCTGCGCCTGCTGGCGGGCCAGCTCCAGGCTGCCGCGGGCGGCGAGTTCCTCGCGGGCCAGCCGGCCGGCCATCTCGCCGGCCAGGATCGCGATCACGAAGAAGCCGCTGGCCACCAAACCGGCCTGGGTCATCAGCACGCCGAGGTCGCCGCCGCGGGCCGCTTCGCGCCAGGCCTCGCCCAGCAGCATCAACGTGACGGCGGCCGCCACCGCCAGCGCGGTCTGACGCCGGGTCAGCACCCCGGCCATCAGCACCGGCAGCACCAGCAGGGGCACGAAATTGAGCCCGCCCCGCGGTGCGATCAGATGCAAACTCCCAAAGGCCGCCACATCCACCACGACGGTGGCCAGCCACTGGGCGCGGCTCAGACGCGATGGGCTGCCCCCCGCCGCGGCGCCCTGGCGGCGGTAGACGACCCAGGTGGCCAGGGTCAGGGCCGCGTAGGCCACGCATCCGGCCAGCACGGGCCAGGGCACGCCGGTGCCCAGACCTGCCGAAGCGAGCTGGGTGCTCAGCAGCAGCAGTCCCACCACCACCCGCGCGCCGAGGAAGGCCCGGAAGATGCGCTGGAACGAGGGCATGCCCGGGCCGAGCAGGCGGCGGGCGTGGCGGGTGAGGAAGCGCGAGTCCTCGCTGGGCAGGGTGCTGCCGTCGTTGTAGCGGGACTCCTCGTCGATCTGCGTGTCCTGCTCGACCCCGAGTGCGGCGAACCAGGACTCCGGCGCGGGCCGTTCGGCCTCGGCGGCCGTGCGCGGCGCGGAGCGTCGTTGCGGGATCCGCCGGCTCATCGGGGGCCGGCCAGGCGATGGGCCGCGCTGCAGTAATGTCGGCCGTCCTCGCCCTTCACGGCCTCGGCCAGGGGCAGATGCAGCCCGCAGTGTGCGCAGTCGACCATGGCCTCGGGGCGCGCCTGCGGGCCCGCGCTCCTGGGCGGCGCCGGCCCCTCGTCGCGACGGCGGGCGCTGCGCAGCAGCCACACCACCGCCAGCACGACCAGCGCCACGACGAGATACTTCACCATGCCCCTCCCGCGGACGCGGCCCGGCGCAGCAACACCTCGATCACGAAGCGCGAACCGGCATAGGCCAACAGCAGCAGGCCGGCCCCGGTGTAGAGCCAGCGCGTGGCCTTGCGTCCGCGCCATCCGAAAGCGCGACGGCCCGCCAGCAGGCCCGCGAACACGCCCCAGGCAAGCATCGAGAACACCGTCTTGTGATCCCAGCGCCAGGGATCGGCGAACCACCAGCCCAGCACGAGCGCTGCCGTCAGCACCACGAAGCCGGCCGCAACGAAGCGGAAGGTCAGCTTCTCCAGCCGCAACAGCGGCATCCCCAGCGGCGTGGGCGGCAAGGCGCCGCGGTGGATGCGCATCTGACGCTCGGCGTGCGACAGCAGGCCCGCATGCAGCACGGCCGCGCCGAACAGGCCGTAGGAGGCGATGCCCAGCACCCAGTGCAGGGGCATCCAGGGCGAGTCGGCGTGCGCCCGCACCTCGCCAGGGAAGGCCAGCATCAGGGCCACCGCCAGCACGCCCAGCGCGGCCAGCCAGCGCTGCACGCCGGGCAGCGGCACGAAGCGGCTCTCGATCGCATAGACCGCCAGCACCAGCCACAGGGTGGCCGACAGCGCAGGGGCGAAACCGAAGCGCGCCCCTTCGAGACCCGCGCCCAGCCCTGCGGTATCGAGCACGAGGGCCAGCGCATGGGCCACCCAGCCCACCGCCAGCGCCCAGCGCGCGGCGCCAAGCGCACGTTCGCTGCGCAGGGCCGCCAGCGCATAGGCCAGCAGCGCGACACCGCCGGCCGCCAGCGTCAGGAAGGACGGACCAAGGGACGCAGTCAGCATGCAAAACGAAGGTCTAGAATCATCCGCACAGTGTACTTTCGCGGCCGGGCCCCACCGGCCCGGCCGCCTCCCCCATGGCCTCCACCCTTTCCGATCGCCTGTCGCGGCTGGTCAAGCAGATGCGCGGCCAGGCCCGCATCACCGAGAGCAACGTCCAGGACATGCTGCGCGAGGTGCGCATGGCGCTGCTCGAAGCCGACGTCGCGCTGCCCGTCGTGCGCGACTTCATTGCGCGCGTGAAGGAACGTGCGTTGGGCCAGGAGGTGGTGGGCTCGCTGTCACCCGGGCAGGCGCTGGTCGGCGTGGTGCACAAGGAGCTTGCGGCGACGATGGGCGAAGGGGTCAGCGACCTCAACCTCGCGGCCCAGCCGCCGGCCGTGATCCTGATGGCCGGCCTGCAAGGCGCGGGCAAGACCACCACCACCGCAAAGCTGGCGCGCCATCTGATCCAGTCGCGCAAGAAAAAGGTGCTCACGGTCTCGGCCGACGTCTACCGGCCCGCGGCCATCGAGCAGCTCAAGACGGTCACCCGGGCCGCCGGTGCAGAGTGGTTCCCGTCCCAGCCGAGCGACCGGCCGCTGGACATCGCCCGCGCCGCGCTGGACCATGCCCGCCGGCACTACTTCGATGTGCTGATCGTCGACACCGCCGGCCGCCTGGCCATCGACGAGGCCCTGATGGCCGAGATCCGCGAGCTGCACGCGGCCCTCAAGCCGGTGGAGACGCTGTTCGTGGTCGATGCGATGCAGGGCCAGGACGCGATCAACACCGCCCGCGCCTTCAAAGAGGCCCTGCCGCTGACCGGTATCGTGCTCACCAAGCTCGACGGCGACTCGCGCGGCGGCGCTGCCCTGTCGGTGCGCACCGTCACCGGTGCGCCGATCAAGTTCGCCGGCGTGTCCGAGAAGATCGACGGCCTGGAGGTCTTCGACGCTCAACGCCATGCCGGCCGCGTGCTGGGCATGGGTGACATCGTCGCCCTGGTCGAGGAGGTGCAAAAGGGCGTCGACATGGAGGCCGCCCGCAAGTTGGCCGAGAAGGTCAAGGCGGGCGACGGCTTCGACCTCAACGACTTCCTCGCGCAGATCAGTCAGATGAAGAAGATGGGCGGGCTCTCGGGTCTGCTCGACAAGCTGCCCACGCAGCTCGCCGCCAAGGCCGGTCAGGCCGACATGGCGCGCGCCGAGCGCGAGGTGCGCCGCATGGAAGGCATCATCAACGCCATGACGCCGCTGGAGCGCCGCAAGCCCGAGCTGATCAAGGCCAGCCGCAAGCGCCGCATCGCCGCGGGTGCAGGCGTGCAGGTGCAGGAGGTCAACCGCCTGCTCAACCAGTTCGAGCAGATGCAAGGCATGATGAAGAAGATGAAGGGCGGCGGCCTGATGAAGCTGATGAAACGCATGGGCGGCATGAAGGGTCTGCCCGGAATGGGGCGCTAAAGTCGCCCCCCACGACATTCGAACCAGCCATGGATTTGATCCTTCTCCTGGTGCTCGCCGCGATCGTGGTGCTCGGCCTGGTGTTCTGGCTCACGCGCCGCCCCGCTGCGGGCAGCGGCTCGCGGCCGCGCACCGTCGAAGCCTTGGACACGCTGATGGCCTGGCAGCCCACGCCCACGCGCGTGCTCACCGGGCCGGAGCGCGAAGCCTATGTGGTGCTGCGCCGCGCCCTGCCCGAGCACCTCGTCTTCGCCCAGGTGCCGCTGGCGCGTTTTCTCAAGGTGCCCACGCGCCACTCCTACACCGAGTGGCTGCGCCGCGTGGGCCAGATCTGCGCCGACCTGGTCATCTGCGAACCCAACTCGCTGGCGGTGGCCGTCGTCGAGGTGCGCGCCCCCGAGGGTCAGGACAGCGAGCGCGCCCTCAAGCGGCAGGCGCGCATGGAGCGGGTCGTCCGCGCGGCCGGATTGCCGCTGCACGTCTGGCACGAAGGTGCGATCCCCGACGTCGAACAGGCCCGCGCCTCGATCCTGCAGTCCTTGGGCCTGCTCACCACTGAGGAGGGGGCGGCCCACGTGAGCACCCGCGGCGCCGAAGGCTCCGCAGCATCGCGTCGGCCGCCCGCAGCAGCCGAGGTGGCCGACCCCCCGTCGTCAACCTGGTTCGACGACCTGGACTCGGCGCCGGCGCCGCTGTCGCCGCCGCAGGCCTCCCGCCGCCGCTGATCAGCTCAGCAACGCCTGCGCGAATTCGCGCGCCTGGAAGGTCTGCAGGTCCTCCAGCTTCTCGCCCACGCCGATGAAGTAGACCGGGATCGGCCGCTCGCGCGCCAACGCGGCCAATGCACCGCCCTTGGCCGTGCCGTCGAGCTTGGTGACGACGAGCCCGGTGAGCTGCAAGGCTTCGTCGAAGGCCTTGACCTGGGCCAGGGCGTTCTGGCCGGTGTTGCCGTCCACCACCAGCAGCACTTCGTGCGGGGCGGTCGGATCGGCCTTGGCGATCACGCGCCTGATCTTCTTCAGCTCCTCCATCAGGTGCAATTGCGTAGGCAATCGCCCGGCCGTGTCGGCGATCACCACGTCGCAGCCGCGCGAACGGCCGGCAGTGACGGCATCGAAGGTCACGGCCGCCGGGTCGCCCCCTTCCTGGCTGACGATCTCCACCCGGTTGCGGTCGGCCCACACCGAGAGCTGCTCGCGCGCCGCCGCGCGGAAGGTGTCGGCCGCGGCCAACAGCACCTTCTGGCCGGCATCGGCCAGGTGGCGCGTGAGCTTGCCGATGCTCGTGGTCTTGCCCGCGCCATTCACCCCTACCACCATGATCACCGTGGGCTGGTGTTCGCCCACCGTCAGCGGCTTTTCCAGCGGGGCGAGCAATTCGGCCAGTGCGTCGACGAGCAGGGCCTTGACGGCCGCCGGGTCGGTGGCCTTGTGCTCCTTCACACGCCGGCGCAGGTCGTTCAGCAGGAACTCGGTGGCCTTCACCCCGGCATCGGCCATCAGCAGGGCCGCTTCGAGCTCCTCATAAAGGGCCTCGTCGATCCGAGTGCCGGTGAACACCTGCGACAGGCTGCTGCCCGTCTTGCGCAGGCCGCTGCGCAGGCGCTCCATCCAGGAGCGGCGCGCGATCGGCTCGGCCGCAGTGGCGGCCGCGGGCGCTTCGGCGGGCGGGGCGATCGGCTCGGCGGGCCCGGCCGCCGGGGCCGGCGCCGGTGCTGCGCAGGGGGTCTGAGGCGGCGGGGTCTTCTTGCGGAAAAAACTGAACATGGGTGTCGGGGTCCTCGAGCCCGATTCTAGAATCCAGGCCGTGTCTGCCCCCCGCCCCTCTTCCCCGCCCCGGCCTGAGCGTCGCGCCCCGGCCCATGAGGTGCGCATCATCGGCGGCCTGTGGAAGCGCAGCAAGCTGCCGGTGCCCGACCGCCCCGGCCTGCGGCCCACGCCCGACCGCGTGCGCGAAACCCTGTTCAACTGGCTTGGCCAGGACTTGAGCGGCTGGCGCTGCCTGGATGCCTTTGCCGGCAGCGGGGCCCTGGGGCTGGAGGCGGCCTCCCGCGGCGCCGCGCGTGTGCTGATGCTCGAACGCGATGCGGCGCTGGTGCGCGGCCTGCGCGAGACGGTGCAACGGCTGAAGGCCGGCAGCGTCGAGATCCAGGCAGCCGATGCCCTGGCCTGGATGCGCCGGCACGCCCGGCCCGACTGGGACCTCGTCCTGCTGGACCCGCCTTTCGACGCCAATCTCTTCACCGCCGCTGCGGCTGCCGCCCGGCCCTTGCTCGCCCCCGGCGGGCTCATCTACCTCGAGGCCGACCGGGCCTGGAGCGACGCCACTGCCGCCTTGCTGGGCCTCACACTGTGGCGCCAGGGCCGGGCCGGTGCGGTGCACTACCACCTGCTGCGTGCCGCCGCGCCTACACTGGCGGCACCCGCCCATCTGCCAACCACACCATGACCCGCTCCCACCGCATCACCGCCGTCTACCCGGGCACTTTCGACCCCATGACCCTGGGCCACGAAGACCTGATGCGCCGGGCCAGCACGCTGTTCGACGCCCTCATCGTGGCCGTGGCCGCCGGCCACCACAAGCGCACGCTGTTCTCGCTCGAGGAGCGCCTGGAGCTCGCCCGCGAGGCTGCCGCGAGCCATCCCAACGTACAGGTGATGTCCTTCGCCGGCTTGCTGCGCGACTTCGTCGTCTCCCAGCAAGCCAAGGTCGTGGTGCGGGGCCTGAGGGCCGTGAGCGACTTCGAGTACGAGTTCCAGATGGCCGGCATGAACCGCCAGCTGATGCCCGAGGTCGAGACGGTCTTCCTGACCCCCTCGGACCAGTACCAGTTCGTCTCGGGCACCTTCGTGCGCGAGATTGCCATGCTCGGCGGTGATGTTTCCAAGTTCGTGGCACCCTCGGTGCTCGAGCGCCTGCGCCACAAGGTGAAGCAGGCGAACTGAAAGAGGAACGGGGTGCCGCCATGGCCCTGATGATCACCGACCAGTGCATCAATTGCGACGTCTGCGAGCCCGAGTGCCCGAACCAGGCGATCTCGATGGGGCCAGAGTACTACCAGATCGACCCTCAGCGCTGCACCGAGTGTGTGGGGCATTTCGATGCGCCCCAGTGCGTGCAGGTCTGCCCGGTGGAATGCATCCCGATCAACCCCGACCACCGCGAGGACCAGGAGACACTCTGGGCCAAGTACCGCCGCCTGCAGGCGCAGCAGATGGCAGGCCCGCCCGGTGCGGCCGCGGGCCCCGGCTCAGCGTGAGGCCGGCCGGGCCTTGCCAGGTTTCGGCGGCTTTGGCAGCCTGACCTTGTAGTCCTTGGGTCGGCGCGAGCTGCGCGGGTCTTGCGCCCGATCGGCAGCAGCTGCCCGCGGCGGTTCGTCGTCCGGCGGCCGCTGTGCGGCCCGCAGGGCTGCCTCGCGGCGCAGGCGCTCCTGTTCCAGCTCGTCGGCCGTCCAGCCCTGGCGCAGGCTGTGCTCCAACGCCTGGCGTTGCTGATCGGGGGTGCGCGGGTCGGCCAGGTCGGTGCGCACCCGCGCATCGGGGCAGGGCCGGTCGCTGTACTGGTTGCCGCAGCGGTACACCGGCTGGGCCGCGACGAGCGGGGCCGCCAGCGCGAGCACGGCCCCAACCCGCCAATGGCGAGATAGCACCGGGGCTCGCGCGTGCCGGCTCATCGGGACGGCTCCGTGGGGGTGTCCTGAGGCGCGCGGGGGGGCACGGGCCGCGCATGGATGAGGCGGGAGGCGGCCTCCATCTCGCCGCGCAACAAGGGCGCCAGCGCCGCCCGGGACCGTGTGATGCAGTCCTCGATGGCCTCGCGCTCGGCCGCCGGCGGCTTGCGCAGCACGTAATCGGCCACCTCGGCCTTCACGCCCGGGTGACCGATGCCCAGGCGCAAGCGCCAGAAGTCGGGGCTGCCGAGCTGGGCCTGGATGTCCTTCAGGCCGTTGTGGCCGGCATGCCCGCCGCCCCGCTTGATCTTCATCTGGCCGGGCAGCAGGTCGAGCTCGTCGTGCACGACGAGAATCTCCTGCGGCTCGATCTTGAAAAAGCGCGCCAGCGCCGCCACCGACCGGCCCGACAGATTCATGTAGGTCTGGGGCTGGAGCAGCCACACCGCAGCCTCCACCCCGGCCAGCGGGCGGTTCACACGGGCGACCAGGCCCTGATAGGCACGCTCAGGCAGCAGGTTCACGCCGAGCTGGCGTGCGACATCGTCGATCCACCAGAAGCCGGCGTTGTGCCGGGTGGCCTCGTATTGCGGCCCGGGGTTGCCCAGGCCCACCAGCAGTCGAATCATGGGCGCCATTATTCCCCCGGCCCGCATAACGAAAAACCCCGCCGAAGCGGGGTCTGTTGCAACGTCGAAGTGCCGACGCTCACTTCTTCTTCTTCGCGTCCTTGCCCTTGGCGGGAGCAGCCGCCGGCGCCGGGGCAGCGATGACTTCCTCGACCGGCTCGACCACCGACACCACCGCCGGGTTGGGCTTGCCATGGGTCATGACCTTGATGCCCTTGGGCAGCTTCAGATCGTTGACGTGCAGGGTCTGGCCCTTGACCAGTTCGCCCAGGTCGACTTCCAGGAACTCGGGCAGGGCCTGCGCCAGGCACTGGATCTCGAGTTCGTTGAGGATCTTGTTGACGAGGCACTTGTCGGTCTTGACGGCCGGCGAGTTCTCCTCGTTGATGAAGTGCAGCGGCACTTTCTTCTGGATCTTGGTCTTGGGATCGACACGCTGGAAGTCCACGTGCAGCACCAGGGGCTTGAACGGGTGCATCTGCACGTCGCGCAGCAGCACCTTTTCGACCTTGCCGGCCAGCTCCATGTCGAGGATGGAGGCGTGGAAGGCCTCCTTCTTCAGCGCGAAGAACAGCGCGTTGTGATCGAGCTCGATCGGCTGGGGCTCACCGGCCCCGTAGACGATGCCAGGCACCTTGCCGGCGCGGCGCAGGCGGCGGCTCGCTCCGGTCCCCTGCACAGTGCGCTCGTATGCAACGAATTTCATGCAACTCTCCAATGAGTCAGCGTCCGCGACCAGACGCAAGAAACGGGGGGCTCGAAGGCCGCCCCACCAATGAACCGGATCAGAAGTTGTTGTTCTGCTCCGAGAACAGGGACGTGACCGATTCGCCGTCGGAAATGCGGCGGATGGTCTCGGCAAACAGGAAGGCCACCGAGAGCTGGCGGATCTTGGGGATCGACCGTGCCGCCTCGGCCAGCGGGATGGTGTTGGTGATCACCACCTCATCGAGTTCGGAATTGCGGATGCGCTCGAGCGCCGGACCGGAGAACACCGGGTGGGTGCAGTAGGCGTATACCGACTTGGCGTTGCGCTCCTTGAGCACCTCGGCGGCCTTCACCAGCGTGCCGGCGGTGTCGATCATGTCGTCCATGATCACGCAGTTGCGGTTCTCGATCTCGCCGATGACGTGCATCACCTCGGAGACATTGGCCTTGGGGCGGCGCTTGTCGATGATGGCCAGGTCGCAGCCGAGCTGCTTGGCCAGCGCACGCGCGCGCACCACGCCGCCCACGTCGGGCGACACCACCACGAGGTCGTGGTAGTTCTTGCTCTTGAGGTCGGACAGCAGCACCGGCGAGGCGTAGATGTTGTCGACCGGGATGTCGAAGAAGCCCTGGATCTGGTCGGCGTGCAAGTCCATGGTCAGCACGCGGTTCACGCCCACGGCTTCGAGCATGTTGGCCACGACCTTGGCGGAGATGGGCACGCGGGTGGAGCGCGGACGGCGGTCCTGACGGGCATAACCGAAATACGGGATCACCGCGGTGATGCGCCGGGCCGAGGCGCGCTTGAGCGCATCGACCATGATGAAGAGCTCCATCAGGTGCTCGTTGGTCGGCGCGCAGGTGGGCTGGATGATGAAGATGTCGCGCCCGCGCACGTTCTGCTGGATCTCGACAGCGACCTCGCCGTCGGAGAAGCGGCCGACCGAAGCCTGGCCCAGCGACAGGCCCAGGTGGTTGGCGATCTCGAGGGAAAGCGCCGGATTGGCGTTGCCGGTGAACAGCAGGGTGTCGGACAGCATCGTGGGCTCCGTCGGACCGGCACCGGCAGGAGCCGGCGCCCGTGTACGCCCCCGCGGTCCGGTGCCCGGGGGCCTTTCCAAAACTGCAGAACCTCTGGATGGTCCCCCACGGGGCTCATCCAGAGGTTCTGGATTGTGGTGGCAGGGGAGGAAGGATTCGAACCCTCGAATGTCGGAATCAAAATCCGATGCCTTAACCGACTTGGCGACTCCCCTACACCGGACGTCGCCCGGGCCTGCTGGCCCTGGCGCCGACCTTCAACTCGTCGCGCTCAATCCGAAACCCAGCCCGCAAGGGGATGTCGCTCCAGACTGCGGCACCTGCGCCACTGCCAGCCCTCGGGCAGATCGGGATCCGCCGGGCCGGCACCGGACACGGTGCCTGCTTCCTTGCCGACCCACGCGAAGACCGCACTGCCCGAACCGGTCATGCGGCTGTTGCCGCAACGCCTTTTCAAGCACTCCAGCGCTTGACCGACCGACGCGCAAAGCGCCACTGCTGCCGCTTGCATGTCGTTCCTGCCAAATCCCTGGGGGTCTGCAAGAAAGTCCGCAACTATAGCAGGTTTTGTGTCGCGTACCAAGAGGGGGCTGGCAAAGATGTCCCGGGTGGCCAGGCCCTGCGGGGGCTTGAGCACCTCCAGCACGGCCCCGGGCAGCGCAAGCGGGGTGAGGCGCTCGCCGATGCCCTCGACCCAGGCCGGCCCGGGGCCCAGGAAGAAGGGCACGTCCGCGCCCACGGTGGCCCCCAGGGCGATGAGCCGCGCGCGCGGCCAGTGCAGGCCCCACAGGCGGTTCAGCGCGATCAGCGTGGTGGCCGCATCCGAGCTGCCACCGCCCAGGCCCGCGCCCCAGGGCACCTGCTTGTCGAGGTGGATGTCGGCGCCGTAGCGGGTGCCGCTGGCCGCCTGCAGGGCGCGTGCCGCGCGCAGGCACAGGTCGTCCTCGGGCAAGGCCGCCCCCAGGTCGTGACGCCGCAGCCGGCCGTCCTCGCGACGCTCGACATGCAGGGTGTCGCACCAGTCGATGGGCACGAAGACCGATTGCAGCAGGTGGTAGCCGTCTGCGCGGCGGCCCACCAGGTGCAGGAAAAGGTTCAGCTTGGCCGGTGCCGGCAGGTCGTAGCAGGCTTTCATGAGTCCACCCGGGCCCGCACAGTCACCGGCACGGGCGCAGCGCGGCGCGCCACGATCAGCCCCTGGTCTGCGCCGTCGAGTTCGACGGTCCAGCCCAGTTGCACGAAGCCGGGCCCGCCCTCGCGCGGCCGGCTCGACGCCCCCGGCCAGGGGCGGGCCCGCAGCCAGTCGAACAAGGCTTCCACCGGCAGCGATTCGCCCATGAGCTCACGCGTGAGTTCGTCCAGGCTCGCGTAGTCCTGGCGTCGCCCCTGCGTCTGCACCCAGGCCTGGCCGGGCTGCCAGCGCGCCACGGCCAGCACGGTCCCCAGCGGACTGGCCAGGCGCAGTTCGCCCCGGTCGGGCCGGCCGAGCAGCTCGAACACGGCCGTGGTCGAGCGCACCTCCTGCGGTGCGTCCACGCGCACGGCCAGCCGCCCCGAGACAGCCAGGGCCAGGGCCTCGTCGGGCGCCGGCAGGCTGGCGCAACCGGCCAGCCCCGCCAGCGCCATCGCGGCCAGGCCTGCGCGCAGCCGGAACCCGCCCGAGCGCGTCACAGGTCCACCTTGAACCGGCGCAAGGTCTCGCGCAGCACCTCGTTGGAGGCATCACGCGCCTGGCCTTCACGCCAGATGCTGCGCGCTTCCTCGCGCCGGCCCAGCACCCACAGCACCTCGCCCAGGTGGGCGGCGATCTCGGTGTCGGGGCGCGCCTGGTAGGCCCGCTGCAGGTGCTGCAGCGCTTCCTCGCGCTGGCCCATGCGGTACTTCACCCAGCCCAGACTGTCGACGATGAAAGGCTCGTCGGGCGCGAGCGACAGGGCTTTCTCGATGAGGGCTCGCGCCTCGTCCAGGCGCAGGTTGCGATCGGCCAGCGTGTAGCCCAGGGCGTTGTAGGCATGGTAGTGGTCGGGCTTGAGCTCGATGACACGCCGCAACAGCCGCTCCATCGCATCCAGGCGGTCGGTCTTCTCGGCCATCATCGCCTGTTCGTAGAGCAGGTCCACGTCATCGGGGAAGCGTTCGCTGGCCTGTCCCAGCACCTGGTAGGCCCGCGGCCACTGGCGCTGGTCGCGCAGCAGGTGGGCCTCGGCCAGCAGCTTGGCGCGCGCCATCTCCGGCTCGTCCTCGGGCAGGCGACGGATCAGCGCGATGCCTTCGTCCAGGCGGCCCTGGCGGGCCAGCAGGGAGGCACGGCGCTGCTGCACGCTCAGCGCCGCGGCGGGGTCGTCCACACGTGCAAGCCACTGCTCGGCCTGTTGCATCTGCCCGCGCGACTCGGCGGCCTGGGCCAGCATGAGATAGGCCTGCGTCAGGCCCTCGGCCGTGACGGCCATGGCCGGGTCGTCCGAGGCCGGCGTGAGCGCGCCCAGGTCGACATAGCGCCGCAGGGCCTGTTCGGCCGCCGCAGGCTCCTTGAGCTCTAGGCGCAGGGCTCCCAGGCTGAGCCAGCCGGCCGCCAGCGCGGGTTCGAGACGAAGCGCCTCCTCGAGCTGGGCGACGGCCTCGACATAGCGCTGCAAGCTCACGAGCTGGCGCACATAGCCCAGCCGCAGCGCATGGCCCCGGGGCCGCGCCTGCAGGTAGGCGGCCATCAGGGTGTCGGCCTGCGGCTGCTGGCCCACCAGTTCGAGCGCAACGAGGGCCGGCCCCTCGGCGGCGGCATCGTGTTGCTGGGCCTGCCGGGCCAGCGCCAGTGCCTGGGCCGGCTCGCGCAGCAACAGGCGCATGCGCGCCTGCGCCACCAGCGCGGCCACACGCGTGTCGGGCTGGTCGAGGTAGGGCTGCAGCACCGCGTCGAGCATTGCAACGACCTCGGGCAACTGCGCGGCGCGGGCGAAATGGCGCGGCAGCAGCGCAATCGCCGCGGCCCGCTCGGCCGGCGGCGTACGCTCCAGCAGGGCCCGCAGGGGCTCTTGCGCCTGTGCCGCGCGGCCCAGACCCACCTGGATCTGCGCCAGGTAGCGCAGCGCGTCGAGCGAGCCGGGCGCGGCCGTGCGCCAGGCCTGCGCGGCCGCCAGGGCCTGCTCGCCGGCGCGGGCCTGCAAGGCGATGTCGGTGGCACGCTGGAACAGGCGCTCGTCGCGGGTTTTACGTCCTGCATCGAGCAGCAGTTCGTAAGCCGTGCCGGCGGCCCCGGCGCGCAGTTCCATCTCGGCGACGAGGAGCTGGTAGAACAACGCGGCGTCCAGGGCCGAGTTCACCACGGCCGGCTCGGCCGGGCGCGGCGGCACAGCGGCCGCCACAGGCTGGGCCCGGGCCGGGGCGCCCCAGAGCACGGCCGAAGCGGCCAGGGCCGCGGCCAGCACTCGCAGATTCAGGGGACGCATCGGCATGGGCAACTCCTCAAAGTCGATTCGATTCTACGGACGCCTGGATAATTCCCCGCATGCCCGAACTGCCCGAAGTCGAAGTCACCCGGCAAAGTTTCGCCTCGCAGCTGGCCGGGGCCCGCGTGCTGGGCGTGCGCCTGGGCAAGCCGCTGCGCTGGCCGCTGGGGTGTGCGCCCGAATCCTTGCACGGACAGACCCTGGGCGAGGCCCGTCGCCGCGGCAAGTATCTGTGGCTGCCGCTGGAGCGTGGCGGGCTGCTGCTGCACCTGGGCATGTCGGGTTCGCTGCGCTACGACCGCACCCATCCGCCGCCCGGGCCGCATGACCATTTCGACCTGTGGACCACCCGCGGCCTGCTGCGGCTGCATGACCCGCGGCGTTTCGGTGCCGTGGTGTGGTCGGATTCGCTGGAGGCCGACCCCGCACGCAAGCTGCTGGCCCCACTGGGAGCTGAACCGCTGGAGCCCGGCTTCGACGGGGCCGTGCTGCACGCCGGCCTGCGCGGCCGCCGGGTGGCGGTCAAGCAGGCCCTGCTGGCCGGCGACGTGGTCGTGGGCGTGGGCAACATCTACGCCAGCGAGGCGCTGTTCGCCGCGGGCATCGACCCGCGCACCCCGGCCGCTCGCCTGAGCCGGCCACGCTGCGAACGCCTGGCGGCGGCCATCCGCGACACGCTGGCGCGCGCGCTGGCCGCCGGCGGCTCGACACTGCGCGACTTCCGCGACGCCCAGGGCCACAACGGCGCCTTTCAGGACGAGGCGCGCGTCTACGGCCGCGAAGGCCGCCCCTGCGGCGTGTGCAGCACGCCCATCCGCCGCATCGTGCAAGGCCAGCGCTCCACCTACTTCTGCCCGCGGTGCCAAAAGCGCGGCTGACGGCCCGGGCCTGCACGACGGCAGCCGTAGCAAAAGGTAACGGCGGCCCCGGTCGTGACGAACGGCAGCCCCGCAGCCGCGAACGGCGGGCCCGGCGGCGGTCATGCGCTACCATGGCTGCCTTCATCCCGCTTGTCCGGTGTGACCGCCATGTCGTCTGCCGCTCCGTCACCCTCGTTCGCGCTGAAGTTCGATGCCCTCGGCCTGTGGCGCGCCGATCTCGAGGTCCAGTTGCAGGAGCTGTCGCGCTTTCTCTTCGACCATGATCTGCTGGACGAACCGGCCACCGACCTGCTGGAGTCGCTGCAGGCCCGCCTGGCCCGAGACCGCTTGGTGGTGGCCTTCGTCGCCGAGTTCTCGCGCGGCAAGTCCGAGCTGATCAACGCGATTTTCTTCGCCGACACCGGCCGGCGCATCCTGCCGGCCACGCCCGGGCGCACCACGATGTGCCCGGTCGAGCTGAGCTACGACCCCGACGAGCCGCCGTCGCTGCGCCTGCTGCCCATCGAGACCCGGCTGGGGCCGGCCTCGCTGGCCGAACTGCGCCAGCAAGCCGGCGTGTGGACCGAGGTGACGCTCAACGTGAAGCGGCCCGACGAACTGGCCGAGGCGCTGACCCGCGTGATGGCCACGCGGCGCGTGCCGCAGGACGAGGCCCGGGCGCTGGGCTTCTGGGATGACGAGCGGGCCCAGGACAACCCGCCGCTGGGCGAGGACGGGCTCGTCGAGGTGCCGGCCTGGCGGCATGCCGTCATCAACTACCCGCATCCGCTGCTCAAGCGCGGCCTGGTGATCCTGGACACCCCGGGCCTGAACGCCATCGGCGCCGAGCCCGAGCTGACCGTGAGCCTGCTGCCCTCGGCGCATGCCACGGTCTTCATCCTGGCGGCCGACACCGGCGTGACGAAGTCCGACCTGGCGATCTGGCGGGATCATCTGTGCGGCCAGCCGCTGGCGCGCTACGTGGCGCTGAACAAGATCGATGCGCTCACCGATCCGCTGAGCTCGCCGGCCGAGGTGGAGGCACACATCGGCCGCCAGCGCAGCCAGACGGCGCAAACACTGGGCATCCCCGAGGACCGGGTTTTTCCGATCTCGGCCAAGCTCGCGCTGGCCGGTCGCGTGACCGGCGATGCCGACGACTTGCGCGCCAGCCGCCTGCTGGAGCTGGAGGACGCGCTGGGCCGGCAGTTGCTGCCGCAGCGCAAGGAGGTGCTGGCGCAGCTGGTGATCGACAGCGCCCGCCGGCTGGAGGCCCAGATCGGCCGCCGCCTGGCCGACCGCCGGCGACAGTGCGCCGAGCAGTTGCTCGAGTTGCGCGGTCTGCGTGGCAAGAACGCGGGCATGGTCGAGGTGATGATCCGGCGCGTGGAGGCCGAAAGCAGCGAATTCGAGCAGTGCATCGCGCACGTGCAGGCCATGCGCTCGGTGCACACGCGCATGCTCAAGGACGCCTTGGTGGGCATCTCCAGCGACGTGGTGCGTCGCCACACCGAGGTGCTGCAGGAACGGCTGCGCTCGGCCATCCTCAACTTCGGTGCACGCAAGGCTTTCACCGAGATGGCGCAGGCGCTGCGTTCCAAGCTCGACGAGGCCCAGGCCAAGGGCCACGAGATCCACACGATGCTGGGCGCGTCCTTCCAGAAGCTCAACGCCGAGTTCGGCTTCGGCCTGGCCGTGCCGGCCGCGCCAGACCTCTCCCGCTTCGTGCGCGACCTCGAGCTGATCGAGCGCAACTACACGCAGTACCTGGGGCTGTCGCATGCATTGCGCCTGTCCAACGAGCGCTTCATGTCGCAGTTCCGGCGCATGCTGGTGTCCAAGCTGCGAGTGGTCTTCGAAGGTGCCAGCGCCGAACTCGAGCTGTGGAACAAGACCGCCTCGGCCCAGATCGACACCCAGTTGCGCGACCGACGCCGCAACTTCAAGCGCCGACGCGAGACACTGGAGCGCGTGCGCAGCGCCGCGGCCGAACTGGAGGCCCGCGTGAGCGAGATGGAAGCCCAGGAAGGGCGCATGCGTGAACTCCAGGAGCGCCTGCACCGCCTGGTGGCCCGATTGCAGCAACAGGCGGCTGCTCCGCTGCCCTCCTCCGGGATCGAGCCGCTGGCGCTGGACCTCGACCTGAGCACCCACCCCGCCCCCTTGCAGGCCTGAGCTAGTGTGAACGCGCTGGCGGACAGCCGCCACAATCGCGGCATGTCGCGTCGCCCTCCTTCCACCGCAGCACTGCGCCCGCATTTCGCTGCGGCCGTGATCGCCTGGCAGCGCACGCACGGCCGCCATGACCTGCCCTGGCAGCGCAGCCGCGAGCCCTACCACGTGTGGCTGTCGGAGATCATGCTGCAGCAGACCCAGGTGAGCACGGTGCTGGCCTACTACGAGCGTTTCCTTCAGCGCTTCCCCGATGTGCACTCGCTGGCCCGTGCAAGCAGCGACGAGGTGATGGCCGCCTGGAGCGGCCTGGGCTACTACAGCCGCGCGCGCAACCTGCACCGCTGCGCCCAGGTGGTGGTGGACCAGCACGGCGGGCAGTTCCCGCGCACGGCCCAGGCCCTGGCCGAGCTGCCGGGCATCGGGCGCTCCACCGCGGCGGCGATCGCGGCCTTCTGTTTCGGCGAGCGCGCGGCCATCCTGGATGGCAACGTCAAGCGGGTGCTCACGCGCGTGCTGGGCTTCGGCGAGGACCTGGCCCAGGCCCGTCACGAGCGCTCGCTGTGGGAGGAGGCCACCGCATTGCTGCCCGGGCAGGACATGGCTGCCTACACCCAGGGCCTGATGGACCTGGGCGCCACGGTGTGCACGGCGCGCTCGCCGCACTGTCTGCATTGCCCGGTGCAGGCCTGGTGCGCGGCCCGTGCCGAAGGCCGCCCCGAGGCCTACCCCGTCAGGACCCGCAAGCTCAGGCGCAGCCGTCGCGAGCATTGGTGGCTGTGGCTGGAGCATGAAGGCCGGGTGTGGCTGCAGCCGCGGCCCGCGCGTGGGGTGTGGGCCGGCCTGCACAGCCTGCCCGAATACGACAGCGAGGCGGCCTTGCAGGCGGACTGGCCCGGGCCGCTGACCCCCTGGCCAAGCATCTCGCATGCGCTCACGCACTTCGACTGGCTGCTGCACCCGCGCCAGTGTGTGCTGCACGGGCCCGAGCCGCGGCCGCCCGGCCCCGGCCAGTGGGTGGCCTACGAGGCCCTGGCCGACTGGGGCCTGCCGGCGCCGCTGCGCAAACTGCTGGCCTCACGCGGCCCGGTATGAACACAGAGGCCCTCAGGCCCCGCCGATGATGCCTTTGCTGCGCAGGAACTGATCGACCAGCTTCAGGCGCACCTGCGGGTCCTCCAGCTCCATCAGCTTCTGGCGCGCGGCCAGCGGGATGGGCAGGATCTCGCACCAGCGGTTGGCGATCCAGCCGGCCTCCTCGAAGCGGAAGGGCTCCAGGAACGGCAAGGGGCCGCGCTGGCGCAGCATCTGGATCGCGTTGGCCAGGGCCTGCGCGCTGGCGAGGTAGTCCTCCTGCGGCAGCACGGCCGGGTCGGGAGCCAGCCAGCCCACCTCGGCCAGCCACAGACCATCGTCACGTTGGCGTGTGGACCGGATGCGGAAACGCTGCGAGCCGCGGCAGCGCAAATGCAGGATGCCGGCCTGCTCGCTGTCAACCTCGATCAGCTCGGCCAGGCAGCCCACGGCCTCGAGGGCCACGGCCTCGCCTTCGCGTCGGACTTCCTGGCCCTGGCGCAGGGCCACCACGCCGAAGGGTCGCTGGGTGCGCAGGCACTCGCTGACGAGGTCGAGATAACGCGCCTCGAACACCTTCAGGCCCAGCAGGCCCTCGGGGAACAGCACGGTTTGCAAAGGGAAAAGCGGCAGCGAGGAAGGGTCGGGCAGATCGGTCATGAAGCAGCGTCACGCGCATCGAGCTCGCGGTGACGGATCAGGGTGGAGCCCCGCGCCCGGAAGCGCTGGGCCAGTTGTTCGACGAGGTAGACGGAGCGATGCTGCCCGCCGGTGCAGCCCACCGCCACGGTGAGGTAGGCGCGCTGGTCCTGCTCGAAGGCGGGCAGCCAGCGGCGCAGGAAGGCCTCGATCTGGGCGAGCATCTCGGCCACCTCGGGCTGCTGCTGCAAATAGGCGATCACCGGCGCGTCACGCCCGGTATGGGGGCGCAGCTCGCGGTCGTAGTACGGGTTGGGCAGCATGCGCACGTCGAAGACGTAATCCGCATCGAGCGGCACGCCGTGCTTGAAGGCGAAGGACTCGAACACCAGCGTGAGCGAGGCCGCCGGGGCCTGCACGATCTGGCGCGTCCACTGGCGCAGTTGGGCCGGCCGCAGTTCGCTGGTGTCGATGATGGTGGACATCTCGCGCAACTCGGCCAGCAGCTCGCGCTCGAGTTCGATCGCCTCGATCAGCGCACGCTGGATGGTCGGGTCGGCCGCGAGGGGGTCGGACAGCGGGTGGCGGCGGCGCGTTTCCGAAAAGCGCCGCACCAGGGTGTCAGTGGAGGCGTCGAGGAAGACCGGCCGCACCGTAACGCCCTGGTCGCGCAGCCGCGCCAGCGCGGGCTTGAGCAGGGGCAGCGACTGCGCGGCGCGCACGTCAGCCGCGATGGCCACGCGCGCGGTGAACTTCTCGTGCTCGAGCTGCACGCAAGGCTCCAGCAGCTCGGCCGGCAGGTTGTCCACGCAGAAATAGCCGGCGTCCTCCAGCGCATGCAGCGCCACCGACTTGCCCGAGCCGGAGATGCCGGTGATGAGCACCAGTTCGCGCAGCGCGGCCGCGGCGGTGGTCTCGCTCATCCGCGCCTCCGTGCCCGCGGCTCTGGCACCGGGCCGGGCGGCGTCGCGGCCGTGGCCAGCATCTCCTGGGCATGCGCGAAGCTCGTGCCGGAGAGCTGCTGCCCGCCCAGCATGCGGGCCACCTCGGCCACCCGGGCCTCGCCGGCCACGCAGCGCAGGCTGCTGGAAGTGCGACCCGCCTCGGTGGTCTTGCTGACCACCCAATGGTGATCGGCACAGGCGGCCACCTGCGGGAGATGCGTGACGGCCAGCACCTGGCGGTCGCGCCCGAGTTGCTTCATCAGCCGCCCCACGGTGTCAGCCACCGCGCCGCCCACACCGGCGTCGATCTCGTCGAAGATCAGCGTGCCGGCCTCGCCGAGTTGGCTGGTGGTGACGGCGATGGCCAGCGCGATGCGCGACAGCTCCCCCCCCGAGGCCACCTTGGCCAGCGGGCGCGGCGAGCTGCCGGCGTGGCCGGCGACGAGGAACTCCACCGACTCCAGGCCGTGGGACTGGGGTGCATCGTTGGGCACCAGCGCCACCTCGAAGCGGCCGCCAGCCATGCCGAGCTGTTGCATCGCCTGGGTGACGGCCCGGGCCAACCGGGGCGCCGCTTCGCGGCGGGCTTTGGAGACCTCGCGCGCCGCCTGGTCGTAGGCCTTGCGGGCCTGGGCCGCGGCGCGTTCCAGGCCTTCCAGGTCGGCCGCTGCATCGAGCCGGGCCAGCTCGTCCTTCCACTGCGCCCACAGCGCGGGCAGCTCCTCGGGCGGCCGGCGGTAGCGGCGCGCCAGGCCCATCCAGCTCGACAGGCGCCCGTCGAGCTCGTGCAGTCGGGCCGGATCGAGCTCACCGTGGCGCAGGTAGGCGTTCAGGCTGTGGGCGGCATCCTCGAGCTGGGCCTGGGCACTGCGCAACACCTCGATCACGTTGGCCAACGCGCCGTCGTAGTCGGCCACCGCCTCCAGGCCGTCGATGGCGCGGGCGGTCAGTTCGTCGGCGCTGCCCTCGGACTCGGACACCGCCTGCAAGGCGGCCTGCACCGCCTCGGTCAGGGCCTGGGCATGGCTCAGGCGCCGGTGCTCGGCATCGAGCTCGGCCCATTCGTCGGGACCGGGCGAGAGCTTGTCGAGCTCGCCGATCTGCCAGGCCAGGCGCTCGCGCTCACGCTGCAGGTGGTCCTGCCCGGCGCGCGCCTCCTCCAGCGCCTGGGCGGCCGAACGCCAGGCCGTCCAGGCCCGCGCCAGCGGCGCGAGGTCGCAGCCCGCATAGGCGTCGAGCAGACTGCGCACCGATTCAGGCCGGGTCAGGCTCTGCCAGGCATGCTGGCCGTGGATGTCCACCAGGTGCTCACCCACCGCCTTGAGCTGGGCCACGGTGGCCGGGCTGCCGTTGATCCAGGCGCGGCTCTTGCCTTGGGCATCGATGCTGCGCCGCAACAACAGCACCTCATCGGTCTGGAAGCCGGCCTCGTCCAGCCAGGCCGCCAAAGCGGCCGGGCTGTCGAACTCGGCGCTGATCTCGGTGCGGGCGGCCCCCTCGCGCACCACGCCGGCGTCGCCGCGCGCGCCCAGCGCGAGCTGCAGCGCATCGATCAGGATGGACTTGCCGGCGCCGGTCTCGCCGGTCAGCACGGAAAAGCCCGGGGCCAACTCGACCTCGAGCTCATGGACGATGACGAAATCCCTCAGGGCGATGCGGCGCAGCATCGGCTCAGGCTCCCAAACCTTCGTTCCAATGGAGTTTCTTGCGCAGCGTGGCGTAATAGCTCCAGCCGCGCGGATGGAGGAAGCGTACCCGGTGTGCCGAGCGGCGCACGTGGACGACGTCGCCGTGCAACAGGCTGGCCAGGCTTTGCATGTCGAAATTCACGCTCGTGTCGCGCCCGCCAACGATCTCCACTGCGACCTCGCTGTCGTCGGGCAGCACGATAGGCCGGTTGGACAGGGTGTGGGGCGCGATGGGCACCAGCACCCAGCCAGCGATGTCCGGGTGCAAGATGGGCCCCCCGGCCGACAGCGCATAGGCCGTCGAGCCCGTGGGCGAAGCCACGATGAGGCCGTCGCAGCGGATGTTGGCCATGAAGTCGCCAGCCACCTCGATGCGCAGCTCCACCATGCCAGCGGTGGCGCCGCGGTTGACCACCACGTCGTTGAGGGCAAAGGCCTCGAAGATGACACGGCCGTCGCGCACGACCTGGCCTTCGAGCATGCTGCGGCGCTCCTCCTCGAAGTCGCCGGCCATCACGGGCCCCAGCACCTCGTGCACCTCGCCCACCGGGATGTCGGTGATGAAGCCCAGGCGGCCCTGGTTGATGCCCACCAGCGGCACCCCGTGGCGCGCCACCTCGCGGGCAATGTGCAGCATGGTGCCGTCACCGCCCACCACGACGGCCAGGTCGCATTCGCGGCCCACACCTTCCACGTCGAGCATCGGGTGGCCGCTCAGGCCGGTGTTCATGGCCGTGTCGTACTCGACCGAGACCTCCGCCCCCTGGCGGCAGATGAACTGGGCAATGTCCTCCAGCACCCCCCGCATGCCCTGGGCCTGGTATTTGCCGATCAGCGCCACGTGACGGAAGCGGGATTTCATGGGCGGGATTACACCACAGCGCCCACGCCGCCACCGAGGGGCCCAAGTCCCCGCCTGGCCAGGGAAAACGCCCAAGCGGCGCCCCTTGCAGCGCGCCGGCGCGCCCTAAAATCAACGCCATGCTGGACGACCGCGCCAAGACCCTGCTCAAAACCCTGGTGGAACGCTACATTGCGGACGGCCAGCCGGTGGGTTCGCGCACTCTGTCCAAGGCCTCGGGGCTGGAGCTGTCGCCGGCCACCATCCGCAACGTGATGGCCGACCTCGAGGAGCTGGGGCTGATCGCCAGCCCCCACACCTCGGCCGGGCGGGTGCCCACCGCGCGCGGCTACCGTCTGTTCGTCGACACCATGCTCACCGCCCGGCCGCTGGACCTGAACCAGCCGCCGCCGGAGGTGGCCTGCGTGCGCGATCAGCTCCAGCCCGACCAGCCGCAGCGCGTGATCGCCAATGCGGCCCACCTGCTGTCCAACCTGTCGCACTTCGTGGGCGTGATCACTGCGCCGCGCAAGCCCTCGGTGTTCCACCACATCGAGTTCCTGCGCCTGTCCGACCGGCGCGTGCTCGTGATCCTGGTCGCCCCCGACGGTGACGTGCAAAACCGCGTGCTCTTCACCGAGCACAATTACACCCAGGCCCAGCTCGTCGAGGCCACGAACTACATCAACACCCATTTCGCCGGTTTGACGCTCGAGGAGGTGCGCAACCGCCTGCAAACCGAGGTGGAGGCCCTGCGCGGCGAGATCGCCAGCCTGATGCAGGCGGCCGTGCAGGCCGGCACCGAAGCCATGGCCAGCAGCCAGGAGCAGGTGGTCGTCTCGGGCGAGCGCAATCTGCTGACCGTGCAGGACTTCTCCAGCGACCTGGAGTCGCTGCGCAAGCTCTTCGACCTGTTCGAACAGAAGACCCAGCTCATGCGACTGCTCGACGTCTCCAGTCGCGCCGAGGGCGTGCGAATCTATATCGGCGGCGAGAGCCAGGTCGTGCCCTACGAGGAGCTGTCCGTCGTCTCAGCGCCTTACGAAGTGGACGGCCAGGTCGTGGGCACCCTGGGCGTGATCGGCCCCACCCGCATGGCCTACGACCGCATGATCCAGATCGTGGACATCACCTCCCGCCTGGTGTCCAACGCGCTGAGCCAGAAGTAGCACGGCCTACAATCGGGGCCCACCCTTTCGGGCCGTTAGCTCAGTCGGTTAGAGCAGAGGACTCATAATCCTTTGGTCGCAGGTTCGAGCCCTGCACGGCCTACCAAACCCTCGCCCCTAAGACCCCAGCCAGTGGCGCAAGCGGGCATAGAGCAAAGAGGGCTCCACCGGCTTGGCGATGTGGTCGTTCATGCCGGCGGCCAGGCAGGCCTCGCGGTCTTCGCCGAAGGCATTGGCGGTCATCGCCACGATGGGCGTGTGCGCATGAGCGGCCAAGGCGCGAATGGCCCGCGTGGCTTGCAAGCCGTCCATCTCAGGCATGTGCATGTCCATCAGAATCAGACGGTACGGATAGGCCGAAGCCATGCGCACGGCGTCCACACCGTTGCTGGCCACATCCACGTGCAAGCCCACTGCGCGCAGCAGTTCACGCGCGACCTCCTGGTTGACGGGATTGTCTTCGACCAGCAACAAGCGGCCTTGCGGCGGCACCGCTTGCGGTGGCGGCAACACGGGCGGCGGTGGCGCCTGGCTGATGCGTTCACGCAAGAGCGCGATCAAGGCATCGTGCAAAGCCGACGGCGTCACCGGCTTGAGCAGCACGGCCCCCACCCCCTGCGCCCGGGCCGCTTGGCGCAAGGCGGGGTCGTCGCGCGCGGTGACCATCAAACTCGCCGGCATGGCTTGCGCCCCCCACAGCTCACGCAAGCGGCGCAGGGTTTGCAAGCCGTCCATCTCGGGCATGAGCCAATCGGTCACGATGACATCGGGCCGACGCGCCTTGCTTTGGCTCATGTCGTGCACGGCTTGCACACCGCTGTCGCAGGCTTGCACCTGCAGGCCCATGATGTGCAGCATCTCCGCGAGTGCTTGACGGGCTTCGATCAAGTCGTCGATGAGCAAGACGTGCAAACCGCGCAAGCGCACGTCCACACGCGAGGGCTGGGTGGCCGCGCGGCGCAAGCTCACGGTGAACCAGAAGGTGCTGCCTTGGCCGGGCTGACTGTCCACGCCAATGTCGCCTCCCATCAACTGCACCAGATGGCGCGTGATGGTCAACCCCAAGCCGGTGCCGCCATGACGACGGGTGCGAGTGCCGTCGAGTTGCTCGAAAGGCTGAAAGATGCGCTCGATCTGCTCGGGCGTGAGCCCGGGGCCGGTGTCTCGCACGGAAAAGCGCAACTGAAGCTGCTCGGCAGCTTCGGCAAGCAGTTCACCGCGCAACAAGACCACGCCTTGATCAGTGAACTTCACCGCATTGCTCAGCAAATTGAGCAAGGCTTGCGACAGGCGAGTGGCATCGCCATGCACCGACACGGGCAGGTGGTCTGCATCGAGCACGAGCTCCAGGCCTTTGTCGCGCACTTTCGGTGCCACCAGATCGCAGGTGCGCGACAACATGGTGTCGATACGGAAATCGGCCGGCTCGAGTTGGAGCTTGCCGGCTTCGATTTTGGCCAGGTCCAGCACATCGTTGATGATGGACAGCAAATGCTGGGCAGCCGTATCGATTTTGTCCAGCTTGTCGGCGTGCTCGCCCGAGCCAAGCTGCTGGCGCAGCAAATGGGTCAATCCGATGATGGCATTCATCGGGGTGCGGATTTCGTGGCTCATGTTGGCCAGGAACGCGCTCTTGGCGCGGTTGGCCGCCTCGGCGCGGTCACGCGCGCGGGTGAGCTCGACGTTGAGCGCCTCCAGGTGGTCGTGCGCCACTTTCAAATCGCTCACATCGGTGGCGAAGAAGTAATAGCCGTGGATGCGTCCGTCACGCCGATCGGGCATGCGATGGGCCCAGAACTGGCGCGGCGTGCGTTCGTCCACAGACCAGGTGTATTCGCCCTCGAAACTCTCGCCTTGCAAGATGCGCTGGATCCTGGGCCACTCGCGCTGAAAGAGCTCTTGGCCAACGACCTCGGCCACTGGGCGGCCGATGGCCTGATCGGCGCTCTTGCCCAGCCATTCGAGATAGGCCTTGTTGGCAAAGCGCAAGATGAGATCTTTGTCCCAATAGGCCACCAGGGTCGGCTGGTGATCAACCACGGTGCGCCAAAACACATCGGCGCGCCGTTGCTCGGCCAAGGCCTCGTCCAGGTGGGTTTTGCGCTCGGCCGCCAGCGCGCGGTAGCGTTGTTGGGTGTCGTACAAAGCCGCTTCGATGCGCCGTTGGCGACGCCACGCACGCCACACCGCCCAGGCCAGCACAGACAGCAACACCACGGTCCACGCCAAGGCCATCCACTGGCGCCGACGCTGCTGTGCGATGGCTTCGTCAAGCTGCTGGCTCATCTCCTGCACCAAGCGTGCGGCCGCCCCATCGACCCGCCCCAGCATCAGGCGCGCGGCGCTGGAGCGCAGCCAAAGCAGGCGGTCATCGCCAGCGCTGCGCCAGGCCTGTCGCATCTGGGTGATCGCCTCGGCCAGCTCCTGCGTCGCAGCGCTGGTGGCCCCGGCCGACGTGGCCACATGGCTCAACTGGTCCAGCGCTTGGTCGATCAAGGCCAAGCCTTGCGAGGCATTCCAGGGCCCGGGCGCATCGTCTGTGGCCAAACTCAAGTGCAGCACCCCTTGGGCCACGTCGATGCGTGCCACGCGCATGTAGCGCAAGGTGCGCACGGTCTGCTCCAGTTGGCTCAAGTAGCTGCTTTGCAGCCACACGACCGTCAGACAGATCAGCCCCGAGCCGAGCACGGCCGCCCACGCCCACAGCGGCCAGCTCGACCCCCCCCGCATACGGGCGCGAAGCCCCTTCGGAGACTTCATCGGCCGCCCTCCTGCGGCTCGCGTTCGCGCGGCGGGAACACGTCCTCTCCCAACTCCCAGCGCGCCAGCACGGCGGCGTATTGCTCACTGCCGAGCACCTCGCCCAGGGCCTGGTCCCAGGCACGACGCAAGGCCTCGTCTTCATGACGGAACTGAAACGCCGGGTGATCGGCCTGGGCTCCCAGCAGCTCCCTTGCGTCCAAAGGGTGCGCCTGCAAGCGGCCTTGGCTGTGCGCCGCCATCCATTGCACCGACGGCCACGACAGCGCCAAGGCATCGGCCAAGCCTTCGAGCACGGCGGCTTGGCCGCTGGCCGCATCGGGCACGAGCATCAAGCGGTCTTGCAAGCCGCCGCCGGCCAACCAGCGCTGATGCTCCACCGAACCTTCGATCACCGCCACACGCTGCACCGGCTCCCAGCCTTTCCAGGCCGAAGCCTGCGTCTCTTCCGCGCTGCGGCGCCACAACACGCCAGAGCGCACCCGCATCATCGGCCGCGAATGCGCCACCCACGCCTCCCGCTGCGGGGTGATAAACATGCCAGCGGCCACCACATCGAAGCGATGCGCGCGCAGCTCGGGGATCAAGGCATCGAACCGAGTTTGGACCCACTCGTAGCGGCTCACCCCCAAACGCTCGCCTACCAAGCGAGCCACTTCGGGGGCCACACCGTCGACCTGCCCGTCAGGACGCACGATGGCATAGGGCGGCTCGACGGCATAGCCCACCCGCAAGGGCTCGCCCGCGCGCAGGCGCTGCAAGCGATCGGCCGGCGCGTCGGCACGATGCCACCACGCAACCGCCCCCCACGCCAAGGCCGCCCCAACGATCACCGCCGCTGCAGCCTTCATCCATCGCCGCGCCACCGAGCCCTCCTGCGCCGCACCGAGGGAGCCACACGGTGGCGACCGCCGCTTCATCCCCGAGCACTGGCTTCAAAATTTCGATGCTAGAGGGGCGTGAGTCCGCGGCCCATACCCCCAAAGTGGGGGGCTCGCGCGATAAACGCACGAAGGTGTTTGAAGTGTTCCAATCTGGCGCAATGGCAGGCGCCCATGCCTCAAGGAGGGTCCATGGATTCGGTGTCACAGTTCGCGTTGGGCTCGGCCGTCGGCCTGGCGGTGATGGGCCGGCGCACGGCACTGTGGAAGGCCGTCCTGTGGGGCGGCTTGGCCGGCACCCTGCCCGACCTGGACGCGCTGATCGACTTCGGCGATGCGGTGCGCAACATGACCTACCACCGCGGCGAAACCCACGCCCTGTTTTACCTGAGCCTGGCCTCGCCGCTGCTGGCCTGGATCGTGACGCGCGTGCACGGCGAGGCGGCCCTGTTCCGGCGCTGGTGGCTGGCTCTGTGGCTGGTGCTCGTGACCCATCCGCTGCTGGATGCCATGACGGTCTACGGCACGCAACTGGCCTTGCCCTTCAGCGACCACCCCTTCGGCGTGGGCAGCGTCTTCATCATCGACCCGCTGTACACGCTGCCCCTGCTGGTGGGCGTGACCGTGGCCTGGGGATCGCGGCAGACCGACCGCCTGCACTGGAACACCGCCGGCCTGGTGCTGAGCACGGCCTACCTTGGCTGGAGCGTGGTGGCCCAGCAGCAGGCCCTGGCCGCGGCCCGCGATTCGCTCGCGGCCCACGGGGTGGAGGTGCGGCAGGTCATGGCCACGCCCACGGCCTTCAACACCGTGCTGTGGCGCATCCTGGTGATCACACCGGACGCCCATCTGGAAGGTTTCTACTCGCTGCTGGACGACCGCCGCGAGGTGCAGTTCGACCGTTTCGACCGCGGTGCCGACCTGTACGAGAAGCTGCGCGGGCATTGGCCGGTCGATCGCATCGCCTGGTTCAGCAAGGGCTATTTCAAGATGCAGGCACGCGACGGCCATGTGCTGATGAGCGACCTGCGCATGGGGCAGGAGCCCTTCTACTTCTTCACCTTCCGGATGGCCACGCTCAGCAGCGACCCGGTGCCACTGCAACGGCCGGAACAGGTGGGCTCGCGCCCCGACCTGGCGTTGGCGCTGCCCTGGCTGTGGCGGCGCCTGTGGGGCGAGCCGCTGCCGCCACCGCGCTGAGGTTCAGCAGGCGCTCCAGCCGGCCTCGGAGGCGCGCACCCGGCCTTCGGCCTGCAACTTGAGCAGATGGGCCAGCAAGGAGCGTTCGGCCATCGCATGCAGCGCGGGCGGGATCGCGGTGTAGACCTGCTCGCGCAGGGTCCCCACCGGCGCCGGCCCCAGGCGGGCGACGGCCTGCAGCACCAGGGCCTCGCGGTGCAGACGGTGGGCGATAAGGCCCTCCAGCACGCGGCGGGGCTCGGCCATCAGGAAGCCGTGGCCCGGCGCCAGCCAGTCGAGGTCCACGTCGAGCAGGGCCCGCAGCGAGGCGAGGTAGGCCGCCATGTCACCGTCGGGCGGATTGATCACCACGGTGGATGACTGCATCACGTGGTCGCCGGTGAAGAGCAGCTTTTCCTCTTCGAGCAGGAAGCACAGGTGGTTCGAGGCATGCCCCGGGGTGTGCCACACGCGCAGATGGGCATCGGCCGCACAGGCCAGGCGCTGCCCGTGCTGCAGTTCGCGGTCCAGCATGAGTTGCGCGTCCTGACCCTGCGGATGGGCCGGCCAGCGCCCCGCCACCGGCGCGCCGGTGAGCTCGCGCAGCCGCCGCGCGGCCGGCGAGTGGTCCTTGTGGCTGTGGGTGAGGACGATGGCCTCGATGGGGCCGGGGGCGGCAGCCAGCACCGCCTGGACATGTGCCTCGTCGGCCGGACCGGGGTCGATCACGGTCCAGCGGTTGGCCGCACCGCCCCCGACGAGGTAGGTGTTGGTGCCCGGTCCGGTCATCACACTGGCATTGGGCGCGGTGACGCGGATCACCCGCTCGGACAGGCGCACCGGCACACCGGGTTCGAGCGCGTAGGACACCTGTCCATGGCCTTGCGGGTCCAGGCGACCGATCTCGGCCCAGGCCGGCTCGTCGGGCATCACGGGGCGCTCGCCCTGCGGGCCCCGGCCGATGCGCGGCATCACCAGGGCCACCTCGCGCGGCGCGCGGGCCCAGGCCATGAGGGACGCCGCATCGGCAAAGCGCGACAGCAGTTCCAGCGTGACGCGCGTGGGTGTCATCAGCTTGAAATGGGCGGGGTCGCGGGCCAGGGCCTCGGCCGGCCGGAACCAACCATGCTCGACGGTCTCGCAGGCGTCATGGGCGGTGTCCTGCCCTTCGGGGGCGACGGCGATGAAAAAGCGCGTGTCAAAGCGCTTGGCACGTCCGCGGGGCGTGAGCCAATGGCTGAGGTAGGCCAGCCGATCCACTCGCAGCGTCCAGCCGGCCTGGCGGCACAGCTCGGCAAAGGCGCGTTCGCCGCGGTGGACACCATCCCGCCAGGCCCGCAGCGTGGGCGCGTCGGGGCGCGGCCCGTCGGCAAAGAGCAGGCCGCATTCCTCAAAGCATTCGCGGATCGCGCAGACGAGGTAGTCGAGCGCCCCGTCGTCCAGGCCCAGCCGCTCGTTGGCGGTGCGCGCATCGAGCCCGCGGGCGCAGGCGCTCGCCTGCCGGTCACCCGGGTCGACCAGGCCACCGGGAAAGACCCAGGCGCCGCTGTTGTGGTCGCCCCGTTCGGCCCGGCGCAGCAGCAGTACCTCCAACCCGAACGGACCATCGCGCACGACGACCAGGGTGGCGGCAGGACGGGGAGGACGCTCGGACGGCGTGGCCGGTGCGACGGCGTGGGCAGGGGAGTCGTTCATCGGTGGGCTGTGCGAGGGGTGCAGGCATCATGCACGGCCGGACGCGGCCCGGCCGTCACGTTCGCGACCGATGATGCCTGAACCGCGGGCGCCGAGCCGTCGCTACAGCACCCGGTGGAACCAGAACACCGACAAGCCGGCGGCCAGCAGCATCAGCACCGCCGCAGCGGCTGCGAACAGGGCCGTGACCTCGATCTCGCGGGTCTCCAGCGCGAGCTTGGAATGCAGACCCTGGTAGATCTTTTTCAGATCGGGGGCCGAGCCGGCATAAAAATATTCCCCGCCGGTGAGGTTGGCGATCCCGCGCAGGGCCTCCTCGTCCAGGCGCACGCGCATGGACCAGCCGTCACCGACGAGGATCTCGCCCTGCTCGGTGCCCACCCCCACGGTGTAGACCTTCACCCCGCGTTCGGCCGCCATGCGGGCGGCCTCCAGCGGGTTGGGGCCGGTGGTGGTCTGGCCGTCGGTGAGCAGGATGATGGCGGCCGCGCCATACGAGCCCGGCTCCACCGGCGGCGGCGGGGCCCTGCTGCCAGCCCCGCTGCGCTGGTCGAGCGAGCGGCCCAGGCGGCTGTCCTCGCTGCCCGGGCGTGGATTGCTGCCGCGCAGGTCGAACTCGATGTCCGGAAAGATGGCCTGCAACGACACCAGGATGCCGCTGCCCACGGCCGTGGCGCGCTGGAAGTTGAAGCGATCGATGGCGGCGAGCACGTCCTCCTTGCTGTAGGTGGGCGGCTGGGTCAGCAGGGCCGTGCCGGCAAAGGTCACCACGCCGATGCGCGTGCTGCTGTCCTGCAGGGCCACGAACTCCCGCGCGGCAGCCTGCGCCGCCGCCATGCGGTTGGGCTCGACATCGGTGGCACGCATGCTGCCGGACACGTCGATGGCCAGAATCACCATGCGCTGCTGCGATGGCAGGATCACGCGGGCCGTGGGCCGGGCCACGGCCACGAGCAGGCCGATCAGCGCCAGCAGCATCAGCACGGGCGGCACATGGCGGCGCCAGCCCGGACCGCGGCCCAGGGCCTCGCGCACCAGAGACAGCCCGGAATAGCGCAGCGCCAGGCGCCGGCGGCGGCGCAGCAGCCACCAGTAGGCTGCCACGCTCAGGGGCACGAGCCCCAGCAGCCACAACATCTCAGGCCAGAGGAATGCCATGTCCGTCTCCCCGTGATCACAAGGGTGTCGTCGAGGTCAGGGCCGCGGCCGGGCGCGCCGACACGGCCCCGCCGCCGGCCGCCAGGCGCGAGCGCAGCCGGCGCAGTTCGACGAAACGGCGCACCGCCGCGACCAAATCCTCGTCGGTGGCCAGCTCCAGCACGTCCACCCCGGCATCACCGAAGGCCAGGCGCAATCGGGCCTCGCGGTCGCGCGCGGCCTGTTCGAAACGGCGGCGAAACGCCGCATCATGGGTGTCCACCAGTTGCTGCTCGCCGGTCTCGGCGTCCTCGAACATCACCAGGCCCAGGTCGGGCAGTGCCGCCTCCAGCGGGTCGGTCAGACGCACGGCGAGCACCTCGTGGCGTTGCACCAGGCGGCCCAGCGGCTCGGTCCAGCCCGGTGCGGCGATGAAGTCCGACACGACGAAGACCAGCGAACGCCGGCGCATCAGATGGCCCGCGCGGTGGAAGAGCTGCGCCAGATCGGTGCCGCCCGGCCCGCCCGCGCTGACCGCCGCAGGCACGGCCCGCGCCAGCAGCCGGTGCACCAGTTGCAGCACCTGGGCGCGCCCGCCGCGCGCCGGGATCACGGTGTCGACCGCCTGGCCGCAGACGATGGCGCCCACGCGATTGCCATGGCGCGTGAGCAGCCGCGCCATCAGGGCGACGAAGGCGATCAGCAGGTCGCGCTTGCTGAACTCGCCGGCGCCGAAATGCACCGAGCCGCTGAGGTCGAGCAGGAACCAGACGTTGATGTCTCGGTCCTGTTGGAATTCGCGCACATGCGGCACCTGGATGCGTGCGGTCACGTTCCAGTCGATGTAGCGCACGTCGTCGTGGAACTGGTACTCGCGCAGGTCCGCCAGATCGAGCCCCTGACCGCGGAACAGGGTGCGGTAGTCGCCTTCGAGCAGGCCGTCCAGGCGGCGCAGCACCGTCCACTCCAGCCGGCGCAGCAATCGGTCGGCCTCGCCCAGCGCGGCATGGGTCTGGCTGGCCTCGAATGGCGCGGCCTTGCCATGCGCCGCGGGGCGGGCATCGGCCCGGCGCCGGGCCTCAGACGACGGCTTCGGTGCGGGCATGGGAGTCCAGGGGCTTGTCGGGCACGGGCAGCTTGTCCATGATGCGCCGCACCAGGTGGTCGGCCGTGAGGGCCTCGGCCAGGGCCTCGTAGGACAGCACGAGGCGGTGTCGCAGCACGTCGGGCACGAGGTCGGTCACGTCCTCGGGCAGCACGTAAGGCCGCCCGCGCAGCAGGGCCAGGGCGCGCGCGCCTTCGATGAGGTGGATGGTGGCGCGCGGGCTGGCGCCGAAGCTCAGGTAGCGTGAGAGTTCGGGCAGACCGAAACGCTCTGGCGAGCGGGTGGCCGCCACCAGCTTGACCGCATACTGGATCAGCGAAGGGTCCACGAAGCACTTGCGGCATTCCTTCTGCAGTTGCGCAAGCTCCTCGGTGCTCACGACCGGGGCCACCTCCTCGGGGCTGCCCGTGACGCGCTGCACGATGACGAACTCCTCTTCCTCGCTCGGATAGCCCACCAGCACCTTCATCATGAAGCGGTCGACCTGGGCCTCGGGCAGCGGGTAGGTGCCTTCGGTCTCGATGGGGTTTTGCGTGGCCATCACGAGGAAGGGCCGGGGCACGGGATGCGTCTGCCCTGCGATGGTGACCTGGTACTCCTGCATCACCTCGAGCAAGGCACTTTGCACCTTGGCCGGGGCCCGGTTGATCTCGTCGGCCAGCAGCAGATGGGTGAAGACCGGCCCCAGCGAGGTGTTGAACTCGCCCGTCTTCTGGTTGTAGATGCGCGTGCCCACCAGGTCGGCAGGCACCAGGTCGGGCGTGAACTGCACGCGCCGGAAGCTGCCGCGCATCACCCGCGCCAGTGTCTTCACGGTGAGCGTCTTGGCCAGACCCGGCACACCTTCGACCAGCAGGTGGCCCTGGGCCAGCATGGCCACCAGCACGCGCTCAAGGAAGTGGTCCTGCCCGACGACGACGCGCTTGACTTCGTAAAGCACCCTCTGCATCTGCTCGGCCACGGCGTTGGGGGAGGTGGTGAGGTCCATGCGGGCGTCCTTTCGTCGGGGGTCCAGAGAAACAAGCGTCAGAAGGGCGACAGGCCCACGGCCGCGGCGGCGTTCTCGATGGGCACGGCAAACCCGATGCCGACGAAAACACGGTGCTCGGTCGGGTTGAGGATGGCGGTGACGATGCCCACGACCTCGCCGTCGGCCGTGACCAGCGGGCCGCCCGAACTGCCGGGGTTGGCCGCCGCATCGAACTGGATCAGGTTGGTCAGAATGCGCTCGCCCTCGGGCGAGCGGAATTCGCGGTCCAGGCCCGAGACCACGCCGGCCGTGGCCGTGGGGCCAATGCCGAAGGGAAAGCCCACGGCCACCACCGCATCGCCCACGGCCAGGTCGCCCGTGGAGCGCAGCGTGGCCGCAACGAGGTCGTCGGGCAGGCTGCGCGGCTTGATCACCGCGAGGTCGTTCTCCGGCTGGGCCGCCACCACGTCGGCCTCGGCTTCATGCCCATCGTCGAAGACCACCTGCAGCCGCGGTGCCCCCATCACGACATGCAAATTGGTGAGGATCAGGCCTTCATCGACGATGACCACGCCGGTGCCGGTGCCGATCTCCCGCTGCTGTCCCTGGGCATTGGGCAGGCTTAGCCCCCGCACGCGCACCACCGAGGGCCGGATCTTCTCGTAGGCCTTGGCCGCCATCGACGGCAGGGGCTTGTTCGCCAGGGTGTGCAGCACCGCCTTGTCGATGTCGTCCTGCGTGAGGCGCCCCAGGGGCTCGCGCCAGGCGTCTTGCAGCAGCGTCAGCGCAAGGCCCAGCAGGCCGCCGGCCAGCACCAGCCCCCAGCGCTCGTGACGCCCCGCCCAAGCCCGCAGGCGGGCCCGGCGCCCGGCAGGCTGCGACACACCGGAGGCGCCGGCGGGGGGGCTGCCCGCGGGAGGGGCCGCCGGGCCCACTGCGGGAGCGTCGGCCGATGGCCGGACCCGCGGTGTCGCAGCACGGGCCGGTTCAGCCGGCCCCACCGGCTTGGAACTGCTGTACAGCGCACGCTTGCCCATCGGTCACCTGCCCCGACCGCCACCTCGTGCGCGATGCCTGCGCAGACGCTCCGTGCGGCGGTGGCGCCGACCGCATGGAATCGCTGGCGGGCGGGTCAGCCCACCTTCCCCCGGACGCTAGCACGTCACAGGCCTGGATGCATCTTGCCGCCGGCAACCCCACAGTGCAAGCGGGTCATGTGCACGCTTCGCTCCGGCTCAGGGCGGCCGAGCGCCGAGCCCTCAAGGCTTGCCCGGCGCGGCGCGGCGCACGAGGCCGCCGGGCACACGGGCGGCGGCCTCCCAGGCCGGCCCCTCGAACCAGGGGTCTCCCCGCAGGAAGGCAGCCAGCAGCTCCAGGCCGTCCAGCCCCCAGAAAGCCCGGCCCTCGACCACCACCGTGGGCACCCCGAACAGGCCCGCGGCCACGGCCTGATCCGTGTTGCTGCGCAGCATGGCCTTGACCGTCTCGTCGCGCGAGGCGGCCAGCAGCGCCTGGGCCTGGCCGGGTGCGAGCGCCTCGGCCAGCGCCTCGAGTTGGGCGGTCTCGCCGGCGGCCTCGCCGCTGCGCCACACCCGGCGCAGCACCGTTTCGCAGGCGAAGCGGTTGGCCGCTCCCGGCACAGCCGAGGCCTGCCCATGGGCCAGCAGCAGGCGCGACAGCGGCAAGGGGTTGAACGGGTGGACCGCCGGCATCACCAGCGGGAGGTCCAGACGGTGTGCCAGCCAGGCCACCTGGCGGTAGGTCCAGTCCCGCTTGGGCGGGATCTCGGCCGGCCCGAGCTGGCCCCAATGCTGCAACAGCCCCGCGAACAGCACCGGCCGGTAGCTCACGGCGCACGACAGGCCTTCGAGCACCTGAGGCAGCCGCTCGAAGGCCAGGTAGGCATACGGAGAGACCGGGTCGAACCAGAACTGCAGTGTTTTCATGATCCCTCCGGGGACATGCGCGCTGCGGCCTGCCGGCGCGCGGGCAGTTGCTTCCATACCGCGCGCTTGTCGCCATCGCTCATCGTCGACCAGGCGGCGATCTCCTGCAGCGTGCGGTGGCAGCCCTCGCACCAGCCGGTGGCCGCGTTCATGCGGCACACGCTGACGCAGGGGCTCGGGACCCGCCCCGGCTGGGGCGGCGACGGCACACGAGGGCTCACAGCACCACGTCCTCGACCGGTGCGCCCGTGAGCGCCACCAGTTGCTGCGGCGCCACCGGAAAGACCCCGTTGGGATGCCCCGCCGCGGCCCACACCACATCGAAGCGGAAGAGCTCGCGGTCGATCAGCATGACCGGCGGCTGCAGATGCGCCACGGGCGACACGCCCCCGATCGAGAACCCGGTGCGCTCCTTGACGAACCGTGCATCCGCGCGCGCCAGCGATCCGACCAGCGCGGCCACCTTGCGCTCGTCCACGCGCTTGTCGCCCGAGGTCACGACCAGCACCGCGGCATCGTCGGCCTGGCGGCGGAACACGATGCTCTTGGCAATCTGGCCCACCACGATGCCCAGGGCATCGGCCGCCTCCTGGGCCGTGCGCGCGGCCACCTCCAGGAACACCGGCGGCTGCGGATGACCGGCTTGCGCCAGCGCCCGGGCCACGCGCTGGAAGCCCTCGGGGCGTTCGCTCAGATCGGCGGGGGCGACGACACTCATGCCGCGGCCTCCTCGCGCACACGCTTGGCCAGCAGGGCATTGGCGGCACGCGACACCGGCTTGCGGCCCAGCACGCGCGAGATGAAATCGCCCGCATCGACCAGCGCCTGTAGATCGATGCCGCAATCGATGCCCAGGCCCTGCAACAGGAAGACCACGTCCTCGGTGGCCACGTTGCCGGTCGCCCCCTTGGCATAGGGGCAACCGCCCAGGCCCGCCACGCTGGCATCGAAGTGGTGGATGCCCATCTCCAGGCAGGCGTAGATGTTGCCGATGGCCTGGCCGTAGGTGTCGTGGAAATGGCCGCTCACCTCGTGCAGCGGGTAGTGGCGCAAGGCCCGCTCCATCGCGGCGCGTACCTGGCGCGGCGTGCCCACGCCGATGGTGTCGGCCACCCCCACGTGCTGCACGCCGATGTCCTTCATCAGGCGCACCACCCGCTCGACCTCGTCGGGTGAGACCTCCCCTTGGTAGGGGCAGCCCACGGCGCACGAGATGGCCCCGCGCACCTTCAGGCCCTGCTCGCGCGCGGCCTGCACGACCGGGCGGAAGCGCTCGATCGATTCCTCGATCGAGCAGTTGATGTTGCGCCGGCTGAAGGCTTCGCTGGCCGCACCGAAGACGACGATCTCGTCGGGCCGGGTGGGCAACGCCGCCTCCAGGCCCTTCATGTTGGGCACAAGCACCGAGTAGCGCACGCCCGGCTGGCGCTGCAGGCCGGCCATCACCTCGGCGTTGTCGGCCATCTGAGGCACCCATTTGGGGGAGACGAAGCTGGTGACCTCGATCTCGCGCACACCGGCGGCCTGCAAGCGGTGGACCAGCTCGATCTTGTGGGCCGCTGGCACGGGCTGCTTCTCATTTTGCAGGCCATCGCGCGGGCCCACGTCGACCAGGGTGACACGTTCAGGAAACATCGCCAATCTCCAGCAAAGCACTCGGATTGTGCCCCCCAAAAGTAGGGGGGAACTCCACCTTAATGGGGATGGCCGACCCATGCCGGGAAGAGAAAAATTCCCCCATCACGAGGACACCCGCCATGGACCCCCGCACCCATCGCCTCCAGATCGCCACCCGCATCCACTTCGCCCTGCTGCGCGAACTGGGCAGCGGCATCGACGTGGGCTTGATGCTCAGCCGCGAGCTCTACGCGCTGGACGTGCTCAACGTGTGCCGCGCCAGCGAGAACGAGGAGCTCGAACGCCTGGCCGAGCAGTTCGTCCACGCCAGTCTGCCGCGCCCGCTGGCCGTCCCCCCGTCTACCCGCCCGGCTGCCCGCCGTGGCCGCGCCTGGTGGCGCACCCTGGGCTCGGCCCTCGGGCCGGCCGCCCTGGCCGCCCGCTGACGCCCAAGGCGCGGCGGGCGCCTTCACGACACCGTCAGCCGCAGCAGTTCGGCGCCCTCGGCCACCTGGTCGCCCACCCCGTACAGCAAGGCTTCGATCACGCCATCGGCCGGGGACGCGATCGTGTGCTCCATCTTCATCGCCTCCATCACGACCAGAGCCTGGCCCTTCTTGACGGCCTGGCCGGCACTCACATGCAAGGCCAGCACCTTGCCGGGCATCGGTGCGGTCAGCCGACCGCCGTCGTGACCGCCCTCGCCCGCATGGGCGATCGCGTCGATCCATTGGAGCGCGGCCACGCCTTCGGGGGCGAACACATGGAAATGCTCGCCCTGGCGGTACACCGTCAGGCGCCAGCGGGATTCACCCAGCACCACCTCGTGCACTTCGGCCGAGCGTGCATGCACCTGCAGCGGCTGCCGCTGCCCCCCCAGGTCGAGCATGTGCCGGCCATCGTGCAGGTATTCGAGGAAGGCCACATGACGCTCGCCGCCGGCCTCGATTTCCATGCGCCGGCGCGCCGTGCCATGCAGCCGCCAGCCGTCGCGCCGGCTCCAGGGGTCGGCATCCTGCAGCGCCGCCTCGTCGGCCAGCACACGCGCGGCCACACCGGCCACCGCACAGGCCAGGGGCAGGCCGGGCCGGCCGAAGAGATGAGCGCGCTCGCGCTCGATCAGCGCGGTGTCGAGGTCGGCCCCGGCGAATGACGCGCTGGTCACCACACGGCGCAGGAAGGCCACGTTGGTGTGCAGGCCCACGATGTGGATCTCGGCCAGCGCCGCATCGAGCCTTGCCAGGGCCTGCTCGCGCGTGTCGCCATGCACGATCAGCTTGGCGATCATCGAGTCGTAGTGGGGGGAGATCTCGTCGCCCTCGCGCACGCCCGCGTCCACGCGCACCGGCGCCACCGCGAATTCGCTGGCCTGTGCCGGCAGACGGAAAACCCGCAAGGGCCCGGTGGCGGGCAGGAAGTTGGCCTCAGGGTTCTCGGCGCACAGCCGCGCCTCGATGGCATGGCCGCGGATGCGCAACTCCTCCTGCCGCGCCGGCAGCGGCTCGCCGGCGGCCACGCGCAACTGCCACTCCACCAGGTCATGGCCGGTGATGGCCTCGGTGACCGGGTGCTCCACCTGCAGCCGCGTGTTCATCTCCATGAAATAGAAGCGGCCGTCTTGCTCGGCGATGAACTCCACCGTGCCCGCGCCCACGTAGCCCACGGCCCGCGCCGCGGCCACGGCCGCCTCGCCCATCTCGCGGCGGCGCTGCGGCGTCATGCCCGGCGCGGGCGCTTCTTCCAGCACCTTTTGGTGACGCCGCTGCACCGAACAGTCGCGCTCGAACAGGTACACACCATTGCCGTGGGCATCGCAGAACACCTGGATCTCGATGTGGCGCGGCCGGGTCACGTAGCGCTCCACCAGCACATGGTCGTCGCCAAAGCTGGAGCGCGCCTCGCGCTTGCAGGAGGCCAGCGCGCCTTCGAACTCCTCGGCCGAGTGCACCGCACGCATGCCCTTGCCACCCCCGCCGGCACTGGCCTTGATCAGCACCGGAAAGCCGATGGCGCGCGCCTGCGCCAGCAGGAAGTCGCTCTCCTGGCGATCGCCGTGGTAGCCCGGCACCAGCGGCACACCGGCCTTTTCCATCAGGGCCTTGGCCGCGGCCTTGCTGCCCATCGCGGCAATCGCCGAGGCGGGCGGGCCGATGAAGACGATGCCCGCATCCGCACAGGCCTGGGCGAAGACCTCGTTCTCGCTGAGGAAGCCGTAGCCCGGGTGGATGGCCTGCGCGCCGGTGGCACGCGCCACCTCCAAGATGCGTTCGTGGCGCAGGTAGCTCTCGCGCGGCGCCGGCCCTCCGATGTGCACGGCCTCGTCGCACACCTGCACGTGCTTGGCCTGGGCGTCGGCATCGGAATACACCGCCACGGTGCGGATGCCCAGGCGGCGGGCCGTGGCCGCCACGCGGCAGGCGATCTCGCCGCGGTTGGCAATCAGGATCTTCTTGAACATGCACAGACCTTCGTGTCGTTGAACGGGCAAGCGGCTCACACACCGGCCCAGGGCGGGCTGCGCTTGTCGAGGAAGGCGCGCACCCCGGCGCGGCCCTCATCGCTTGCACGGATGTCGGCAATCCGCCGCGCGGTGTCCTCGCGCAGCGCCGCGCTGATCGGCTGGCCTGCGACGTCGTGCACCAGGCGCTTGCAGGCCTTCACCGCCTGCGGGCTGTTGGCCACCAGGGCCGCGACGATCGCATCGACGCGCTCGTCGATCGCCTCGGCCGTACACAGCTCGTGCACGAAGCCCAGGCGATGCGCTTCGGCCGCGCTGAAGCGTTCGGCGGTGAGGAAGTAGCGCCGCGCGGCCTGCTCGCCCATCGCGCGGATCACATAAGGACTGATGGTGGCCGGCAGCAGGCCCAGCTTCGCTTCGGACAGGCAGAACTGCACGCCCTCGGCCGCCACGAGCACGTCGCACACGGCCGCCAACCCCACACCGCCGGCATAGCAGTCGCCGTGGATGCGCCCCACCACCGGCAGCGGGCAGCGATAGAGCGTCCACAGCATCTCGGCCAGGCGCGCCGCGTCGTCGCGGTTTTGCTCCCAGGTGTAGTCGGCCATCGCGCGCATCCAGTTCAGATCGGCGCCTGCGCTGAAGGCCTTGCCGTGCGCGCCCAGCACCACCGCGCGCAGCGAGGCGTCGCGGCCCAAGGCCTGGAACGTCTCGGTCAGCTCAGCGATGGTGGCATCGTTGAAGGCATTGCGGACCTCCGGCCGGTTGAGCCAGACACGGGCCACGGGGCCATCGATGCGGATGTCGAGGGTGGCGGGCATGGAGCCTCCTGAGCTCAGATGCGAAAGACGCCGAAGCGTGTGTCCGGGATGGGGGCATTCAGACTGGCGCTCAGGCCCAAGGCCAGCACGCGGCGCGTGTCGGCCGGGTCGATGACACCGTCGTCCCACAGCCGGGCCGAGGCGTAGTACGGGTGTCCCTGCTCCTCGTACTGCTGGCGGATCGGGGCCTTGAAGGCCTCTTCCTCCTCGGCGCTCCAGGTGCCGCCCTTGGCCTCGATGCCGTCGCGCTTGACGGTGGCCAGCACGCTGGCGGCCTGCTCGCCGCCCATCACGCTGATGCGCGCATTCGGCCACATCCACAGGAAGCGGGGCGAATAGGCCCGGCCGCACATGCCGTAGTTGCCGGCCCCGAAACTGCCACCGATGATCACGGTGAACTTCGGCACCTGGGCGCAGGCCACGGCCGTCACCATCTTCGCGCCGGCGCGGGCGATGCCCTCGTTCTCGTACTTGCGGCCCACCATGAAGCCGGTGATGTTTTGCAGGAAGACCAGCGGCACCTTGCGCTGGCAGCACAGCTCGATGAAATGTGCCCCCTTGTTGGCGCTTTCGCTGAAGAGGATGCCGTTGTTGGCCACGATGCCCACCGGCATGCCCTCGATGTGGGCGAAGCCGCACACCAGGGTGCTGCCATAGCGGGCCTTGAACTCGTCGAACTCGCTGGCATCGACGATGCGCGCGATGACCTCGCGCACATCGAAGGGCTTGCGCGTGTCGGTGGGGATCACGCCATGCAGCTCTTCGGGCGCATACTTCGGCGGGCGCGGCGGCACGCAGGCCAGCGGCTGGGGCTTGCGCCGGTTCAAGCGCGCCACCGCGGCGCGCGCCAGCGCCAGCGCGTGCAGGTCGTTTTCGGCCAGGTGGTCGGCCACGCCCGACAGGCGCGTGTGCACGTCCCCGCCGCCCAGGTCCTCGGCGCTGACCACCTCGCCGGTGGCCGCCTTCACCAGCGGCGGGCCACCCAGGAAGATGGTGCCCTGGTTCTTCACGATGATGGCCTCGTCGCTCATCGCCGGCACGTAGGCACCGCCTGCGGTGCACGAGCCCATCACCACCGCCAGCTGCGGGATGCCGGCCGCGCTCATCGTGGCCTGGTTGTAGAAGATGCGCCCGAAGTGATCGCGGTCGGGAAAGACCTCGTCCTGGTTGGGCAGGTTGGCCCCGCCGCTGTCCACCAGGTAGATGCAAGGCAAGTGGTTCTGCTGGGCCACCTCCTGCGCACGCAGGTGCTTCTTCACCGTCATGGGGTAGTACGTGCCCCCTTTGACAGTGGCGTCGTTGCAGACGATCACGCAGTCCACGCCCGACACCCGGCCGATGCCGGCGATCAGCCCGGCCCCCGGCGCCTCGTTGCCGTACAGGTTCAGCGCCGCCAACGGGGCCAGCTCCAGGAAGGGCGTGCCCGGGTCGAGCAGCATGTCCACCCGCTCGCGCGGCAGCAGTTTGCCGCGGGCCAGATGCTTGGCCCGCGCCGCCTCGCCGCCGCCCTGGGCGATGGTGGCGAGCTGACGGTTCAGGTCATCCACCAAGGCCCGCATCGCCGCGGCATTGCTCTTGAATTCGTCGGAACGGGGATGGAGTCGGGACTCGAGGACGCTCATGCAGGCTCCCAGCCGGCCGGCCCATGGCAGGCCGGCACTTCATTGACGTTTACGTAAACGTCAATTCTAGGCCGACCCGGGGCGACTTGACCAGCGGGCAGACCCTATTTCTTCGGTTTGTCGGCCACCGGCGCGCCGGCCCCCTTCCAGGCGGTGAAGCCCCCCTCGATGTGGGCCACGCGGGGCAGCCCCATGTCCTGCAGGGTCTTGGTGGCCAGGGCCGAGCGCCAGCCGGCGGCGCAAAACAGGATGAACTCCTTGTCCTCGGCAAACACCGGCCGGTGATAGGGCGATTCGGGATCGACCCAGAACTCCAACATGCCGCGCGGGGCGTGAACCGCGCCGGGGATGACCCCCTCGCGCTCGAGCTCACGCACGTCGCGCACGTCGACGAAGCACACGCCGGGGTCGCCGAACTTGGCGCGTGCCTGCTCGACGCTGTAGGTCTTCACCTGGGCCATGGCCTCGTCCACCAGGGCCTTGTAACCTTTTTTCATCCGCACCTCCGGATCAGAACGGCCCCTGCGAGAGCCAGCGCTCGATCTGGGCCTTGCGATCGTTGCCCCAGAAGGGTTCGCCATCGACCACGATGTACGGCGCACCGAACATGCCGGCGGCCACCGCCGCCTCGTTGGCATGCTTGAGGCGCTCTTTCCACACGGGGTCGTTCCAGACGGCCTCGGCCTGGTGGGCGTCGAGCCCGAACTCCGAGGCCAGCCCTTTGAGGGCCTGCACATCCGACAGGTTGACCCCACGAGCGAAATAGGCCCTCAGGCAGGCGCGCGCCCAGGCCACGGCACGCGCCGGATCGCTGTCGTGCAGCCACCAGAACACGCGCGCGGCGTTCTGCGTGGGGATGGGAAAGGCCTCAGGCTGGGTGTAGGGCACACCCTCGAAGCGTGCCGAGCGTGCGAAGTCGCGCAGCACGTACTCGCGCTTGATCGGATGGTTCACCGGCGGGCGCAACTCGGCGGCCTGGAAGGTCACACCCAGCAGCACGGCATGCCAGCGCACAGTGCGCCCGTGCCGCGCCGCCAGGGCCTCGATCCATTCGGAGGCGATGTACGAGTACGGCGAGGAGAAATCGAAGTAGAAGTCGATCGGCGGCTTGTTCATGCCCTCAACGGTACAACAGTTGCGGCAGCCACAGGCCAATGCCCGGGAAAACGTAGAGCAGCACGATCGCGATGATCTGGATCCCCATGAAGGGCAGCATGCCCAGGAAGATCTGGTTCAGCGTCACATGCGGTGGAGCCACCCCCTTGAGGTAGAAGGCCGACATCGCCACCGGCGGGCTGAGGAAGGCCGTCTGCAGGTTCAGCGCCACCAGCAGGCCAAAAAAGAGCGGGTCTATGCCGAAATTGTCCAGCAGCGGGATGAAGATGGGCATGAAGATCACGATGATCTCCGTCCACTCCAGCGGCCAGCCCAGCAGGAAGATCAGGACCTGCGACAGGATCAGAAACTGGGTGGGCGACAGGTTCAGGCCGAGCACCCAGTTCTCCACCAGCTCCTGGCCGCCCAGCAGCGCAAACGCGGCCGAGAAGATCGCCGAGCCGACGAAGAGCCAGCACACCATGGCCGAGGTCTTGGCCGTGAGGAAGACCGACTCCTTGAGCACGGTGAAGTTGAGCTGCCGGTAGGCCGCGGCCAGCACGAAGCCCCCCAAGGCTCCCATCGCGGCGGCCTCGGTCGGCGTGGCCAGGCCGAAGACGATGGAGCCCAGCACGGCGAGGATCAGGATCACCAGCGGAAAGAAGGAGGCCAGGAGCATCTTGAAGATCTCCAGCCGCGCAAAGCTCAGGAACAGGTAGAACGCGGTGACGATGGCGCCGGCGATCGAGAACACTACCCACCACCAGGTGGGGGCCGGGCGGGTCGTGTCACCGGCGGCGGACCCGTCCACGGTCTGCCCGCCGGGTTCGGTCAGGGCGGGCGAAGCCGGCTCGGCGGCCTCCTGCACCTCGGCCCCTGAAGGCTCCCCCAGGCCTTCGGGTTCGGCGGCGGCCTCCTCGTCCGCCGCAGGTTCGGTCAGACCGCCCTCCACCGCGGGCTCGGTCAGACCGCCCGCCACCGGGGGTTCCTGCAAGCCGCCCGTGGACGACGGAGCGTCGGACGAGAAGCTGATGGGCTCGATGTCGTACTCCGGCTCGGCCTGCACGGTCGTCACGGCACGGTAGCTGCTCGTGGCCAGCAGCACGAACAGCAGACCCGGCATCAGCACGATGCCCAGTTGCCTGAGCACGTGCGACAGCGGCACGTCGGCGTTGCGACGGCCCTTCAGGGCCGACAGCAGGCGCAGCAACGCGTGATGGGTGCCCGTGTCGGCCAGGCGCTGGTTGGCCGGCGCCAGCACGACGTGCCGCTCGGCCTGCGACAGCGGCGGCGCCCACTGCGGCCTGAGTTTGGCCATCAGGATGACGTACACCACGTACAGGCCAGCCAACATCAGCCCGGGGAAGAAGGCCCCCGCATACAACTGCACGACCGACACCCCCGCCGTGGCACCGTACAGGATGAGCAACACCGACGGTGGAATCAGGATGCCCAAACAGCCGCCCGCCGTGATCGAGCCCGCGGCCATCGGTGTGCTGTAGCCCGCGCGCAGCATGGCCGGCAGCGCCAGCAGCCCCATCAGCGTGACCACGGCCCCCACGATGCCCGTGGCCGTGGCAAACACCGCGCAGGTGACCAGCGTGGCCACGGCCAGCGAACCGGGGATGCGCGCCATGGCCAGGTGCAGGCTCTTGAAGAGCTTTTCGATCAGGTTGGCGCGCTCGACCAGATAGCCCATGAAGACGAACAAGGGCACCGCGATGAGCACGTCGTTGGTCATGCTCTTGTAAGCGGCCTGCACCATCAGGTCCAGTGTGCGCGTGATGTCTCGGTCATAAGCCAGCCAGGTGAAGATCATGCCCATGCCCATCAGCGTGAAGGCCGTGGGAAAGCCCAGCATGATGGCCACCACGACGAGTGAGAGCATCAGCAGGCCCAGGTGGCCCTTGGTGATGGTGTCCACGCCCAGCAGCAGCCCAACGATGCCCCCCACGACCAGGGTCATGATGCCCAGGCCGAAACGCAGTTCAGGACGGATTCTCACGGGCGCCCTCCCGTGGCGGCATTGCCTTCGTTCACGTGGACCATCTCCTTGAGTTTCTCGACATCGACCTCCTCGACGTCATGCTCGCGCGAGGGCCACTGGCCGTCGCGCAGGCACACGAGGCAGCGCGCGATCTCGGCCAGGCCCTGCAGCAGCAGCGTGGCGCCGGCCAGCGGGATCACGAACTTGAAGGGATACAGCGGCAGCGGCGTGGCCGAGAAGGTCTGCTCCCGGATCGCCAGTGACTCCTGGGCATAGGTCCAGCCCGCCCAGGTCAGCGCCACCACGCCGGGCAGGAAGAACAGGAAGTACAGCACCAAATCCACCATGGCCTGGGCCCGCGGGCTGAAGAAGCCGTAGAGCACGTCGCCGCGCACATGGCCGTTCTTCGACAGCGTGTAGGCGCCGGCCAGCATGAACATGGTGCCGTAGAGCATGATCTGGGCATCGAGCACCCAGGCATGGGGGTCGTTGAGCACGTAGCGCGAAAAGACCTCCCAGCTGATCAGCAGGGTCAGACCCACGGCCGCCCAGGCAGCGGCCTTGCCGATCCACGTAGACACCGCATCGATGGCGAGCAGCAGTTTTTGCATGGCACGAAGCGACGGCACAGTCCGTCGTGGCAGGGGGACCATACGCAAGCGCCGCAGGCGGGGGCATCCCCTCGGCCCGCGGCGCGTGGAGGCAGGTGGCCGGCGCGTCAGCTCTTCTTGGGCGCGAAGTAGTGGTTGTAGGCCATGCGGTAGTCAACCATCGTGTCGAACTGCCAGCGCCCGGCGCGCTGCGCGAAGGCCCGCATCGAATCCATCACCTTCTTGAACATGGGATTCTCGGCCGCCTTCTTGGCCGTGACCTTGTCCCACGATGCCAGTTGAGCCCGCAAGATGGCGTCCGGCGTCTTGTAGAACTTCACGCCCTGCTTGCTCTGCATCTCCAGGTAGTCGGTGGAATAGCGGTCGGCGGCCTTCCAGCTCATGTCAGCCGAGGCCGCCTGAATGGCGTAGTCGATCACCGACTTGAGCTCAGCCGGCAGTGCGCTGTACTTGGTCTTGTTGAACAGCACCTCGAACTGCTCGCTGCTCTGATGGAAGCTTTGCAGCATGCAGACCTTGGTCACGTCCGGGAAGCCCAGCACGCGGTCGCTGGACGCGTTGTTGAATTCGGCCGCGTCCAGCAGGCCGCGGTCCAGCGCCGGCACGATCTCGCCGCCGGGCAGCGGGTTGACAGCCACCCCCAGGTCGGTGAAGACATCCACCGCGAGCCCCACGGTACGGAACTTCAAGCCCTTGAGATCCTGGACCTTGGCCACCGGCTTCTTGAACCAGCCCAGCGGCTGGGTGGGCATGGGGCCGTAGAGGAAGGACTGCACGTCCAGGTTCAGGCTCTTGTAGATCTCGTCGAGCAGTTCCTTGCCGCCGCCATAGTAGTGCCAGGCCAGCACCATGTTGGCATCCATGCCGAAGGCCGGGCCCGAGCCCCACAGGGCCACCGCCTGGTTCTTGCCGTACCAGTAGGCGACCACACCGTGGCCACCATCGAGCGTGCCCTTGGACACCGCATCGAGCAACTGGAAGGCCGGCACGACGGAGCCGGCGGGCAGCACCTCGATCTTCAGACGGTTGCCCGCCATGTCGTTGACCTTCTTGGCGAAGTCGTTGGCGTACTCGTGGAAGATGTCCTTGGCCGGCCAGGTGCTCTGGAAGCGCATCGACACCGTCTGGGCGGTCGACACCATCGGGAAGGCGGCTGCTCCAGCCCCCACGGCGCCGACGGCCGCCGACTTGAGAAAGCGCCGCCGCTGGGGGGCCTTCTGGGATTTCGTCTCGCTCACATTCGTCTCCTGGTGATGCTGCACGGAAGGGAAACCCTGCCCGTCTGCGCGCGGGTTCGGGTGGAAACATGCTAGGCAGACCGCCCTTCGAGCGAGATAGCACAAACCCGTGCCCCCACCCTTGTCGTGCGCGGTCTGTGCGTTGCTCGCCCGATGGCCGACGCAAGGCCTGAACGAAGGCGGAATCCTGTGACACCCTCACCCGGTCGGCGGCTCACTTGCGCCAGAACGAAGGGGTCAGCAGCACCATGAAAGACAGCATCTCCAGCCGGCCCAACAGCATGGCCAGGGTGCACACCCAGGTCTGAAAATCGCTCAGGTCGGCGAAGTTGCTCGCCGGCCCGACGGCACCCAGGCCCGGGCCCATGTTGTTGACGCTGGCCACCACGGCGGTGAATGCGGTGACCACGTCCAGGTCGGTGACCAGCAGCACCATGGTCAGCCCGATGATCGTGGCGCCGTAGACGAGCATGAAACCCAGCACGGCGAAGATGGTGTTGTTGTCCACGGTGCTGGCCCCCAGCGTCACTGGCTGGACCGCCCGGGGGTGCACGATGCGCGACATCTCGCGCCGGGCCTGCTTGAGCAGGATGATGACGCGCACCATCTTGACCCCCGCCCCCGTGGAGCCGGCACTGGTGCTCAAGCCCGAGAGCATGAGCATCAGCACCGGCGCGAAGATGGGCCATTGGGCGTAGTCGGTGTTGGCGTAACCCGTGGTGGTGGCGATCGAGATCACGTTGAAGAAGGCCATGCGCACCGCCTGCAAGGGCTCCTCGTAGACCCCCTTGCTCCACAGCAGCACGGCCACGATGGCCGAGGACAGCAGCAGCAGACCGAGGGTGCCGCGGGCTTCCGGATCCATCCACAGGCGCTGCAGGCTGCGCTTGCGCATGGCGACGAAATACATCGCGAAGTTGCAGGCGGCCACCAGCATGAAGACGACGCAGACGGCCTCGATCAGCGGCGAGTCGAAATGCCCAAAACTGGCGTCATACGACGAAAGCCCCCCCAGGCTGACGGTGGTGAACATGTGCACCCAGGCGTCGTACCAGCTCATGCCCGCGGCCCGATAAGCCAGCACGCACAGCACCGACAGCACACAATAGATGCTCCACAGACCCTTGGCCGTCTCGGTGATGCGCGGCGTCAGCTTGGTGTCCTTCAGCGGGCCGGCCACCTCGGCCCGGAAGAGCTGGCTGCCACCGACCCCCAGCATCGGCAAAATGGCCACCGCCAGCACGAGGATGCCCATGCCGCCCATCCACTGCATGAAGCAGCGCCACAGGTTGATCGACGGTGGCAGTGCATCCAGGCCACTGAGCACCGTGGCCCCAGTGGTCGTGAGGCCGGACATGGCCTCGAAATAGGCATCGGTGAAGGACAGGGGGATGCCCGCCTGCCTGAAATAGACCATCAACGGCACGCTGGCGAACAGCGGCAGCACCGTCCACACCAGCGAGACCAGCATCACGCCATCGCGGGGCTGCAGCTCGCTGCGGTGACGGCGCGCCAGCAGGCGCATCGCCACGCCCGCACCGAAGGTCAGGGCGATGCCCACATGCCACGATGCAAGGGCCTCGTCGCGGCTGAACCAGGCCACCCCCAGGGGCACGCCCATGGTCAGGGCGAAGGCCATCACGATGATGCCGAGGATCGACAGGGCCGGTAGGAAGGATGGCATGGACCTCGATCAGAAGAAAGTGGCGCTGACCTGCAGGAGCTTTTCCACCTCACGCACCATGCGCTTGCGCGGCAGGAACACGATCACATGGTCGTTGGCCTGGATCACCGTGTCGTGGTGGGCGATGATGACCTGCGCCCGGCGCAGCGCCTGTTCGCGCAGCTCCTCCTCGACATCGTCCTCGGGCAGGCCGCGCACGATGGCGCCGATCTGCGCTCCCGGCGGCAGCTTGAGCTCGCCAATGGGCCGCCCCACCACCTTCGAGGTCTTGGCATCCCCGCGCACCACCGCCTCCAGCGCCTCGGCCGCGCCGCGGCGCAGCGAATGCACGGCCTCGACGTCCCCACGGCGCACGTAGGCCAGCAGCTCACCGATCACCGTCTGGGCCGGCGACAGCGCAATGTCGATCTGCGAGCCCTGCATCAGGTCGGCATAGGCCTTGCGGTTGATCAGGGCCAACACCCGCTTGGCGCCCATGCGCTTGGCCAGCAGGCAGGCCATGATGTTGTCCTCGTCGTCGCTGGTCAGCCCGAGGAAGAGGTCCATGTCGTGGACGTTCTCGCCCTCAAGCAGCTCCTCGTCGGTGGAATCGCCGTGCAGGATAAGGGTGTCGGCCGGCAGTTGCGAAGCCAGGTACTCGCAGCGCTTGCCGTCGTGCTCGATGATCTTGACGCGGTACTCCCCCTTGAGCTCGCGTGCCAGGCGCAAGCCGACGCGGCCGCCGCCGGCAATCATCACGCGCTTGACGGGGCGGTCGCGCCGCCGCAGCGCCTCCAGCACTGTGCGGATGTGCTGCGTGGCTGCCAGCACGAAGACCTCGTCGCCGGGCTCGATGCGGGTGACGCCATCACAGACGATGGCCTGGTCGGGGCCTTCCGGATCGGGCCGGTAGATCGACACGATGCGCATGTCCGCTTCCGGCACCAGGCTGGGCAGCTCCGAGATGGTGTGGCGCACCAGGGGGGCTCCGGCCACCGCGCGCACCGCGATCAGGCTCACCAGCCCCTGTGCGAATTCCAGCACCTGCAGGGCCTCAGGGTAGGCGATGAGCTGGCGCACATAGCGCGTCACCGAGGCCTCCGGACAGATGACCCGGTCCACCGCGAAGCCGCTCTTGTCCATCAGCGGCGAGCCGTCGGGAAACTCGGGCGAGCGCAGGCGTGCGATCGTCGTGGGGATGTTGAAGACATCGTGGGCGATCTTGCACGCGACCAGGTTGGTCTCATCCAGCGGTGCACAGGCGATCATCATGTCGGCATCCTGCGCGCCGGCCTCCTGCAGCACCGAGGGCTGGATGCCATTGCCCACGACACCACGCAGGTCCAGGCGGTCCTGCAGCTCGCGCAGGCGCTGCGGGTTGGTGTCGATCACCGTGATGTCGTTTCTTTCCGACACCAGGCTTTCGGCCACGCTCTCGCCCACCCGCCCAGCGCCGAGGATGATGATGTTCATGGGCCGCGATTATGCGCGGACACCACGGCGCGGCAAGCCGGCCGATGCACGCCCCAACCGGGATCAGCCCAGGGCGCGACCGATCAGGATGCGCTGCACATCCGAGGTGCCTTCGTAGATCTGGCACACGCGCACGTCGCGGTAGATGCGCTCGACCGGGAAGTCGCTGACATAGCCATACCCCCCGTGGATCTGGATGGCATCCGAGCACACCCGCTCGGCCATCTCGCTGGCAAAGAGCTTGGCCATGGCCGCCTCCTTCAGGCAGGGCACACCCGCATCCTTCAGGCTGGCCGCATGGTGGATCATCTGGCGCGCCACCTCGATCTGCGTGGCCATGTCGGCCAGGCGGAACTGCACCGCCTGGTGGTTGAAGATGGGCTGCCCGAAGGCCACGCGCTCCTTGCTGTAAGCCAGCGCCGCCTCGAAGGCCGCGCGCGCCATGCCCAGGCTCTGCGCCGCAATGCCGATGCGCCCCCCCTCCAGGCCCGACAGCGCAATCTTCAGCCCCATGCCCTCCTCGCCCAGCCGGTTCGCCACGGGCACGCGACAGTCCTCGAAGAGGATCTGCGCGGTGTCGCTGCTGTGCTGGCCCATCTTGTCTTCCAGGCGCGCCACGGTGTAGCCGGGCGTGTCGGTGGGCACCACGAAGGCACTGATGCCCTTCTTGCCCGCGGCCTTGTCGGTCACGGCCATCACAATGGCCACGTCGCCGTGCTTGCCGCTGGTGATGAACTGCTTGACACCGTTGAGGACATAGTGGTCCCCCTCGCGCACGGCCGTGGTCTTCAGGCCGCCGGCTTCGCTGCCCACATGAGGTTCGGTCAGGCAGAAAGCCCCGAGCATGTCGCCACGCGCCAGCGGCTTCAGGAAGCGCTGCTTCTGCTCCTCGCTGGCGTAGGCCATCAGGATGGAACACACTGGGCAGTTGTTCACGCTCACCACGGTGCTGGTGCCGCCGTCTGCGGCGGCGATCTCCTCCAGGATCACGGCCAGGGCCAGGTAATCCAGCCCGGCGCCGTCGTATTCGGACGGTACGGCCACGCCATAGCAGCCCAGCGCGGCCAGGCCCTTCAACTCCTCGGCCGGAAAATGGTGCTCCTTGTCCCAGCGCGCCGCGTTGGGCGCGATGCGGTCCTGCACATAGGCGCGCACGGCGTCCTGCACCGCGCGATGGTCTTCGCTCAACAGCATGATGTCGACAGGGATGCGCGGCTCACCACGCGATGGGTGTGCCGTCGTGGTTGAGGAAATGCCCGTTGTCGTCGGGCGTCAGGCGTGCGAGCAGCTCGCGCAAGGCCGCCACACTGTCCTCGGGTGCGAGGCTGGCGTTGGGCCCGCCCATGTCGGTGCGCACCCAGCCCGGATGCACGGCCACGCAGGTGATGCCGCGCGGCCCGAGCGACAGGGCGGCATCGCGCAGCACCGAGTTCAGCGCGGCCTTGGAGGCGCGGTAAAGCCAGCCGGTGCTCGAACTGCGCTGGCCGATCGAGCCCATCATCGACGACAGCACCATGAGCTTGGCTCCGCGGGCCAATGCCGTCTCGATCTGCGGCAGCACACGCATCGGCCCGAGCACGTTGGTGCGCATCACCACGTCGAAATCGTCCTGGGTCGGCGTCTCCAGCCCCTGCGTGCGCGGGCCGTAGATCCCGGCATTGAGGATCACGGCGTCGAAGCGCTCGCCATCCAGGCGCCACCCCAGGCCGGCCACGCTCGCGGCGTCCAGCAGGTCCAGCGGCCAGGCCTCGCAGCCCAGGCCACGCAGCCTCGCCAGGTCCTCGTCGCTGCGCGCCGTGGCCACCACGCGGTCGCCCGCCGCCCGATACTGGCGGACGAACTCCAGGCCCAGCCCGCGCGAGGCTCCGATCACCAGCACCTGCATGGCCCAGGCCTTCAGAGCAGCTCGACGGCCATGGCCGTGGCCTCACCGCCGCCGATGCACAGCGAGGCCACACCCTTCTTGAGACCGTGCTTGCGCAGCGCCCCCAGCAGGGTCACGACGATGCGCGCGCCGCTGGCACCGATGGGGTGGCCCAGCGCCACGGCCCCGCCGTTGACGTTCACCTTCTCATGAGGCAGCTTGTGCTCGGTCATCGCCGCCATGGTCACGGCGGCGAAGGCTTCGTTGATCTCCCACAGGTCCACGTCCTTGGCAGCCCATCCGGCCTTCTTCAGCACCTTGTCGATGGCGCCCACCGGGGCGGTGGTGAACCATTCGGGCGCCTGGGCATGCAGGCTGTGGGCCACGATGCGCGCCACCGGCGTCACGCCCAGCCTGGCTGCGGTGGACTGGCGCATCAGCACGAGGGCCGCGGCACCGTCGGAGATGCTCGACGAGGTGGCCGCCGTGATGCTGCCGTCTTTCTTGAACGCAGGCTTCAGACCGGGGATCTTGTCGAGCTTGGCCTTGGCGGGCTGCTCGTCTTTGGTGATGCTCACCTCGCCGCCCTTGCCGGGCACGGCCACGCTCACCATCTCCCAGTCGAAGCTGCCGTCCTCATTGGCGCGGCGGGCCCGCTCGGTCGAGGTGATGGCGTAGTGGTCCTGGGCCTCGCGGCTGAAGCCATACTTGGCCACACAGCTCTCGGCGAACACGCCCATGGCCTTGCCGCGCTCATAGGCATCTTCCAGGCCGTCCAGGGCCATGTGGTCGTAGAAGGCCGTGGCGCCGTATTTCTGACCCTTGCGAATGAAGGCCAGGTGCGGGGCATTGGTCATGCTTTCCATGCCGCCGGCGACCATCACGTCCGCACTGCCGGCCGCCAGCATGTCGTGCGCGAACATCATCGCGCGCATGCCCGAGCCGCACATCTTGGACAGCGTGACGGCACCGGCCGAATCGGGCAGGCCGGCACGGCGGGCGGCCTGACGCGCCGGGGCCTGGCCCTGGCCGGCCATCAGGCAGTTGCCCATGAGCACCTCGTCGACGGCCGCGGCGTCGATGCCGGCGCGCTCGACCGCCGCCCGGATGGCAACGGCCCCGAGTTCCCAGGCCTGCAGGCCGGCGAAATCACCCAGCAGGCCCCCGATGGGGGTGCGGGCGGCAGAAGCGATGACGATGGGGTCGGACATGATGCTCTCCTTCTGGAAACACGGACCATGGGCCAGGCGTCAGGACACCATCGCGGGATGACCCGCCGCCTGGGGGGGATGGGACGGCTGCACCTGGCGCAGCCGCGAGAAGCGCTTGTGGGCGTCGTAAGGGAACACGTCGTGCACATGGCCGGCGAGGATGCGCTCCTTGTGCGCCTGCCAGTAGGCCGGGTCGAGCAGGTCGGCGTGATGTCGCATGAACACCTCGCGCACCGCCGCATTGCCCAGCAGAAACGGTCCGAAGGTTTCCGGGAAGACATCCTTCGGCCCGACGCTGTACCACACCTCGCCCGACAGCTCCTCTTCCTCGGTGCGCGGCTGCGGCACCTTGCGGAAATTGCAATCGGTGAGGTATTCGATCTCGTCGTAGTCGTAGAACACCACCTTGCCATGGCGCGTGACGCCGAAGTTCTTCCAGAGCATGTCGCCGGGAAAGATGTTGGCCGCCACCAGATCCTTGATGGCATTGCCGTACTCGATCACGGCATGGGTGATCTGCTCGGGCGAGGCTTCCTGCAGGTAGATGTTGAGCGGGATCATGCGCCGCTCGATATAGAGATGCCGGATGACGAGGTCGTCGCCGTCCTCCTCGATCAGGCTGCCGCAGAAGTGCTTGAGTTCGGCCACCAGTTCGTCCTCGAAGCGTGCGCGGGGGAAGGCCACGTTCGAGTACTCCAGCGTGTCGGCCATGCGCCCGACACGGTCGTGCGTCTTGACCAGCAGGTACTTGCGCTGGATCAGCTCGCGCGAGGTGTCCTTCTGCGGCGGATAGAAATCCTTGATGACCTTGAAGACATAAGGAAACGAGGGCAGGTCGAACACCAGCATGACCATGCCCTTGATGCCCGGCGCGATGCGGAAGCGGTCGCTGGAGTGCTTCAGGTGATACAGGAAATCGCGGTAGAAGAGGTTCTTGCCCTGCTTGTGCAGGCCCAGTGCGTTGTAGATCTCCGAACGCGGCTTGCGCGGCATCAGCGAACGCAGGAACTGCACGTAGGCCGCCGGGATCTCCATGTCCACCATGAAGTAGGCCCGTGCGAAGCTGAAAAGCATCTGCAGATCGTCCTCGCCGAACAGGGCCGCATCGATGACGAGCTGGTGCCGGGAGGTGTGCAGGATCGGCAGCGCAAACGGGATCTCGCGAAAACCGTTGACGATCTTGCCGACGATGTAGGCCCCCTTGTTGCGGAAGAACAGGGACGACAGCACCTGGAGCTGGAAGTTGGTGCGCAGCCGCACCTCGCCGAACTCCTTGCGCATGGCCTGCAACACGAAATCCACGTCGCGCCCCAGGTCCTCGAACTCCACGGCCAACTGGAAGTTGGTCACCACCCTCAGCAAGGTCTCGCGCAGGGTCTCGCGTGTCGGGTAGTAAGCGCGGTAGGTCGGCTGAGAGCCGGGCTCGTCGTTCTCGAGGTACTCCGTCGAGATGGCCGGACGCACGAAGATGAAGTCGTTGTGGAAATAACTGCGGTGCAGGATCTTGGTCGTCACCGAGTTGAAGAAGGTCTCGGCCAGCTCGGGCTGCAGGTGGTTCGTCAGCAATCCGATGTAATGCAGCTTGACCTGGTGCCACACGTCCATGGGCAGTTGATGCGCCCGGAACTGGCTTTGCAGCCGCTCCACCGCCTCGTCCACGCGCTTGTCGTAGAACTCGATGCGCTCCCGCTGAGCGCGCTGCTGTCCGTGCCAGTCGGCCATCTCGAAGCGCCGCTTGGCCTCGATGCTGGTCTGGCGGAACAGCCGATAGTGCCGGTTGAAGCCCTCCAGCAGGGCCGCGGCAATGTCGAAGGCTCGGGGATCGGTGAGCTTTTGGGGAAACATCAGGCGCTCCAACGCAAGACGTCGAGCCGGCCTGCCACGGCAGCCTGCGTCCCGACCGACCGGGACGCATCGGCCTGTTGCTCGATGCTAAAGCACATGCACGACGGGCTCTCAGCGCACAGTGTAGGCGCTGCGGCCACCGCACGCTGCAGATGCGACGCCCGGCGCCTCACATCGTCTCGGCAAACAGCTCCCGGCCGATGAGCATGCGGCGGATCTCCGAGGTGCCGGCACCAATCTCGTAGAGCTTGGCATCGCGCCACAGCCGGCCCAGCGGGTACTCGTTGATGTAACCGTTGCCGCCGAAGATCTGGATGCCCTCGCCGGCCATCCAGGTGGCCTTCTCGGCGCACCACAGGATCACGCTGGCGCAGTCCTTGCGCACCTGCCGCACGTGCTCGCTGCCCAGCATGTCCAGGTTCTTGCCCACGGTGTAGCAGAAGGCGCGTGCGGCCTGCAGCACGGTGTACATGTCGGCCACCTTGCCCTGGATGAGCTGGAACTCACCAATGCTCTGGCCAAACTGCTTGCGGTCGTGGATGTAGGGGATGACGTTGTCCATCACCGCCTGCATGATGCCGATGGGGCCGGCGGCCAGCACGGCACGCTCGTAGTCCAGACCGCTCATCAGCACCTTGGCACCACCGTTGACCGCCCCCAGGACGTTCTCGGCCGGCACCTCCACGTCGCGAAAAACCAGCTCGCCGGTGTGCGAGCCGCGCATGCCCAGCTTGTCGAGCTTCTGCGCCACCGAGAAGCCCTTCATGCCCTTCTCGACGAGGAAGGCCGTGACGCCGCGTGCGCCCAGTTCGGGCTCGGTCTTGGCATAGACCACCAGGGTGTCGGCATCGGGGCCATTGGTGATCCACATCTTGGTGCCGTTGAGCAGGTAGTAGCCGCCCTTGTCTTCGGCGCGCAGCTTCATGCTGATCACGTCCGAGCCCGCACCGGGCTCGCTCATCGCCAGCGCGCCCACATGCTCGCCGCTGATCAGCTTGGGCAGGTACTTGCGCTTTTGCGCCTCGGTGCCGTTGCGCCGGATCTGGTTCACGCACAGGTTGGAGTGGGCGCCATAGGACAGGCCGACCGAGGCGCTGGCGCGGCTGATCTCCTCCATCGCCACCATGTGGGCCAGGTAGCCCATGTTGGCTCCACCGTATTCCTCGGGCACGGTGATGCCCAGCACACCGAGCTCGCCCATCTTGCGCCACAGGTCCATCGGGAACTGGTCTGTGGCGTCGATCTCGGCCGCGCGCGGGGCGATCTCGGCCTGCGCGAAGGCGCGCACCGTGTCGCGCAGCGCGTCGATGTCCTCGCCGAGCTGGAAGTTGAGTCCGGGCAGTTGCATGGTCATGGGTCCTTCGTCTGCAGATAAGAGGCGGATCGCCGCGGCGTCTCAATGCCGCACGCCGTCACGGCCGAGCACGGTCATGATCGTTGCCGTCATCGTGGCCACCAGTCGCTCGCCGTCCGGTCCGCTCTCCAGGGCCCGGCCGTCGACGACCGAGATGGTGCGCCCGGCCTTGGTGACCTCGGCCTCGACACGGAATCCGGGCCCGCGCGCCGGCGCGAGCAGGTTCACCTTGAACTCGATGGTCAGCACCGCCGCCTCCGGCGGCATCAGGGAAAACGCGGCATAGCCACAGGCCGAGTCCAGCGCGGTGGACACCACCCCGGCATGCAGGAAGCCGTGCTGCTGGGTCAGGTCGTCTCGGTGCCGCATCTTCAGCACCACCCGCCCGGCCTGCACCTCCTCGAGCGTGATGCCCAGGGTGGCCATCACCGCCTGGCGCGCAAACGAGGCGCGCACCCGGGCAGCGAAGTCCGGATCGGCCGGGGCCGGTTCGGCGGGGCTGGACATGAGCGACTCCTGGACCGCAAGCGACGTAAACCCGCAGCCTAATTGACGTTGACGTAAACGTCAATTCTGGCTTGCACAAACGCCCATGGCAGGGCGCCGGGCTCAGGCGCGCTTTTTGCGCTCGAACTCGCCCAGCAGGCGCCGTGCCTCGCGTTCGTGGCTGCTCACTTCCTCCAGGGTCACCTGCAGGTCGGCGAGCTGCTGCTCGAGCTGCTCGCGATGCGCCGCCAGCACGACCAGGAACTTCTTCAACTGGGGCACGGTGTCGCGGGGCGACTCGTACATGTCCACCAGCTCCTTGATCTCGGCCAGACTGAGCCCCAGCCGCTTGCCCCGCAGCGTGAGCTTCAGACGCGTGCGGTCGCGTGCCGTGTAGACGCGGTTGCGGCCGTTGGGGCCGCTGCGCTCGGGGCTGAGCAGGCCGCAGTCTTCGTAAAAGCGGATGGCCCGGGTGGTCAGGTCGAACTCACGCGCCAGCTCGCTGATGGTGTAGCTGGGCGACGCGGTGGTGACAGCGGAATTGGCCATGGCTGCCTATACTGGGGCGAATGACGTTTACGTAAAGTGTAGCGAATGAACCCGCAGGAACAGCGTCTCGAATACCCGCTGGGCGAGCGCCTGCCGCCGCCCGGCGCCAGCCTGGAAGTGGCCCCCGGGCTGCGCTGGGTGCGCATGGGCCTGCCCTTTGCACTCGACCACATCAACCTGTGGCTGCTGCGCGACCGGCTGGACGGCCGCGAGGGCTGGACGCTCGTCGACTGCGGCATCGCCAACGATGCCACGCGCCAGGCCTGGGAGCAGGTCTTCGACCGGGAGCTGGAGGGGCTGCCCGTGCTGCGCGTGATCGTCACCCACATGCACCCCGACCACATCGGCCTGGCCCACTGGCTCACCGAGCGCTGGGGCTGCCGCCTGTGGATCAGCGCCACCGACTACAACGCCGCCCGGCTGGGCAGCCTGCGCGCTGGCGGGCACGGCGGCGACAGCGCCGCCGCCTTCTTCGCCAGCCACGGCCTCACCGACCCACTGTCCGTGGAGCGGGTGCGCCAGCGGGGGAACTACTATGCCTCCATGGTGCCCCGGGTGCCCGAGCAGTTCCGGCGCCTGATGCACGACCAGGTGCTGCGCATCGGCGGTCGAGACTGGCGTTGCATCGCCGGCTATGGCCACGCCCCTGAACACATCTCGCTGTACACCGAGGACGGCGGCCCGCTGCTCATTGCCGGAGACATGTTGCTGCCGCGCATCTCCACCAACGTCAGCGTCTTCGACCTCGAACCCGAGGGCAATCCCCTGCCGCTGTACCTGGCATCGATCCAGGGCCTGTGCAGCCTGCACGAGGACACGCTGGTCCTGCCCTCGCACGGGCGACCCTTCCTCGGGCTGCACGAGCGGGTGCGGCAGTTGCAGGCCCACCATGCCGAGCGCCTGCACGAAGTGATGCAAGCCTGCAGCAGCGCGCCGCGCAGCGCGGCCGATCTGCTGGGCGTGATGTTCAAGCGCCCGCTCGACCTGCACCAGACGACCTTCGCGATGGGCGAAGCCCTGGCCCACCTGCACGCCCTGTGGTTCGAGGGCCGGCTCGAACGCCGGCTTGGCGAGGACGGGGTCTGGCGCTTTGCGAATGCCTGATCAGAACAGCCGCACGCCCGTGAGCCGTTCGTGCTCGCGGATGGCATAGCGGTCGGTCATGCCGGCGATGTAGTCGGCAATCGCCCGGCGCCCCTTGCGGCCGTCCTGCCAGTGATCGGCTGGCATCTCGCGCGGGTCGTGATCGTAGGCGGCGAACAGCTCCCGCACGACCCGTTTGCCGCGCTCGGTGGTCTCCACCACCTGCGGGTGCCGGTAGAGGTTGGCGCGCAGGAAACGCTTGAGCTCATCGCTTTGCGCGCGCATGGTCGGGCTGAAACGAAGCAGGACGGGCAGCCGACGCACCTCATCGACGTCCCGCGGCCGATGGGCCTCCAACGCAGCCCGCGTCGCATCGATGACGTCGTACACCTGGTCCGACAGCATGCGGCGGATCGCCTCGGCCAGCACGCGCTTGACCGGAAGATCCGGGTGCTCGCGCAGCACCGCATGACGGTAGCGTGCCACCAGCGGCACTTCTTCGAGCTGCTCGAAACGCAGCAGGCCCGAGCGCACGCCATCGTCGATGTCGTGGGCGTTGTAGGCGATCTCATCGGCCAGGTTGCACAACTGGGCCTCCAGGCTGGGCCGCGTGCCCTCCAGGAAGCGCCGTCCCACCTCCCCCAGTCGCTCAGCGTTGGCACGCGAGCAGTGCTTGAGCACCCCCTCGCGTGTCTCGAAACTGAGGTTGAGCCCGTCGAAGCCGGGGTATCGTTCCTCCAGCTCGTCAATCACCCGCAGGCTCTGCAAGTTGTGCTCGAAGCCGCCGTCCTCGCGCATGCATTCGTGCAGCGCATCCTGGCCTGCATGGCCGAAGGGCGTGTGGCCCAGATCATGCGCCAGCGCGATGGCCTCGACCAGATCCTCATGCAGCCCCAGCACCCGGGCGATGGAGCGACCCAGCTGGGCCACCTCCAGCGAATGTGTCAGACGTGTGCGGAACAGGTCGCCCTCGTGGTTCAGGAAGACCTGGGTCTTGTAGACCAGTCGCCGGAAGGCCGTGCTGTGCACGATGCGGTCGCGGTCGCGCTGGAAGGCGTTGCGGGTGGGCGCCTCGGGTTCGGGATGGCGCCGTCCTCGCGAATGGGCCGGGTCACAGGCGTAGGGGGCGAGCATCGCGCTGCTGGCCAGGCGTCAAGCCGTGCAGGCCTCGATCACTTCGACCACCAAGGCATCGGGCACTGCACGCAAGCCCGCGCGCCCCAAGGCCTCGATGACCACGAAGCGGATCTGCCCACCCTCGTTCTTCTTGTCCACCCGCATGAGATCGAGATAACGCGACGCGCCCAGGGGCGGCCCCTGTACCGGCAATCCTGCCCGCTCGATGAGACGGCGCATGCGATCCACGAACGAGGCTGGCATCAAACCCAGACGGGCCGACAACTCGCTGGCCATCACCATGCCGCAGCCCACCGCCTCGCCATGCAGCCAGTGCCCATACCCCAGGCCCGCCTCGATCGCATGTCCGAACGTGTGGCCGAAGTTCAGGATCGCGCGCAGGCCGGACTCGCGCTCATCCTGCCCGACCACCCAGGCCTTGATCTCGCAGGAGCGGCGCACCGCATGAGCAAGCGCGGCCTTGTCGCGAGCGCGCAGGGCCGCGATGTTCGCCTCGATCCAGTCCAGGAAGGCCGGATCGGCGATGGGGCCGTACTTGATCACTTCGGCCAGGCCGGCCGACAGCTCACGCTCGGGCAGGGTGTCGAGCACGTCGAGGTCGCACACCACCGCTTGCGGCTGGTAGAAGGCCCCGATCATGTTCTTGCCGCGCGGGTGGTTGATCGCCGTCTTGCCGCCCACCGAGGAGTCCACCTGCGCGAGCAGCGTCGTGGGCACCTGCACGAAGGGCACCCCCCGCATGTAGCAGGCGGCGGCAAAACCGGTCATGTCGCCGACCACCCCACCGCCCAGGGCATAGAGCACCGTCTGACGATCGCAGCCTTCGGCCAGCAGGGCATCGAAGATGCGGTCGAGCGTGGGCCAATCCTTGTGCACCTCGCCATCGGGCAGCACGACCTGGATGACCCGCTCGTGGCGAGCGGCCAGCGCATCGGCCAGTGCCCCGGCGTACAGCGGCGCCACCGTCTCGTTGCTGACGATGGCGGCCATCCGGCTGCGGGGCAGCCCGGCATAGCTGTCCGCCGAGCCCAGCAGACCGGGGCCGATCAAGATGGGGTAGCTGCGCTCGGCCAGTTGAACCGTCAGCGTCTGAGGCCGTAGAGAAGAGGGGCTGCCATGCATGCCCTCAGTGTAGTGGATCGTGACAGCCGCCCGACGCTAGGCTTGGGGTGGCCACAGCCCGCCGAGCTCCAGTTGTGTGGCGATCGTCTGCGTCAACAAAGCCACTGAGGGCCGGCCGGTTTCCACGGTGAAATGGGCGACCTCTCGATAAAGGGGGTCACGCACCCGATAGAGTTCTCGCAACTTGGCCAGAGGATGAGCCACCTGAAGCAGCGGCCGCTGCCGATCGTGCCGCAGCCGCCGGGCCAGATCCTCGGGTGAAGAGCGCAAGTAGACCACGACGGCACCGCGGGCCAGGAGGCACCGATTGTCTTCGCGCAACACGATGCCTCCCCCGGTGGCCATGACACATCGACGCGGGGGGGTCAGGGCGTCCCGGAGGGTCTCGTGCTCGATCTGCCGAAACCGCTCCTCCCCTTCACGCTCGAAAAACGCCCGGATCGTCTCGCCCAGGCGCTTTTCGATCAGCGCATCGGTATCGATCAAATCGAGCTGCAAACGGCGAGCCAGATGGCGGCCGATCGTGGACTTGCCACTGCCGGGCAAGCCGACGAGAGCGATGACGCCCGCGGCGCGCGCCGTCGAGTCGCTCGGCGCATGCGGCGAATCTGCAGGGAGACGGACCTCTTCCGAGGCCATCACGGCATCGTGACCACGGTATTGACCTCATAGGACTTGAATTTGGCCACGACCGTGACATTCGCTCCGCTGCAAGTTCCGGCGCCGCTCAAGCGATGTTCCGTCGGCGCAATGTCCCCATCACTGACCTGCGCCGGAGAGACGGAAATCGTGCATCCGCTGGGCACTCCTTGTACAGACAAGGCTGTGCCCGCCGGGGCTGCCGTGCGACGGGTGCCGTATTGTGCGAACAATCGAACCCGCGCCGCCCCCGCAGTACTCGCGTCTTCGAGCCCCATGACGCGGGGATCGGACACCGGCAATATCGTTCGGGTGCGAATGATCGAACGCCCCCAAACCCCATCGCAGGTGCCCGGCACCGACAAGGGCACCGAGTTATCGTTCAGATAGTCGTCGTACGTAGAGCCCGGCTGAACACACGTCGATGTGCCTATTCCAAGCGCACCCGAAGCGCTGCTCCCCAGGTTCAATTCGTCAATGCCCGAGTCGTACGTTGCGTTTTCGTTGTCGTCCCTGAACAAACGACCGGCGTCCCAGAACGGCTCACCGGCATCGTAGCGACCGCTGCCGTTCAGATCGACGTAGGCTTCCTCACCCTCCAACCAAGCCAGCACAGACACATAACCATCGCTGGGACGACGGTTCTGCGTCGCAAATGTGACGCTACACGCAGAAATGTTCGATGCTCCAGAGGTGGCGCCCGTCAATCGGCAGGATGTTTGGATTTGCCCGCCCTCGGTGGAAAACTGCACCACCGAACCTTCAGGTACGGGGTTGCCCGCCGTGTCGGTCACGCGCACTGTGATCGTGGTGGTGTCGCCATCGACCGACCAATCCAACGCGTACTTTTCTGCGGAGATCGAAATGGATTTCTGACTCGGCAAATTGGTGCTGACATCGGAAATGCCTCCGCCAGGCGCACTGCCGCCCCCACCCGTTCCAGAGCCCCCGCCATCACCGCTCGATCCGCTTCCACTGCCTCCACTGCCAAATGGCGAGTCACCTGCGTCCCCCCCGCCGCCACCGCAGGCCGCGACAAGGGCGAGCACAGCAATGGCCAGACCGGCCTGTTTGAACATCCGTTTGTACATGATCCCGTTCCTGAACGTTCGACTTATGCCAAAGCTTTAGGGCCACTCACTGCACCCCGCCGCGCTCGGAAACGATGCGGGGCGTGAGGAACACCAGCAGTTCGGTCTTCTCCCGCGACGTGCCGCGCTGCTTGAACAGATGGCCCAGCACCGGGATGTCGCCCAGCAGCGGCACCTTGCTGACATCCTCGCGCTCGCTCATCGTGAAGATGCCACCGATCACCACCGTGCCACCGTTCTCCACCAACACCTGGGTCTTGACGTGCTTGGTGTCGATCGCATAGCCGCCGGGTGTCAGGATGCCCGGGGTGTCCTTGTTGACGTCCACGTCGAGGATGATGCCGCCCTCGGGCGTGATCTGGGGCTTGACTTCGAGCTTGAGGCTGGCCTTGCGGAATTCCACGCTGGTGGCACCGCTGGAGGTGGCGTTCTGGTAGGGCAGTTCGGTGCCCTGCTCGATCAGCGCCGTCACCTGGTCGGCCGTGATGACACGCGGACTGGAGACCACACGGCCCTTGCCGTCGGCTTCCAGGGCCGAGATTTCCAGGTTCAGGAAGCGGTTGGCCGCGGAGCTGAACAGCGACAACGCCAGCGTGGCCGGGTTGGAGCCGTCGATGGACTGCGCCGGCAGGTTCACGAAATAGCTGTTCGGGATGTAGCTGCCCCCGGTGACCGCCGCCTGCAGGGTCTGCTCACCGATGCCGAGGTAGGTGCCCCCGATACCGATGCGGTTGTTGCCACCCAGGCTCCAGCCCGGCGTGCCGCCCCGCACGCCACGCAGGTCGGTGGCACCGAGCTTGACACCCAGTTGGCGGCCGAAGCTGTCGTCAGCCTCGACGATGCGCGCCTCGATCATGACCTGCCGCACCGGGATGTCGATCTTGCTGATGAGCTGCTGCACTTCCTCCAGCTTGGAGGCGATGTCCGTGATGAACAACTGGTTGGTACGCGGCTCGGCAATGACACTGCCACGCGGCGTGAGGATGCGCATGCCTCCCCCGCCGCCACCCGGCGCCCCCGGGGAGCCCGCCCCTGCGCCGGAGCCCACCAGGCTGCGCACCACGTCGGTGGCCTTGGCGTAGTTGAGCTGGAAGGACTGGGTGCGCAGCGGTTCGAGCTGGGCGATCTGGGCCTTGGCCTCGAGCTCGAGCTTCTCCTTGGCCGCGATCTCGTCCTTGGGAGCGATCCACAGCACATTGCCGGCCTTGCGGTAGCCCAGCCCCTTGGCCTGCAGGATGATCTCCAGGGCCTGGTCCCAGGGCACGTCGCGCAGGCGCAGCGTGACGTTGCCGGTCACGGAGTCGCTGGTCACCACGTTGAAGTTGGTGAAGTCCGCGATCACCTGCAGCAACGAGCGCACCTCGATGTTCTGGAAGTTCAGCGAGAGCTTCTCGCCCTGGAAGGTGGGGCCCTGCACGAGGCGGTTGGGATCCTCCTTCTGCGGGCGGACCTCCAGCACGAACTGGGTGTCGGTCTGGTAGGCGCTGTGCTCCCAGTTCCCGCGGGGCTCGACCACCATGCGCACCAGGTCACCCACCTGCGTGGTGGAGACCGTCTGCACCGGCGTGCCGAAATCGGTCACGTCCAGGCGGCGGCGAAGGCTGTCGGGCAGGGTCGTGCGCAGGAACTCCACCACCAGGTTCGCACCCTGCTGACGGATGTCCACGCCCACCTGGGTGCTGGGCAATTCGACCACCACACGGCCGGCCCCTTCGGCCCCGCGCCGGAAGTCCACGCCGCGCAGGGCCTGCGCAGTCTCGTTGGTGCTGGGGGCGAAATGGACGGTGCTGCCGGCAGCCGACGCAGCCGCCCCGGTGTTCTCCAGCACCAGCAGCAAGGCATTGCCTTGGATCTGTGCGGTGTAGTTGGCCGGCTGCTTCAGGTTCAGCACGAGGCGGGTGCGCTCACCGGCCTGGGCGATGTTGGCCGAGCGCACATTGCCCTGGTTGATGTCCACGCTGGAGCGCGGCAGGTCACTGGTCACGCCAGGCAGGTCGATGGCGATGCGCGGCGGCGTCTGCACGGTGAAGCCGCCGGGCACGGCCTGCAGAGGCTGAGACAGCTCGATGCGCACGACCTCGGCGCCTGCGCTCTGGCTGGCGCTGATCGAACGGATGGCCGCCTGCGCCAGGGCCAAGGCCGGCGCCACGAACAAGACCAGCCCCAGGGCGCCGATGCGCAGGTTCTTCATCTTGGTGTGTTGCTGCATGGTTCTCATTGGGTCTTCTCCTGAAGCTGCAGGCTGCTGGTGCGCTCGATCCACTCGCCAGCGGCGTCCTGAACGATCTCCCGGAGAGAAACCTCCGTCTCGGTGATGCGGGTGATGCGACCGTAGTTCTGTCCCAGGTAGTCGCCGACCTTGACCTGGTAGAGCAGGTTGTCCACGCGCAGCAAGGCGTATTGGCGTCCCTGGCGGGAGACACTACCGACCATGGTCATGCTGTCCAGGGGGTAGGCCTCCAGCGGTTCGCGCCGCCGGTTCAGTTCGGCCGCGATCAGCGAGTTCGGCTGGCGCGCCTCCTGCTTGAGCGCGACGGTGAGCTTCTGGGGGCTGAAAGGCTCGACGCCGTCGGCTGCCACGTAGGGCTGAGGGTCGAACTTCTTGGGCGGCTCCAGCGGGGTGACGCGGGGCTGGACCTCGCGCTTTTGCTGCTCCATCCAGGCCTGCAACTCGTCTTGCGGCCCCCCGCAGCCGGACAGGGCAGCCAGCGCCACCAGGGGCAGCGCGAGTGACTTCATGCACCGGCGCATCATTGCTTGCCCCCCTGCTTGGCAGCCTCGGCCTTGGCCTTGCGCTGCGCTTCGATCTCCGACTGATCCAGGTAGCGGTAGGTGCGGGCCGTCGCCTCCATGCCCAAAACCCCGCTGGTCTCGCCGCCCTTGGGCACGCTCACGTTCAGCCCATGCAGGGTCACGATGCGCGAGAGATTGGCGATGTCAGCGGTGAAGGCGCCGATGTCGTGGTAGCGGCCGGTCACGCGGATCGCGATGGGCAGCTCGGCGTAGTAGTCCTTGACGACCACCTGACCGGGGCGGAACAGCTCGAACTGCAGGGCGCGGCCCAGGCCGGCCTGGTTGATGTCCGACAGCAAGGCGTCCATCTCGGCCTTGCCGGGCAACTGCTTCTCGAGCTGGGTGACGTATTCCTGGACCTGCAGCCGCTGCTTGCGCAGTTCACCGAGGTTCACCGCCTGGGCGAGCTTGTTGCGGTAGGTCTGCTTCAGCTCGGGCTCACGGTTGCGTTCGGACTCCAGCAGGTCGGCCTCACCGGTGAGCACCAGGAACCAGCCCAGCACCACCACCGCCACGGCCGCCAGCAGCCACACCGCCGCTTGCGGGAGGATGGGCCATTGCCCGGGTTCGTTCGGATCCAGCCCCCGGAACTGGGAGGCGATCTCGTCGGACAGCTCGCTCAGATTGAGGTTTGCTTTGGCCATGACGTCTTCCTCAAGAGGGCGAACCCGCCGGTGCGCTGGCCGCCGCAGCCGGTACCGGGGCGTCCTGCGGGCGCTTGAGCGCCACGCGCATCGAGAACTCGAAAAGCCGGCGTTGCTCGCGCCCGTCGGTGCGCACATTGGCCGCCTTGATCTCGATGAGCTCCGGGCGCTCCAGCCAGGTGGAGTTGTAGGCGGTGTTGCGCAGCAGTTCGGACACGCGCTCGTTGGTCTGGGCCACGCCGTTGATCGACACGGTCTGCCCGTCCTGGCGAATGGTGGTGAGGTACACGCCTTCGGGTGTCTGGCGCACCAGTTCGTTGAGCAGGTGCACCGGCATGTTGCGGTCGGTCTGCAGATCCTCCACCGCCTTCTGGCGCGCCTTGAGCGCCTCGATCTCGGCCCGCAGGTTGGCGATGTCCTTGATCTGTTCGTCGAGCTTGCGGATCTCCTGCTGCAAGAAGGCGTTGCGCTCCTGCTGGGTGGAGATCATTTGTTGCAGCACGGCGTACCACAGCACCACGATGAGCGCCCCGCCCAGGGCGGAGAAGCCCAGGACGGCAAAAAAGGCCTGCTTGCGGCGGCGGCGCTTTTCTTCCCGGTGGGGAAGCAGGTTGATGAGGATCATTGCAGGAACCTCCGCATCGCCAGGCCGCAGGCCGTGAGGTACGACGGGGCCTCACGGCGCAGCTTGCTCTCGCGCACGCTGGAACCGAGCTTCATGCCTTCGAAGGGGTTGACGATCATCGACGCGAAGCCTGTCTGCTCGGTGACGCGCTCCTTCAGTCCGGGCAGGGCTGCGCTGCCGCCGGCCAGCATCACGTAATGCACCTTGTGGTGAGGCGTGCTGGTGAAGAAGTACTGCAGCGCGCGGCCGACTTCCTGGGCCATGCTGTCGACAAAGGGATTGAGGATGGTCTGCTCGTAGTCCTCGGGCAGGTCTGCGGCGAGCTTCTTCTGCTCGGCCTCCTCGAAAGAGAAGCCGTACTGACGCGAGATCAATTGGGTGAGCTGGCTGCCGCCAAACGCCTGGTCGCGATCGTAGAGGAGTTCGTCGTCACGCAGCACTTTCAGGCTCGTGGTCTCGGCCCCGATCTCGAACAGCGCCACCAGCGAATCGCGCCCCTCATTGGGCAGGGCCTGGATCAGGCGGCTGACGGCCAGGCGCGAGGCATGCGACTCGATGTCGAGCACCACCGGTTTGAGCCCGGCCGCCTCGGCCAGGCCCTGGCGATCCTGCACGCGGTCCTTGCGGGAGGCGGCGATCAGCACCTCCACGTCGCCGGCCGAGGTGGGGCTCGGACCGACCACGCAGAAATCCAGGCTGACTTCATCGAGCGAGAAAGGGATGTACTGGTTGGCCTCGGACTCGACCTGCATCTCGAGTTCCTCCTCGCGCAGGCCGGCCGGCAGCACGATCTTCTTCGTGATCACTGAGGACTGGGGCATCGCCATGGCCACATGCTTGGTGCGCGTGCCGCTCTTGACGACCACACGGCGCACTGCGTCGGCCACTTCGTCGAACTTCTCGATCTGACCGTCGGCGATCCAACCCTTCTCGAAACTCTCGGTGGCGAAACGTTCGACGACGTACTCACCGGAGGCGGTCTGCCCCAGTTCGACCAGCTTCACGCTCGACGAACTGATGTCCAGCCCGACAAGCGGCGGATGCTTGCGGCCCAGCAAAACGTCAAGAAAGCTCACAGGGGTCCCCCAACGGCACGGACAGGTGCGCCGGATTGTTAATAAGTTACTTCAATGCTAGCAGTAAACCCTTTGAGCAACAAAGATTTTTTCACGCTTTAAACGTTTGTTTCCGTTGCCGGAAGTTGACGTCAAAACCCCGTTTCCGGGAGAACCCTGAGCCTGCGCCGGACATTGAAACAAGCTGTGTCAAGATGCCGACCCGCCAGGTGGGCAAGGGCGGTTCGTGCGGGTGCTGCAGGCGCGGTGCGGCATGGGGGCTTCCTATAATCGGAACAGCGATCCACCCACCCCGCGGCGCGCGGCGCCGGGGCGAACGCCGGCACGTGGCCGGCAAGGCCGCGTCCTGCGGCGGCCCATCGAAAGCGCATGCATGTCTGATTCCTCCCGCTCGTCTTCGCCCCAAGGTCGCCCCACATTGCCGCCCTGGGCGCACTGGGCAACCCGTGTGGCAGCCTGGACGCTGGGCCTGCTGGCCGCCGGGGCGGCGGCCGGCGCGATGCTGGTGGCCATGGCGCTGGCCGTGGCCTATCCGAACCTGCCGGACATCGACGGCCTGACCGACTACCGGCCGAAGCTGCCGATGCGCGTGTTCTCGGCCGACGGGGTGCTGCTGGGCGAATTCGGCGAGGAGCGCCGCAAGTTCGTGCCGATCGAGCAGATCCCCGTGGTGATGAAACAGGCCGTGCTGGCCATCGAGGACGCGCGCTTCTACGACCACAGCGGCATCGATTACAAGGGCATGCTGCGGGCGGCGCTGGCCAACTTCGGCTCGGTGGGCAGCCAGGGGGCCTCGACGATCACGATGCAGGTGGCGCGCAATTTCTACCTGTCCTCCGAGAAGACCTTCACCCGCAAGGTCTACGAAGTGCTGCTGGCCCTGAAGATCGAGAACATGCTGAGCAAGGACGAGATCCTCGAGCTCTACATGAACCAGATCTACCTGGGCCAGCGGGCCTATGGTTTCGCCGCCGCGGCGGAGATCTATTTCGGCAAGGATCTCAAGGACATCAGCATCGCCGAAGCGGCGATGCTGGCCGGCCTGCCCAAGGCACCGGCGGCCTACAACCCGATCCGCAACCCGCCTCGTGCAAGGGTGCGTCAGCAGTACATCATCGACCGCATGCTGGACAACGGCTTCATCACCGAGGCCCAGCACGCCGCGGCCAAGGCCGAAGTGCTGCGTTACCGCCAGGCCCCGACCCTGCCCGTCCACGCCGAGTACGTGGCCGAGACCGCACGGCAGCTCATCTACAACCAGTACGGGGAAGAAAGCTACACGCGGGGGCTGAATGTCTACACCACGATCCGCTCGGACGAGCAGGTCGCGGCCTACCGCGCGCTGCGCAAAGGCATCATGGACTACGAGCGCCGCCAGTGGTACCGCGGCCCCGAAGGCCATGTGGACCTGCCCAAGGATCCGGCCCAGGTCGATGCCCGTGTGGCCGAAGCGCTGGTGGAGTACCCGGACAACGACGAGGTGCGCGCCGCCGTGGTGCTCGAGGTGGACCCGAAGAAGCTCGTGGCCATGCTGGCCGATGGCCAGACCGTCACCGTGCAGGGCGAGGGCCTGCGCCCGGCACAATCGGGCCTGTCACCCAAGGCCAAGCCGAACATCCAGATCCGCGTGGGCTCGGTGATCCGGGTCATCGACCTCGGCCGCGCCGGTTGGTCGATCACCCAGTTGCCCGAGGTAGAAGGGGCCTTCGTCTCGCTCGACCCGCGCACCGGCCAGATCCGCGCGCTGGTGGGCGGCTTCGATCACGCCAAGAGCCGCTTCAACCATGTCACCCAGGCCTGGCGCCAGCCTGGTTCGAGCTTCAAGCCCTTCATCTACTCGGCCGCGCTGGAGCGCGGGTTCACCCCGGCCACGGTGATCAACGACGCGCCGCTCTTCTATGACGCGACGACCACCGGCAGCAAGCCCTGGGAACCCAAGAACTACGATGGCACCTTCGACGGGCCGATGTCGCTGCGCCGGGCCCTGGCCCGTTCGAAGAACATGGTGTCCATCCGCATGCTGGAGGCCATCGGCCCGGCCTATGCGCAGGAGTGGGTGACCCGTTTCGGCTTCGACCCGCAACGCCATCCCCCCTACCTCACCCTGGCGCTGGGCGCGGGCTCGGTCACGCCGCTGCAGATGGCCACCGCCTATGCGGTCTTTGCCAACGGGGGCTACCGGGTGCCGCCGTCGCTGATCACCAAGGTCACCGACAACCGGGGCCGGGTGCTCGTGGAGCACACCCCCGCACCGCTGGACGAGTCGATGCGGGCGATCGATCCGCGCAATGCCTTCGTGATGAGCAGCCTGCTGCAGGAAGTCACCCGCAGCGGCACGGCCGCCCGGGCCCAGGCCACGCTCAAGCGACCCGATCTGTACGGCAAGACCGGCACCACCAACGACTCGGTGGATGCCTGGTTCGCCGGCTACCAGCCCGAGGTGGTGGCGGTCGTGTGGATCGGCTACGACACCCCGCGCAAGCTGGGCGACCGCGAAACCGGCGGGGGCCTGTCGCTGCCGGTGTGGATCGACTACATGGCCACCGCGCTCAAAGGGGTGCCAGTGAGCCAGCCTGAACCGCCGCCGGGACTGATCCAGGTGGGCGGCGAATGGTTCTATGACGAATACGCCCACGGCGCGGGGGTGTCGAGCCTGGGCCTGGACGCCCCGCCACCGCCGGGCACCGCCACCTCGGAAGAGGAACGCCGCAGCATCCTCGATCTGTTCAGGCCCTGACAGCCCGGTTCCGGGCGGCCAAGCGCCGGGCCTCAGCCGGCGGTGAACGGCAGGGGCTGCCCGGCCAGTTCGCTGGCACAGTGTGAGAGCCGCTCGAAGAACTCGCCCCCTTCGCGGGTGTCGAGCCAGCGGCCCTGCACATACTTGTAGTGGTAGCCCCCGGAGCGGGCCGCGAGCCAGATCTCGTGCAGGGGCGGCTGGGTGTTGATGACCAGCTTGGCCCCGCCGGGAAAGACGAGTTCGAGCAGCCCGCCGGTGCGGTGGGTGTCGATGTCGATCACGTCGTCCTCGAGCAGGCGGTCCACCCAGGCCTCCACCGAGGCCAGCACGGACTGCGCGCGTTCGTGGTATTCGCTGTCGCTCAAGGGAGTGGGTTCGAGGGCCATCGCCGATAGAATCCGCGCATGTCAAAACGGGCATTCATTCTAGCGGCCGGCCTGCTGACGCTACTGGCGGTGGGCCTATCGGCCTGCGGCCAGAAGGGGCCGCTGTACCTGCCCGCCGCGTCGCCGGCCGCCGCGCCCGCGGCGGCACCGGCCTCGGCGCCCCCTCCTCCCCCTTCAGCCCCCTCTGCCCCGCGTTCCTGATGAAACTGCCCGGCGCTCCTTTTCTCGCCTACCGGGGCGAGTCGCTCCACCTCGACGGCTGCGAGCTGGCCGCCCTGGCCGATCGCTTCGGCACGCCCCTGTATGTCTACTCCCAGGCTGCGATGCTGGCGGCGCTGGCGCCGTACCAGCAGGCACTGGCCGGTCGCGAACACCTGATCTGCTATGCGATGAAGGCCAACTCCAATCTGGCCGTGCTGCAGACCTTCGCGCGGGCAGGATGCGGCTTCGACATCGTCTCGGGTGGCGAGCTTGCACGGGTGCTGGCCGCGGGCGTGAGCGCCGATCGCGTGGTGTTTTCCGGCGTGGGCAAGACCCGCGAGGAAATGCGAGACGCCCTGCGTGCGGGGGTGAAGTGCTTCAACGTGGAAAGCGAAGCCGAGCTGGAGGTGCTGTCGGCCGTGGCGGTGCGAGAGGGGCTCACGGCGCGCGTCAGCCTGCGCGTGAACCCCGACGTGGATGCCGGCACCCACCCCTACATCTCCACCGGGCTCAAGGCCAACAAGTTCGGTGTGGCCCATGACCGCGCCGTGGCCACCTACCGCCGGGCCGCCGCGCTGCCGGGCCTGTCGGTGATCGGCATCGATTGCCACATCGGTTCGCAGATCACCGAGACCGCGCCTTACCTGGACGCGCTGGACCGGGTGCTGGACCTGGTGGAGGCCATCGAGGCCGAAGGCATGCGCCTGCAGCACCTGGACCTGGGCGGCGGGCTGGGCATCACCTACACCGACGAGACGCCACCGGCGGCCGACGAGCTCATCGGTGCCCTGCTGGCCCGCCTGGATGCGCGCGGCCACGGTCACCGCATGCTGATGTTCGAACCCGGACGCTCGCTGGTGGGCAATGCCGGCGTGCTGCTCACCGAGGCGCTCTACCTCAAGCCGGGGGAAGAGAAGAACTTCTGCATCGTCGATGCCGCGATGAACGACCTGATGCGCCCGGCGATGTACGAGGCCACGATGGCCATCGTGGCCTGCCGGCGGCGCAACGAGGCGCCGATCACCTACGACGTGGTGGGGCCGGTGTGCGAGTCCGGCGACTGGCTGGGCCGCAACCGGGCGCTGGCCGTGCAGCCGGGCGACCGGCTCGCGGTGTTGTCGGCCGGGGCCTACGGCATGAGCATGGCCAGCAACTACAACACCCGCGGCCGGGCGGCCGAGGTGCTGATCGTCGGCGGCGAGGCCCATCTGGTGCGCGAACGCGAGCAGCCGGCCGACCTCTTCCGCGGCGAGCGGCTGCTGCCCTGAAGCCCGGCCTGGGAAGCCGGGCTCAAGCCGCCTGCTTGAGTATGGCCAATCCCTTGAGGTATTCGCCCTCGGGAAAGCAGATCGTCATCGGATGGTCGGGCGAGGCCTCCAGGCGTGACAGGATCATCCCGTCCACCTCGGCGTCGAGTCCGGCGCCGGCGACGATCTTGTGAAAGAGCTCGGCACCGATGCCGCCGGAGCATGAGAAGGTCAGCAGCAGGCCCCCCGGGGCCAGCAGCTTGAAGGCCAGGCGGTTGATGTCCTTGTAGGCTCGCGCCGCACGTTCGGCATGGGCCGCCGAGGGGGCGAACTTGGGCGGATCGAGCACGATGGCGTCGAAGGTCCGGCCTTCGCGCACGAAGCGGCGCAGCGTTTCGTTCACGTCGGCATCGATGGCCTGGTGGCGTGCGGCCTCAAAGCCGTTGAGCACCACATGGGCCTGGGCCCGGGCCAGGGCCGGCGCCGAGGAGTCGACGCTCAGCACCTCCTGCGCCCCGCCGGCCAGCGCGGCGACGCTGAAGCCGCCGGTGTAGCTGTAGCAGTTGAGCACCCTCTGGCACCCGAAGTGGCGCACCCACTGCGCAAAGCGTTGCCGGTTGTCGCGCTGGTCGAGGTAGTAGCCGGTCTTGTGCCCCTCGGCCACATCGAGCGTGAGCTGCCAGCCGTGTTCGCGAATGGTGATCTCGGTAGGCCCCTGACCGCGCAGCCATCCGCGCTGCGCCGGCAGTCCCTCCAGGCCGCGCACCCCGGAGTCCGAGCGCTCGTACAGGCGCGTCAGGCCGGTGGCCGCGAGCAATTGGTCGGCGATCACGGCTTTCCAGCGCTCGGTGCCAGCCGAGAGGAACTGGGCGCTGAGCGTGTCGCCGTAACGGTCCACGATGAGGCCGGGCAGGGCGTCGGCTTCCCCATGGATCAAGCGCACGGCGTCGCTGTCGATCGGCAGGCGCGCGCGCAGCGCCAACGCGCGGCCGATGCGGCGGGCGAAAAAGTCCGCATCGATGCGTTCGGTCTCGTCGAAGCTCCACGCGCGTGCGCGGATCATCGAGGCGGGGCTGTAGGCCGCCCAGGCGAGGAAGCGGCCGTCCTGGGCTTCGACACGCACGGTGTCGCCGGCATTGGCTTGTCCGCGGGCGATGGACCCCTGAAAGACCCAGGGGTGGTGGCGCAGCAGGGAACGCTCCTTGCCTTCGCGCAGGGTGATGACATTCATGGAAGGGAGGGGTTCAAAGGATCAGGGCTTGCGACGTGCCCGCGGATGGGCCGCGTCGTAGGCCCGAGCGAGGTGTTGGAAGTCCAGCCGGGTGTAGATCTGGGTGGTGGTGATGTGGGCATGGCCGAGCAGTTCCTGCACCGCGCGCAGGTCGCCGCTGGACTGCAGGAGATGCGAGGCGAAGGAATGGCGCAGCATGTGTGGATGGACCCGTGTGGGCACGCCGGCCTGCAGGGCGCGCCGGGACAGGCGCACGCGGATCTGCTGGACCGACAGCCGCTTGCCGCGCTCGCTCAGCAGCAGCGCGGCCTCGTCGCTGGGCACCAGGCGCGGCCGCTGCGCCAGCCACTCGCGCAGCGCCTGCAGCGCCGCCCGCCCCACCGGCACGCTGCGCCGCTTGCCGCCCTTGCCCAATACGTGGACTTCGGCGCCGTCCAGATCGACCCAGCCGCGCGAGGCCGGTGTGGCGCGCAGGTCCAGACCGGCGAGTTCGCTGACGCGCAAGCCGCACCCGTACAGCAGCTCCACGATGCAGCGGTCGCGCGCGGCCAGCACGGGGTCGTCTGCGGCGCTCGGCCCCTGTTCGGCCAAGGCCACCGACTGCTCCACCGACAGGGCTTTGGGCAGCGTCCTGGGGGCCTTGGGAGCCTTGACGCCCTCGACAGGGTTGTGGGCGATGCCCCCCTGGCGCCCCCACCAGCGGTAGCAGCCCCGCCAGGCACTGAGCGTGCGCGCCAGGCTGCGTCCGGACAGCCCCCCCGCATGCAACCGGCCGAGCCAGCGGCGCACGTGATGGGCCTGGACCGCTTCCAGTGCCACGCCAACCTCGCCGGCCAGCCGGGCCAGTTGTGCGAGGTCGCGCGCATAGGCGCGCAGCGTGAGCTCGGCCACGCGCCGCTGCACGCGCAGATGCTCGAGATAGCCCTCGATGGGCGGCGGCAGCGGCTCGTCCTTCATGGCCGCTCCCGCCTCAGCCTTCCGGCAGCAGGCGCGTGAGGCTGGCACTGGCCAGGTCGCCCACACGCATCAGGAACTCGGTGCCCATGTCGGCGGTGTAGCGGGTCGGGTCCGGGGAGCCCAGCACGAGCAGGCCGAACGCGTCGGTGCCCACGCCATGACGCAGCGGGATCAGGGCCACCGAGGTCACCGTGGTGGGCTCGTCCAGCCAGCCCACGGCCTCGAAGCCGGCATTCACCCCGCAATAGGGCTGCACCAGGCTGCTTGCGAAGGCGCGCGTGTCCTGGCTGGCCCCCTGGGCGAAAGGCTGGTCGGCATAGGCGCCCACCACGCCCCAGACGCGGATGCCGGCCTGGGGGATGAGGAACTGGGCCTTGAGTTCGTGCACCAGGGTGCCGGGCAGGTCGGCCGGATCGGCGGTGAGCATCAGGGCGCGCGTCCAGCGGTGCAGCTTGTCGGCGATCGCCATGTTCTCCTGGCCGTGGCGGATCATCTCCATCAGGCGCATCTCCAAGCCGCGGATCTTCTCGCGCAGCATCTCCATCTGACGCTCCTGCAGCGAGACGGCGCGATGGCCGTGCGGGCTGGTGAGCTGGATGCTGGCCAGCAGCTCGGCATGGCGCTCGAAGAAACCGGGCGTGTTGGCGAGGAAGTGGGCGATGTCGTCCTCGGTGATGCCGTGGATGCCGGAAGCAGTGCTCACAGTTCGATTTCTCCTTCAAAGACAGTCTGCGCAGGGCCGGTCATGAAGACGTGGGCCTCGCCGCCCGCCCATTCGATGCGCAGCCGGCCGCCGCGCGTATCGACCTCGACCGCGGGATCGAGCAGGCCTTGGCGGATGCCGGCCACCACGGCCGCGCAGGCGCCGGTGCCGCAGGCCAGCGTCTCGCCCGCATCGCGCTCGTACACGCGCAGCTTCACGTGGCCGCGGTCGATGATCTGCAGGAAGCCGGCGTTGACCTTGCGCGCAAAGCGCGGATGCCGCTCGATGCGCGGGCCCCACTGCGCCACCGGGGCATCGTCCACGTCGTCGACCCGCAAGACGGCATGGGGATTGCCCATGGACAGCACCGCCACCTCGACCGTCACATCGCCCAGGTCCAGCGGCCACAGCGGCAAGCCGGGCTGCGGGCCTGCGAGGCGGGGCGTGAGCCCCGTGGCATCGAAGGGCACGCGATCGGGCTCGAAGATCGGTGCGTTCATGTCCACCGTCACCCGGCCATCGGCCTGGGCCTGCAGCACCAGGCGGTTGTTGACGGTCTCGACCCGCAAGGGGTTGCGCTCACTCAGGCCCTTGTCGTGCACGAAGCGCACGAAGCAGCGCGCACCGTTGCCGCAGTGCTCGACCTCCTCGCCCGAGGCGCCGTTGAAGATGCGGTAGCGGAAATCGGCATCGGCCGACGAGGCGCGCTCGACCACGAGGATCTGGTCGGCCCCCACGCCCAAGCGCCGGTCGCCCAGGCGCTGCAGCTGCGCCACAGACAGCGACAGCGGGGCCGCGGTGGCGTCGATCACGACGAAGTCGTTGCCCGCCCCGTGCATCTTGGTGAAGCGCAGTTTCATGCGCCGATTATCCCCCGCCGCGCCGGCCACCGGGCGGTCAGTACAGGGGGGGTTCGCCGGGCGGGCGGGTCTTGAAACGCTTGTGCACCCACAAGTACTGGGCAGGCATGCGCTCGATCTCGCGCTCGATCCACTGGTTCATCCGCCGCGTGTCGGCCAGCGCGTCGTCGGTGGGGAAATCCGTCCAGGGCGGCAGGAAGCGCACCACATACCCCTGGCCGCCCGGCAGCATTTCGGCCACCACGGGCTGCACCACCATGTCCAGGGCGCGGGCCATGCGCGAAGGCGCCAGCAGCGTGGCCGCAGGCACGCCGAAGAAGGGCACGAAGGCCGCATCCTTGGGGCCGAAGTCCATGTCGGGCAGGTTGAAGAAGGGCTGGCCGCGGCGGATGCAGCGCATCAGCGGCTTGGCCGACTCCTTGCGCGAGAAGATCTCGGCATTGCCGAAGCGCAGCCGCCCGCGGCGCATCGCCGCGTCGAAGACCTTGTCACTCTGGGCCTGGTAGATGGAGGTGCCGGTCTTCTTCACATGCAATTGAATGGCCACGCCGGCCACGTCCAGCGCCATGAAGTGGGGGGCCAGCCACATCACCGGCTTGTCGCTGCGGTCGGCCAGGCCGATGTCGCCTTCGACGCGGATCAGGCGCTCCAAGCGGCTGCGCGAGCCGTACCACAGCAAGCCGCGCTCGAGCAGGCTGCGACCCAGCCACTGGAAGTGCTCGCGGGCCAGGGCCTCACGCTGGGGGGCGGTCCAGTGCGGAAAGCACAGCTCCAGGTTGCGCAGGGCAATGCGCCGGCGCGAACGCCCCAGCGCGAACAGCGCGCGTCCAAGGCTGCGGCCCAGACCAGCCTGCACCGGCAGCGGCAGCCAGTGCAGCAGCCACATCAGGCCGATCGCGGCGTGGCTGGCCCAGCGCCTCACGGCTGAGCTCCATCGGCCGGCAGCGTCCGCGGGCCTTTGTAGCGGTGGTAGCCCCACAGGTACTGGCCGGGGCATTGCAGGATCAGTCGTTCCATCGCACGGTTGATGCAAGCGGCCGCCGATTCTGCCTCAACGGGCAGGGCCTCCTCCAATGGCGAAAACCGCACCACATACCCCGCTCCGCGGGCCAGGCGCTCACCCCAGGCCAGCAGCACCTGGGCGCCGGTCTGGTGGGCCAGGCGTGCGGCCAGGGTCATCGTGTAGGCGGGCCGGCCAAAGAAGGGCGCCCAGACCCCCAGGCCCTCGGGCGGCACCTGATCGGGCAGCAGGCCCACCGCCTCGCCCGCCTTGAGCGCGCGGATCATCTGTCGCACGCCGGCCAGCGTCGCGGGCGCCGTCTTCAGGCCGGGGCGGTGTCGCGCCGTGTCCACCAGGTCGCGCAGCACCGCCTTGCGCGGCGGCCGGTACAGGGCGGTGAGCGGCCCGCACAAGGCGCTGAAGTGCTCGGCGTAGGCCTGTGCCGTCACTTCGAAGCACCCCAGGTGGGGGGTCAGGAAGATCAGTCCGCGTCCCTGGGCATGGGCCGCCCGGATGTGTTCGCCCCCCTCGACACGCACCCACGAGCCCAGGAGACGGTCGTGCGGACGCATCCACAGCCACGGCAGCTCGGCGGCCATGCGCCCGGCCGAGGCCACGGCCGGGCGAGCCTGCGCCCAGTCCAGGCCGGCCTGGGCGGCGTTCTCGCGGAAACGGTGCCGGTAGGCAGGGGACAGGCCAAACGCAAGCCATCCCAGGGCGGCCCCGATGTGGTGGAGCAGCCACAAGGGACATCGGGACAGCAGGCGAAAGAGGATCAACATCTGTTTCTATAATGGGCGGATCGCCGGGTTAAGGAACAACTTGCGGGGCGATGTGCAGGTGGCAAGCATAGCGAGCCCCTGCCGGGCGGGCGCCGGCTTCGGTCGGGGGCCCACCCTACAAGTACCGCTAAAGCGTTCGCCGCTCCTCCTCCAGGACCCGGGTCGGCAAACGCCCGGAGTGTCATCGAAACAGGAGGCCCTGCAGTGGCGAACGATTTTCTCTTCACGTCCGAATCCGTGTCCGAAGGCCACCCCGACAAGGTGGCCGACCAGATCTCCGACGCCATCCTCGATGCCATCTTCGAGCAGGATCCGCGCTCGCGCGTGGCCGCCGAGACCCTGTGCAACACCGGTCTGGTGGTGCTGGCCGGCGAGATCACGACCAACGCCCATGTCGACTACATCGAGGTGGCGCGCGACACCATCAAGCGCATCGGTTACGACAACACCGAATATGGCATCGACTACAAGGGCTGTGCGGTGCTGGTGGCCTATGACAAGCAGAGCAACGACATCGCCCAGGGCGTGGATCAGGCCAGCGACGACTACCTGAACATGGGCGCCGGCGATCAGGGCCTGATGTTCGGCTACGCCTGCGACGAGACGCCTGAGCTGATGCCCGCGCCGATTTACTACGCGCACCGCCTGGTCGAGCGCCAAGCCCAGTTGCGCAAGGACGGCCGCCTGCCCTTCCTGCGCCCGGATGCCAAGAGCCAGGTGACGATGCGCTATGTGGACGGCCGTCCGCACAGCATCGACACCGTGGTGCTGTCCACCCAGCACAGCCCCGACCAGAGCGAGACGCCCAAGAAGATGAAGGCCTCGTTCATCGAGGCGGTGATCGAAGAGATCATCAAGCCGGTGCTGCCCAAGGAGTGGCTGAAGGACACCAAATACCTGATCAACCCGACCGGACGCTTCGTCATCGGCGGCCCGCAGGGCGACTGCGGCCTGACCGGCCGCAAGATCATCGTCGACACCTACGGTGGCGCCTGTCCGCACGGTGGCGGGGCCTTCTCCGGCAAGGACCCGTCCAAGGTCGATCGTTCGGCCGCCTATGCCGCGCGCTACGTGGCCAAGAACATCGTGGCCGCCGGCCTGGCCCGTCAGTGCCAGATCCAGCTCAGCTACGCCATCGGCGTGGCACGCCCGATCAACGTGACCGTCTACACCGAGGGCACCGGCGTGATCCCGGACGAGAAGATCGCCGCCCTGGTCAACGAACACTTCGACCTGCGGCCCAAAGGCATCATCCAGATGCTGGACCTGCTGCGCCCGATCTATTCCAGGACTGCGGCCTACGGTCACTTCGGCCGCGAGGAGCCCGAGTTCACCTGGGAGCGCACCGATAAAGCGCAGGCGCTGCGTGCAGCAGCCGGTCTCGAATAGAGACCGGCAGGCGGCGCCAGCTGCACCCTGCGCTTTGGGGGACGCTCATATGGCCATGCCATGTGAGCGGCCACCACAAGGCGGCAGCGCTGCGTGCAGCGGCCGGGCTGAAGTCAGGCAAGCCGTCGGCCGGAAGTCGGAACAAACGTATCTTTCGGCGCGCTTTTCCAGGCATGCGCTGCGATCCACGGCCCTAGCATGGCGGCTCCATGCTGAAGAAGATCCCCGTCGACCAGGTGCGCCTGGGCATGTACCTGCATGCCCTGTGCGGCACGTCTTGGCTGGAGCATCCGTTTTGGAAAACCTCCTTCGTCCTGAAGTCTGCCGAGGACCTGGACAAGCTGTTGCGCTCGCCGGTCAAGGAGGTGGTGATCAACGTGGACAAGGGCCTGGACGTGGCGCCCGAACCCGGCGCGCCAAGCTTGCCGACAGAAGGCTCGGCCGATGACGAGCGCTTGCGAGCCGAACTGCGCGCGCAAGGCCCCCACGGCCTCGAAGCGCCGCTCCCTGCGCGTACGGTGAGCCTGGAGGGCGAGCTGGAGCGCGCGCAGCGGGTGCTCACTCAAGCCAAGAAGGAAATCAAGCTCCTCTTTCAGCAGGCCCGCTTGGGCAAAGTGGTCGACACCACGCCGCTGAAAGCCCTGGCCGGGGACGTGTCGGATTCTCTGCAACGCAACCCGCACGCGCTGATCAGCTTGGCCCGACTCAAGACCAAGGACGACTACACCTATTTGCACTCGGTGGCCGTGGCCGCCTTGTGTGCCGCCTTGGCACGACAGCTTGGACTCAGCCCCGAGGAAATCCGGGAAGCGGCTCTGGCCGGGCTGCTGCACGACCTGGGCAAGGCCGCCATCGCGCTGGACATCCTGAACAAGCCGGGCCGCCTCACCCCCGAGGAATTCGCCCAGGTCCAGGCCCATCCCAGGGCAGGCTACGAGATGCTGCGGCAAGCAGGGGTGCGCTCCGAGATGGCCTTGGACGTGTGCCTGCATCACCACGAGAAGATCGACGGCAGCGGCTACCCCGATCGTCTGAAGGGCGAGGCCATCAGTCTGTACGCCAAGATGGGGGCGGTGTGCGACGTCTACGACGCCATCACCTCCGACCGCCCGTACAAGGCCGGCTGGCCGCCGGCCGAGTCGCTGCGCAAGATGGCGCTGTGGGCCAAGGAGGGCCACTTCGACGAGCGCATCTTTCAAGCCTTCGTCAAATGCGTGGGCATCTACCCCACGGGCTCGCTGGTGCGCCTGCAATCGGGCCGGCTGGGCGTGGTGCTCGAACAGAGCGAACGTTCGCTGCTGCTGCCTCGGGTGAAGGTGTTCTTCTCGACCAAATCGAACACCTATATCGTGCCCGAGGTGCTGGAGCTGGGCACGGTGCAGACCAACGACCGCATCGTCGGCCATGAGGACCCCCAGGCCTGGGGCATCGCCAACCTTGACGAACTGTGGACGGGCATTGCCGGCCGCAAGCCCTGAGATCAACGCGCCGCCAGCACGCAGCGCGCCACCTCGGCGAAGCCGGCGCCTTGCTCGGACGGCGTGACATAGCGGGGCAGGTGCTGCATCTGCGGCACGAAGCGCATGATGTTGGCCACACCGACGCTGTGCTCGAAGCGCTCGAACATGGGCTGATCGTTGGTGGAGTCGCCCACATAGGCCCAGCGGTCGAGCTCGCGCTCCAGGTCGATGCCCAGCAGTTCCCTGGCGATCCAGCAGGCGCCGCTCCACTTGCCATGCGTGCCAAACCAGCCGTTGATGTGGATCGAGCTGACAGTGGCCACCATGCCCTCGGCGTGCATCAGCGCAACGACCTGGTCGATGCGTTCGGGCGGCAGGTGCGCGAACTCGCTGTGGTCGATCGCGATGTCGGTGAGACGACCGGCGCTGTCGCGTGCCAGTCGGGCACCCGGCACCTGCGCCAGGATGCGCTGAGCCACCTCGGCCAGGCGGCGGGCGTTGCGCGCCCGCGTGGCCTCGTCCTGTACGTACAGGCGCCGACCGTCGGGCAGCACGGCCAAGGCGCCGTTCTCGGGCACGATGGCCGCCACTGGCCACTCGCGTGTCAAGGGCTCGGACCAGCCCAGCGGCCGTCCCGTGATCGGAATGACGATCAAGCCTGCATCGCGCAGCGCGTGCAAGGCGTGCAAGGCCTCGGGCGTGATCGCCCCGTCGCGGGTGAGCGTGTCGTCGATGTCGGTGAACAACCCTCGAAGGTGCCGGCGCGCCGGCACCGGCCAGGCCGACAGGGGCTGCATCGTCGGGTGCATCAGGCGGCCTGCTGCAAGGTCAGGCCCGCATGCTCGCGCAGCGGATGGAAGCGGATGTTGGGATGCCGCTCCTGCGTCAGGCGCAGGTCATAGGGCGAGGTCATCAGATAGGCCAGGGTGTCGGCCGCATCCAGCGCCAGCTTGCTGCCGTTGACGTCGATGAACTTCTTGAGTTCCTCGGGCGAATCGGCCGTGACCCAGCGGGCCCCGACGAAACGCGAGGGCATCAGACGCACCTCCACGCCGTACTCAGCTTTGAGGCGGTGCTGCACCACCTCGAACTGAAGCTGGCCCACGGCCCCCAGCAGCATCGCGCCGCCCTCGTGCGGACGGAAGACCTGGATGGCCCCCTCTTCGCCCAACTGCATCAGGCCGGCCTGGAGCTGCTTGCTCTTCATGGGGTTGGCCAGTTCCACCGCCTGGAAAAGCTCGGGCGCGAAGAACGGCAGCCCGGTGTACTGCAGGGCCTCGCCCTCGGTGAGGGTGTCGCCCAATTGCACGCCGCCGTGGGTGGTGAAGCCGATGATGTCGCCGGCGTAAGCCTCGTCCACCGCCTCGCGGCGCTGCGAGAGGAAGGTCACGACGCTGGTGGGGCGCAGCTCCTTGCCGGTGCGCTGCACCTTGAGCTTCATGCCCTGGGTGTAGCGGCCGGAGTACACGCGCACGAAGGCGATGCGGTCGCGGTGCGCCGGGTCCATGTTGGCCTGCACCTTGAACACCACGCCGGAGAACTGCGCCTCCTCCGGGCGCACCAGCCGCGTGGTGCTGCGGCGCGGCGCCGGCGGCGGCGCGAGGTCGACCAGGGCATCAAGCACCTCCTGCACGCCGAAGTTGTTGACGGCCGAGCCGAAGAACACCGGTGTCTGCTTGGCGGCCAGAAAGGCCTCCATATCGAAGGCCGGCGCGGCCTCGGTCAGCAGCTCGATGTTCTGTTCGGCCTGCTCGAAGTCGTGCCCGAAACGTGCCCGCAAGGCCTCGGCCTCGTCGAGCGACACGACTTCATCATCAGTCACACGGTCCTGACCCGGCTTGAACAGGCGCATGCTCCTCTGGCGCAGGTTGATGATGCCGGCAAAGGCCTTGCCTTGCCCCACCGGCCAGGTCATGGGCACGCAGGGCATGCCGAGTTCCTGCTCGATCTCGTCGAGCAAGGCGATGGGGTCGCGGCCCTCGCGGTCCATCTTGTTCACGAAGGTGAGGATGGGCGTGTCGCGCTGGCGGCACACCTCGATCAGACGCCGGGTCTGGGCCTCCACACCATTGGCCGCGTCGATCACCATCAGCGCCGAATCCACCGCCGTCAGCACGCGGTAGGTGTCTTCCGAGAAGTCCTTGTGGCCGGGCGTGTCGAGCAGGTTCACCACATGGTCGCGGTAGAGCATCTGCATCACCGAACTGGCCACCGAGATGCCACGCTGTTTCTCGATCTCCATCCAGTCGGAGGTGGCGTGGCGGCTGGCCTTGCGCGCCTTCACCGAGCCGGCGATGTGGATCGCGCCCGAGAACAGCAGCAGCTTCTCCGTCAGCGTGGTCTTGCCGGCGTCGGGGTGGGAAATGATGGCGAAGGTCCGGCGGCGCCGGGTTTCGGGGGCGAAGGACACGGAAAACTCTCCAGAGTCTCGGCCGGTGGGCCAAGGGATCGGACGCCTGGCGACGCCCGGGCACGCTTTGGGGCCGCGCGCAAAGTGCAAATGCTACCGGTTTTGGCGCCCGCGAGGCAGCCCACTGCCACATACCCCCGCCGGGGCGGCTACAATGATGGTCTGTCCGAGGAGCGTTGCAAGGCCCTCAGGCCCCAGGCTCGGACGGCTTCGATTGCAACGGCGCTCACCCGCATGTGTCCTGCCGGGTGGGTCTCGCAATGTTCTCCCCCGGTGCACAGCGGTTTTTCCACCAGGAGAAACACATGAACGCTGTCCTCAAGCCCGCCCTGTCGAGCGACCAGTACGTCATCGCCGACCTGTCGCTCGCCGACTGGGGGCGCAAGGAAATCCGGATCGCCGAGACCGAGATGCCCGGCCTGATGGCCATCCGCGAGGAATTCGCGGCCAGCCAGCCCCTGCGCGGCGCGCGCATCGCCGGCAGCCTGCACATGACGATCCAGACGGCCGTGCTGGTCGAGACGCTGCAGGCCCTGGGGGCCAGTGTGCGTTGGGCCTCGTGCAACATCTTCAGCACTCAGGACCATGCCGCCGCCGCGCTGGTGGCCCAAGGCACGCCCGTGTTCGCCTACAAGGGCGAGTCGCTGAAGGACTATTGGGACTACACCCACCGCATTTTCGAGTTCGGGCCTGCCGGCTCCGAGGCCGAAGGCCCGAACATGATTCTGGACGACGGCGGCGACGCCACGCTGCTGATGCACCTGGGCCGGCGCGCCGAGCAAGACCCCTCTGTACTGGACAAACCGGGCAGCGAGGAAGAGCGCGAGCTTTTCGCCGCGATCCGGGCCAAACTCGCCCAGGACCCGACCTGGTACAGCCGCAAGAGCGCGAAGATCATCGGCGTGACCGAGGAAACCACCACCGGTGTGCACCGCCTCAACGAGATGAGCGCGCGCGGCACCCTGCTCTTCCGCGCCATCAATGTCAACGACAGCGTCACCAAGAGCAAGTTCGACAATCTCTATGGCTGCCGCGAGTCGCTGGTGGACGGCATCAAGCGCGCCACCGACGTGATGATCGCCGGCAAGATCGCGGTGGTGTGCGGCTACGGCGACGTGGGCAAGGGTTCGGCCCAGGCGCTGCGCGCCTTGTCGGCCCAGGTGTGGGTGACCGAGATCGACCCCATCAACGCGCTGCAGGCGGCCATGGAAGGTTATAAGGTCGTCACGATGGACTACGCCTGCGACAAGGCCGACATCTTCGTCACAGCCACCGGCAACAAGCATGTGATCACCCATGACCACATGCTGAAGATGAAGGACCAGGCCATCGTCTGCAACATCGGCCACTTCGACAACGAGATCGACATCGCCTCGATCGAGCAGTACCGCTGGGAGGAGATCAAGCCCCAGGTGGACCATGTCATCTTCCCCGACGGCAAGCGCATCATCCTGCTGGCCAAAGGCCGCCTGGTGAATCTGGGCTGCGCCACGGGCCACCCGAGCTACGTGATGTCGTCGAGCTTCGCCAACCAGACGCTGGCGCAGATCGAGCTGTACACCAAGCCCGGCCAGTACGAAGTGGGCAAGGTCTACGTGCTGCCCAAGCACCTGGACGAGAAGGTGGCGCGCCTGCAACTGTCCAAGCTCGGCGCCATGCTCACCGAGCTGACGGACGAGCAGGCGGCCTACATCGGCGTCAGGAAAGAAGGCCCCTACAAGCCCGACACCTACAGGTATTGATGGACCACCCCCTGCGGCCGCCCCCCTCCAGGGGGCGGCGCTGGCGGACCGGCCCCGCCGGATCCGCGGCGTGCGCCGGATGTCTGAGGCTTCGATGATGCGAGCGGATCAATTGCTGGTGCAGCAGGGCTTGGCACCGTCGCGTTCGGCGGCCCAGCGGCTGATCGAGCGTGGGGCCGTGCGCTGGAAGGGGCCGCAGGGCTGGCAGGTGCCGAAGAAGGCGGGGGAGGACCTGCCCGAAGGCTGCACGCTGCAGGTGACCGACGATGCCGAGCTGCGCTTCGTTTCCCGTGGCGGACTCAAGCTGGAGGGGGCCCTGCGCGAGAGCGGCCTGGACGTGCGCGGCTGGCGCTGCCTGGACGTGGGCCAGAGCACCGGCGGCTTCACCGACGCGCTGCTGCACGCCGGGGCGGCCGCGGTGGTGGGGCTGGAGGTGGGCCAGGCGCAACTGCACGAGCGCCTGCGCTGCGATGCGCGCGTGACGGTCTACGAAGGCCTCAATGCGCGCTCGCCCGAGGGCACGGCCTTCGCACGTGAACAGGCACCGGCCAGTTTCGATCTGATGGTGGGCGATCTGTCCTTCATCTCGCTGACCCTGGTGCTGCCGGCGCTGGCGCCTTGGCTCAAGCCCGGCGCCCAGGTGCTGATGCTGGTGAAGCCACAGTTCGAGCTGAGCCCCGGCCAGGTGGGCAAAGGCGGGCTGGTGAAAGACGCCGGCCTGTACCCGCTGGTAGAGCAGCGCCTGCGCACGGCTTGCCAGGCCCTGGGCTGGGTGGTGCGCGGCTGGTTCGAAAGCCCCATCACCGGCGGCGACGGCAACCGCGAGTTCTTCATCTGGGCGCACACGCCGGGCTGACCCCCACCCGAACACACAAGAGAGGATCCGATGAAAGCCACCCAGAACCGGCTGCCGATCAGCCTGGAGTTCTTCCCGCCCAAGACCGCCGAAGGCGCGGTCAAGCTCGCGGCCGCGCGCGCGCAGCTCTACGCGTTGAAGCCCGAGTACTGCTCGGTGACCTACGGCGCCGGGGGATCCACCCAGGACGGCACCGTGCAGACGGTGCAAGCCATCCTGTCCGAAGGCGTGGACGCTGCGCCGCACTTCTCCTGCATCGGCGCCACCCGCGACAGCGTGCGCGCCCAGCTCGCGCAGTTCCGGCACATGGGCATCCGCCGCCTGGTGGCCTTGCGTGGCGACCTGCCCAGCGGCTACGGCAGCTTTGGCGAGTTCCGCCATGCCAGTGACCTGGTTGCCTTCATCCGCGCCGAGACAGGCGATCACTTCCACATCGAGGTGGCCGCCTACCCCGAGATGCACCCGCAGGCCCGCTCGCCCGAGGCCGACCTGCAGGCCTTCGCCACCAAGGTGCGCTCCGGGGCGAATGCGGCGATCACGCAGTACTTCTTCAACAGCGACGCCTACTTCCGCTTCGTCGATGATGCGCACAAGCTCGGCGTGGATGTGCCCATCGTCCCGGGCATCATGCCCATCACCAATTCCTCGCAGCTCATGCGCTTTTCCGACGCCTGCGGCGCCGAGATCCCGCGCTGGATCCGGCTGCGGCTGATGGCTTACGGCGACGACAAGGCCTCGATCCAGGCCTTCGGGTTGGACGTGGTCAGCGACCTTTGCGACCAGTTGCGCACGGCCGGTGCGCCGGGCCTGCACTTCTACACGATGAACCAGGCCAACGCCACGCTGCAGATCTGCGAGCGGCTGGGCTTGGCCTGAGAAGACCTCAGCCGCGCTCCCACATCACCCCTTCTTCGGTGAGGAGGGTGTCGAGGCAGGCCTCCCCGGGCAGGGGCTTGAGCAGCGGCAGGAAGCCGTGTGCATAGCCCAGGCCCACCGACCAGGGACGCGGATGCAGCGCCGCCAGCGTGCGGTCGATGAAGCCGCCGCCATAGCCCAGGCGCAGGCCCGCCGGCCCAAAGCCGACGCAGGGCACCAGCAGCAGTTCGGGCTCGAAGGTCTCGGTGTCCTTGGGCTTGGGAATGCCGTAGGCGTCCTCCTCCATCGGGCAGCCCGGGAACCACACATGGAAGCGCAACCGGCCGCTGGCCTTGTCCACCACGGGCAGGCCGATCTGGCGCGTCGTGCCCTCAGGAGCCCCCTCCTGCCAGCGGTACAGCGCCGGCAGCGGGTCGAACTCGCCCTTGATGGGCCAGTAGGCGCCGATGCGGGTCTCACGCCGGCCCACCAGCCAGCTCCGCAGCACCGTCTGCAGCCCCACGGCCCGCTCCAGCCGGTCGGGCAGGGCCTGGCGGGCGGCCAGCAGGCGCTCGCGCAACGCGCGGCGGTCTTGGTCGGGTGAGCTCATCGGGGCGGTCTCCTCCTGGGCCACAGGCCCTTGCCGGTGCCGGGGATTGTGCCTGGGCAAGGCCATCGCGCGCGCTCGGGCTTGCCCGGCCATCGGAGCCCATTCATGGCAGGATCAGTCCATGGACGCCGCCATCGTCAAGCGCTGGTTCGAGGACATGCCCTTGCCCCTGGGCCCGGGCGGCTGGGCCTCGCTGGCGCTGTGGCTGCTGGGCCTGTTCTTCATGGCCGCCGCCTTTCGCAGCCTGCTGCGCGCCCGGCCACTGGGCCTGCTGGTCCACACCCTGGTGGGGCTCGTGCTGCTGGTGAGCGGGGTGGCGATCAGCCTGATCGGGCTGGGGATGCACGGCTACCGTGCGCTCACGCATGAACAGGTGGCCGCTCACATCCGCATCGAGCCGCTGGGGCCACAGCACTTCCGCGCCCACTTCACCTTGCCCGACGGCCGCCGCCAGGCTTTCGAGCTGCGCGGCGATGCGCTCTACGTGGATGCCCACGTGCTGAAGTGGAAGCCGGTGGCCCACCTGCTGGGCCTGCACACCGCCTATGAGCTGGACCGCGTAGCGGGCCGTTATCTCTCGCTCGACCAGGAACGCGCGGCCGAGCGCACGGTGCACAGCCTGCGCCTGGACCGGCCGGTGGATCTGTTCACCCTGCGTGAGCGCTTCGGCTGGCTGTCGGGCCTGCTCGACACCGATTACGGCTCGGCCAGCTTCAAGGCCGTGAATGGAGCCAGCGAGATGGAGCTGCGCGTGTCCACCACGGGACTGCTGCTGCGGGCCGTTGCGCCCGGGACCCCTTTGCCCGCCGACTGACCGGCCCTCCGGTTCCGGCGCAGCCCGGCCAGGCGGCGGCCTCGAATCATCCGATGTTCAGGTCGCTGTACGCCAGTTTTGGCGACAATGGCGGGTTGTTGTCGCCTGCATGAACACCGCCCTGCTCCGCGCCACCTGGCGCCACCCCGAATTCCGTCTCGGCGCCCGCCACATGGTGAGCCTGGCGCTGGGCATCGCGGCCTGGGGGCTGGTCACCGGCGTGGCGATGGTCAAGTCTGGGCTGTCGGTGCCGCTGGCGCTGTTCATGACCTTCTTCGTGTTCGCCGGCAGCGCCCAGCTCGCCGCGCTGCCGCTGATGGCCGCCGGCGCGCCGATGTGGGTGGTGTGGGCCGCGGCCACCTGCGTGAACCTGCGCTTCGTGATCTTTAGCGCGATGTGGCGGCCCTATTTCGCACGCTTCCCACTGCGCCAGCGCTGTGTGCTGGGCTATTTCAGCGGTGACCTGAACTACGTGATGTTCATGAAGCGCTTCCCCGATCCCGAACACCGGGTGGAGGATCAGATGCCCTACTACTGGGGCGGCGTGGCGACGAACTGGATCGCCTGGCAGAGCGCCTCGGTGCTGGGCATCGTGCTGGCCAACGTGATCCCGCCCGCATGGGGTTTGGGCTTTGCCGGCGTGCTGGCGCTGCTGGGCGTGATGTGCTCGCTGCTGAAGGAACGCTCCACCTGGGTGGCCGCTGGCGTGGCCGGTGCCGCTGCGGTGGCGGCCTATGCCCTGCCGCTCAAGCTCAACATCGTGGTGGCCATTGCCGCTGCCGTGGCCGCCGGCCTGGCGATGGAGGCGGCCGAGCGCGCCTGGAAGCGCGCACGCCGTCCAGGAGCAGGGACATGATGAGCCCCTGGGAAGCGGTCCTCACGATCGCCGGGCTGGGCGTGATCACCGTGCTCACGCGCAGCTTCTTCCTGCTGCCCGAGCGCGAGCTGCACCTGCCCGGCTGGGTCAAGCGCGGCTTGAAGTACGCCCCGCTGGCCGCGCTGGCGGCCGTGATCGCGCCCGAAGTGCTGATGACCCAGGGGGAGCTGATCACCACCTGGCGCGACGCCCGGATCTTCGGGCTGGCGGCTGCCACGGCTTACTACTTCTGGCGCCGCGACATCCTGGGCACCATCCTCGTGGGCATGGCCCTGTACCTGCCGCTGCGGCTGGGGCTGGGCTGGTGAAGGCGCTCACGCCCCGAGCGTGGCATCCACCAGCAGCAGTGCGAACAACCCGAAGAGGTAGGTGATCGAGCAGCGGAACAGCGGCAAAGCCACGCGCAGGTCGCGCTGCAGCTTCCGGGCCATCACCACGAAGCGCACACCTGCAAGGCCTGGCGGTCGCAGGACCCGTCGGCCGCCAGCTCACGCCAGCGGCCGGCCGCGGCGCAGGCAGCGCCTGCGGGTGAGGACGGCGGGGCGAGGATGCTGCTCATGCCGGGCTCCTCAGGCCGTGCCGCACAGGTAGGCCACAAGCTCGGGCGTGAGTCAGCCCAGCGCGGCAAAGCGCACGACCCACACCGCGGCTGGAAGGAAATGCCCGTAGCGCGCGCACAGGCCCAGCCGCCACGCCGCAGCCTGCGCTTGCGGCTCCAGTCGGTGGTTCTCCGGTTCATAGGCCGCGCGATCGCCCTCGCGATGGCGGTAGCGCCAGATCGTGTAGGACAAGAGGTTGATCGCGATGAAGATGACCCCGTGATGGTCAGGGTATCGTCCATGTGCTCCCAATGGGTGGCCAGCGGCGTGGTCCACCAGGGTGTGAACAGGTGGAAGGCCACCGAGCCCAGGACGATGCACAGCAGGACAGCCGCGATGACCATGCCGCCCTCCCCGCAAGACCGGCCCCGCCCGACATCAGGCGGCGGCGTCGCGCCGCGCGAGCTCCCAGTACAGCAGCGCTGCGCTGATGCCGAACACCAGGTGCGCCATCAGGGTCGCCCAGCCGCGCAGCTCCAGGAACCAGGGGAAGACCTGGGCCAGCAGATGGAAGTTGACGAGATAGAGCATCACCCCGAAGGCGGCCCCGAGCGCCTCCATGCGACCCAGCAGGCTGTCCAGGCGCAGCCAGGACACCAGCACGCCCAGCGCCAGGCCGAACAGCACGCCCAGTGCGTAATGCACCACCAGCGCGGCCGCCACCACGCCGGCGTGGAAGGCGTAGCCCTGCGCCGCGGCCGCGTCCAGCCAGCCGGCCCCCAAAACGAGGGCGGCCACCATGTGAGGCAGCCGCCAGGGTCCGTCGCCGCCCATGCTGGCGGCCCAGAACAGTTCAAGCACCATCAGCACGGCGCCGGCCGCCAGCCCCGACACGGCAGCGGCCGTCCAGTCCGGGCGGGTCGAGCCCGCCCGCCACGTAGACAGATGCAGTTCCATGGTCTTGCCTCCTCATGCCCATGCCGGCACCGGCCCGGGCCCGCGAATTCAGGGAAAGGCCGGGATGTTGGGCTCGACGCCCTCGAGATGGGCCTCGGGATGCAGGGCCTGCAGCCGGGCCTCGATCTCGGCCACACGCGAGCGCGGCACGTCGACCATCAGCAGGATCTGCCCCTGCTCGATGGCCGGCCGGAAGCGCTCGAGGCGGTGGCTGGGCGCGGAGATGCCGATCATGCTGGCCGCCCAGGCGCCGAACAATCCGCCAAGCACCGCCAGCACCGCCGCCACACCCCATTGCGGAGAATCGCCGACGATGGGGAAGAAGACCGCCACAGCCAGGCCCGCCACCGTGCCCACCACGCCCCCGATCACCAGCCCGAGCTGGGCGGCGCGCAGCACGTCGGAGGTCTGCAGCACATTGGCTGCATGCAGGCCGCTCATGTCGACGCCTTCCCGTGCCACGAAATGGATATGAGGCTCGGCGATGCGCGCGAGCAAAAGATCATCCATCGTCCGCCTGGCACTGGCCAGGTCGGGCAGAAGCCAATAAATGCGTCTGCGCATGGGGCCCTCCTTGCGTCACAAAGGATGTGAACGAAGCGAGCGTTGCTGTCCTTGTACGCCTGAATTTGACGCGTGACAAGCCGCCGGCCCCCGGAATCGGGTGGAGGCGGCCCCTCTAAAATCTCGGCTTCCTTTGCTGCCACTGCCACCCTTTCGCCATGAACGTGCTTCGCTTCTCCGATCTGATCGCCCAAGGCCAGGTGGCTGGGCGCCGCGTCTTCATCCGCGCCGACCTCAACGTCCCGCTGGACGACGCAGGGCGCATCACCGAAGACACCCGCATCCGCGCCTCGGTGCCCTGCATCGAGATGGCCCTGCAGGCCGGAGCCGCCGTGATGGTGACCTCGCATCTGGGCCGACCCACCGAAGGCGAGTTCAAGCCCGAGGACTCGCTCGCCCCGGTGGCACAGCGCCTGGGCGAGCTGCTGGGGCGCGAGGTGCCGTTGCGTGCGAACTGGGTCGATGGCGTGGACGTGCAGCCCGGCCAGGTCGTGCTGCTGGAGAACTGCCGTCTGAACAAGGGCGAGAAGAAGAACGACGAGACGCTGGCGCGCAAGATGGCCGCGCTGTGCGACATCTTCGTACACGACGCCTTCGGCACCGCCCACCGCGCCGAGGCCTCCACCTACGGCATCGCGCAGTTCGCGAAGGTGGCCTGCGCCGGCCCCTTGCTGGCCGCCGAGATCGACGCGATCACCCGCGCGCTGGCCAGCCCCAAGCGCCCGCTGGTGGCCATCGTGGCCGGCTCCAAGGTCAGCACCAAGCTCACCATCCTGCAAAGCCTGGCCAAGAACGTCGATCAGCTCATCGTGGGCGGCGGCATCGCCAACACCTTCATGCTGGCCGCCGGCCTGCCCATCGGCAAGTCGCTGGCCGAACCCGACCTGGTGGACGAAGCCCGCGCCGTGATGGAAGCGATGCAGGCCCGCGGCGCGGCCGTGCCCATCCCCGTGGATGTGGTGGTGGCCAAGGCCTTCAAGGCCGATGCCGCGGCCACCATCAAGGCGGCCGCCGACGTCGCCGACGACGACCTGATCCTCGACATCGGTCCGAAGACCGCCGCGCTGCTGGCCGAGCAGCTCAAGGCCGCCGGCACCATCGTGTGGAACGGCCCGGTGGGGGTGTTCGAGTTCGAAGCCTTCTCCAAGGGCACCGAAACCCTGGCCCGAGCGATTGCCGAGTCCAGCGCTTTCTCGATCGCCGGTGGCGGCGACACCCTGGCGGCCATCGCCAAGTACGGCATCGAGAAGGACGTGGGCTACATCTCCACCGGCGGCGGCGCCTTCCTGGAGGTGCTCGAAGGCAAGCAGCTGCCGGCCTTCGAGATCTTGGCACGCCGCGCCGCGGCGTGATCGGCGCAGGGTGGCGCTGTAACTCCAAAGGCCTTCTGAAGGCGCTCAAAATGGAATAAAGTTACATCCTCACCGGAGACAAGCTGCCATGAACCGCGCCACCAAGATCGTCGCCACCCTGGGCCCCGCCTCGTCCACTCTCGAGATCTTGGAGCGCATGATCCGCGCTGGGGTCGACGTGGTGCGGTTGAACTTCTCTCACGGCACCGCCCAGGACCACATCGACCGCGCGGCTGTGGTGCGTGAAGCCGCCCAGCGTGCCGGCAAGGAGGTGGCCATCATGGCCGACCTGCAAGGCCCCAAGATCCGGGTGGGCAAGTTCGAAGGTGGGAAGACCCTGCTCGAACCTGGCCAGACCTTCATCCTGGATGCAGGCTGGACGGACCTGGGCAACAACGAACGAGTGGGTCTGGACTACAAGGAACTGCCGCGCGACGTGAAGCCGGGCGATACCCTGCTGCTCAACGACGGTTTGATCGTGCTCGCCGTCGAACGTGTGGCCGGCGATGCGGTGTTCACTCGCGTGAAGATCGGCGGCGAGCTGTCGAACAACAAGGGCATCAACAAGCAAGGCGGTGGGCTCACGGCTCCGGCACTGACAGCCAAGGACATGGAAGACATCCGCACCGCGATGAGCTTCCAGTGCGAATACCTGGCGGTGAGCTTCCCCAAGAGTGCCACCGACATGGAAATGGCCCGCCAGCTCGCCAACGTGGCCGGCGAGCCCTGGCGGCACAAGCCCGCGCTGATCGCCAAGATCGAGCGCAGCGAGGCCATCCCGCAGCTCGAGGGCATCCTCAAGGCCAGCGACGGCATCATGGTGGCGCGCGGCGACCTGGCCGTTGAGGTGGGCAATGCGGCCGTGCCGGCGCTGCAAAAGCGCATGATCCGCCTGGCACGCGAGATGGACAAGGTGGTCATCACCGCCACGCAGATGATGGAGTCGATGATCGTCAACCCCGTGCCCACGCGCGCCGAGGTCAGCGATGTGGCCAACGCCGTGCTCGACGGCACCGATGCGGTGATGCTCAGCGCCGAGACCGCCGCGGGCAAGTACCCGGTGGAGACCATCGAGCACATGGCGCTCATCGCGCTGGAGGCCGAGCGCGCCGAGGAGATCGAGCTCGACTCGGACTTCGTCAACAAGAAGTTCGGCCGCATCGACCAGGCCATCGCAATGGGTGCGCTCTTCACCGCCCACCACCTGGGGTGCAAGGCCATCATCGCACTGACCGAATCGGGCTCCACCGCCTTGTGGATGAGCCGGCACAAGATCCACGTGCCGATCTTCGGCCTGACCTCACAGCCCGTCTCCCAGCGCAAGATGGCCTTGTACCGCAACGTGCGCCCGATGCTGATGCCGGCCTACCACGACCGCGACGAAGCCCTGCACAAGGCCGAGGCCCTGCTGGTCGAGCGCGGCGTGCTCAAGCCGGGCGACACCTATGCCATCACCTGCGGTGAACCGATGGGCTACCCCGGTGGCACCAACATGCTGAAGGTCTGCCGCGTGGGCGGCTGACCTGGGATCAGTCCAGGCCGAGCGAGACGCCCGTCACGAACAGCGTGTCCGACTTGCTGAAGCCCGCGCCGGGCTGGGTGTCGTGGCGATGGGTGAGGCTGGCGGTCAGGCTGAGCCGGGCATTGATGGCCACCGCCAGGCTGGCCGTCAGCTCGGCACGAAACTCCCCCGATTCACGCAGGCTCGGCAGCAGCCGGGCCTGCTGCTTCAGGCGCGCGGTGTCGGACAGATAGGTGGTGGATTCCTGGGCCAGCACCAGTTCCAGGCGGTCGCGGCTGCGGCGGCTCAAGCCATCGATCACTGTGGCCGCCTCGAAGCGGTCGCGCGTGTAGCCCAGGCCGGCAGACACATCCCAGTAGCTGTCCTCGGTGCGCAGCAGGTGATAGCCCACCCCCGAGGCCACCGAAGCGCGCGACTCGATGTTCGCCGCCTCGTCATGCAAGGCCGCGAGGCTGCCGTAGCCGAACCACAGCAACGACAGGTCGCGGTCGTACTGGGTCTTGATCTCGGCGCGCTGCGCGGCCGTGTCGCCCTCGGTGCGCGATTGCAGCGCGCTGCCCGTCAGCGACCATTTGTCCTCGTAGGTGGCCCGCACACTGTCCAGCGAGAGGTTCACACTGGTGGTGCGCGTGTTGCCCGAGGCCACGCTGGCGCCCAGCCCGATGAGGTGGCGCCACTGGCCATCGGGACGCTGCGTCACTTGCGCCGGGGCCGCAGCACAGGCCATCAGCAGGCCCAGGGCCAGGACGAGCCCCACACTGCGGCGCAATGCGGAAATGGGGGGAAACACGCGTCGGGTCATCTCGGCGTCAGCGGTGGCGTGAAGGGGAAAGGGCCCGACTTTAGGGCGCCTGGCCGCACACCGCCACTGCGGGCCCGGAAACCCCATGCTGCACTGCGGCATCCCTCCCCGGTCCCAGGGGGGCAGGGGCGCCCCGCTCCAGTGGGGTCGGTAGAATCCTGGACGATTACGACGCGGTTTCATGCCGCCGCCCGGCGATTTCCGTTTCTCCGACTTCCTAGCGTCCCAAGAGGCCCCACCATGCCACTCGTCTCGATGCGTCAACTGCTGGACCATGCTGCCGAAAACAACTACGGCATCCCGGCCTTCAACGTCAACAACCTCGAGCAGGTGCAGGCCGTGATGGCCGCCGCCGACGAAGTCGGCGCACCGGTGATCCTGCAGGCCAGTGCCGGCGCCCGCAAGTACGCCGGCGAGAGCTTCATCAAGCACCTGATCCAAGCGGCCGTCGAGGCCTATCCGCACATCCCGCTGGTGATGCATCAGGACCACGGGACCTCGCCCAAAGTCTGCCAAGGCGCCATCGAGCTGGGCTTCGGCTCGGTGATGATGGACGGCTCGCTGATGGAAGACGGCAAGACCCCGGCCTCCTTCGACTACAACGTCAAGGTCACGCGCGAGGTGGTCGAGATGGCCCACAAGGTGGGCGTCACCGTCGAGGGGGAGCTCGGCTGCCTGGGCTCGCTGGAGACCGGCATGGCCGGCGAGGAAGACGGCATCGGCGCCGAGGGCAAGCTCGACCATTCCGCCTTGCTGACCGACCCCGAGGAGGCCGCCCGGTTCGTGAAGGCCACCCAGCTCGATGCGCTGGCCATTGCCATCGGCACCAGCCACGGCGCCTACAAGTTCACCCGCAAGCCCACCGGCGACATCCTGGCGATCTCGCGCGTCAAGGAGATCCACGCCCGCATTCCCAACACCCACCTGGTGATGCACGGCTCGTCCTCGGTGCCGCAGGAACTGCTGGCCATCATCAACCAGTACGGCGGCAAGATGAAGGAGACCTACGGCGTGCCCATCGAGGAAATCCAGGAAGCCATCAAGCATGGGGTGCGCAAGATCAACATCGACACCGACATCCGTCTGGCCATGACCGGCGCGGTGCGCAAGTTCCTGGCCGAGAACCCCGACAAGTTCGACATGCGCGAGTGGATGAAGCCTGCCCGCGAAGCGGCCAAGCAGGTCTGCAAGGCGCGCTACCTGCAGTTCGGCTGCGAAGGCCAGGCCGGTAAAATCAAGCCCATTGCCCTGTCCGAGATGGCGCGCCGCTACGCGGCCGGCGAACTGGCCCAGGTGGTCCAGTAAGACCCGCGGCCCGATCCGCACCTGCCGAGCCCGCTGGACCAGCGGGCTCGTTGTTTTCCGGAGACCTTCGTGACCGCCGCCCTGCTCCACTCCTCGATCACCTCCCTGCCCCTGCTCGCACGCGGCAAGGTGCGCGACAACTACGCGGTGGGCACCGACCGCATCCTGATGATCGCCACCGACCGGCTCTCGGCCTTCGACGTGGTGATGGGCGAGCCCATCCCCGGCAAAGGGGCCCTGCTCACCGAGGTGGCGCTGTTCTGGTTCGACAAGCTGGGCCACCTCGTGCCCAACCACCTCACCGGTGACGACCCGCAAAGCGTGGTGACCGAGGCCGAACGTGCCCAGGTGCGCGGCCGCGCGATGCTGGTCAAGCGCCTCAAGCCCCTGCCGGTGGAGGCCGTGGTGCGCGGCTACCTGGCCGGCAGCGGCTGGAAGGAATACCAGCACACCGGCGAAGTCTGCGGCGTGAAGCTGCCGGCCGGGCTGAAGAACGCCAGTCGGCTGCCCGAGCCCATTTTCACCCCGGCCACCAAGGCCGAGATCGGCGAGCACGACGAGAACATCTCCTTCGATCGCATGGGCGAGATCATCGGGCGGGACCTGGCCGAGCGCGTGCGCGCGGTGTCCATCGAGCTCTACCGCACCGCGGCCGACTATGCGCTGTCGCGCGGCATCATCATCGCCGACACCAAGTTCGAGTTCGGTCTGGACGAGCACGGCACCCTCACGCTGATGGACGAGGTGCTCACGCCCGATTCCTCGCGCTTCTGGCCGGTGGAAGGCTATGCCGAAGGCGCCAACCCTCCGAGCTATGACAAGCAGTTCGTGCGCGACTGGCTGGAGCAGGCCACGGTGAACGGCCGGCCCTGGAACAAACAGGCCCCCGCCCCGGCGCTGCCGGCCGAGGTGATCGAGAAGACCGCTGCCAAGTACCGCGAGGCACGCGACCGGCTGATCGGCGCCTGAGCGTCCTCAGAACAGCGTCATCGACAGCTTGCGGCGGTACTGCTCGACAATCGGATCGGCCGCAGCCACCGTCGTCTTGCCGGTGAGCTCCAGCGTGCCCTTGGCTTCGGCCGCGGCCGGCTTGGGCGCGGGCTTGCTCATCATCTCGAGAATGGCCACATAGGTCTTGCGCGCCAGACCCTCGTTCCAGGCCTTGTCGCGCATCAGGATCTCGAGCAGCTCGTCCATCGCCTGCGTGAACCGGCCGGCGGCAAAGTGCACCTGGGCCAACTCGTGGCGGGCCTCGAAGTCGCGCTTGTTGGCCGCGATCGCGGCAGCCAGGTCCTGCGTCGATCGGGCCTTCGGGGCGCGCTCGCAGGCCTCCAGGTACAGCCCCAGAGCGGCCAGGCGGGCGTCCACCGCCGCCTTGGAGGCCACCGGCTCGTAGGCGGCGCGCGCCTCGGCCACCTGGCCCCGTTCGAGCAGCAGCTTCACGTAGTCGAAGCGCGCCACGTCGTTGGCCGGGTCGATGGCCACGGCCTGCTGCAGCTTCTCCAGCGCCGCATCGGTGTTCCCCTCGGCGGCGAGCTCGACGGCCGCCTCGGCCTCCTCCTCAGCCTGCAACTCGGCATCGCTGGGCACGTGCTTGTCCAAGAACTGCTGGATCTGCGCCTGCGGCAACGCCCCCACGAAGCCGTCGACGGGCTGCCCGTCGCGGAACATCACGCAAAACGGGATGGAGCGCACACCGAACATCTGCGAGAGCTGGCCGGCGATCTCGGGCTGCTCGTCGGAATTGAGCTTGGCCAGCACGAAGCGGCCGCCGTACTGGGTTTCGAGCTTCTCGAGCAAGGGCCCCAAGGTGCGGCACGGGCCGCACCAGGGCGCCCAGATGTCGAGCAGCACGGGACGCGACACCGAGGCTTGCAGCACCTCGGCTTCAAAGTTCTGGAGGGTGATGTCGATCATGGCAAAGCCGTTCAAAAGGGGCGGGGCACCGGCCCGGGCAAAGATGGGGTCGGGCCAGGCCTTTCCCAGCCCCGCCTAAAATCGCGGTTTCTGCCCAGCCTGGAGCCATCCTTGTCGAGCGCTTCGCCCCTCATCGGTGTGGTCATGGGTTCCAACAGCGATTGGGACGTCATGCAGCACGCCGCCCAGATTCTCGCCGACTTCGGCGTGCCTTACGAGGCACGGGTGGTTTCCGCCCACCGCATGCCCGACGACATGTTCCGTTATGCCGAGCAGGCCGCGCCGCGCGGCCTCAAGGCCCTCATCGCCGGCGCCGGCGGTGCGGCCCACCTGCCGGGCATGCTGGCGGCCAAGACGGTGGTGCCGGTGCTGGGCGTGCCGGTGCCGAGCAAGCACCTGCAAGGCGTCGATTCCCTGCACTCCATCGTGCAGATGCCCAAGGGCATCCCGGTGGCGACCTTCGCCATCGGGACGGCCGGCGCCGCCAATGCGGCCCTCTTCGCCGTGGCCCTGCTGGCCAACGAGAACCCCGCGCTGCGCGAGAAGCTGCTGGACTTCCGCGCCCGCCAGACCGAGGCGGCGCGGGCGATGACGCTGCCGCCTGCAGGAGCGCCGGCATGAACGGCACCGTGCAGCCGGGTGCGACCCTGGGCGTGATGGGCGGCGGCCAGCTCGGCCGCATGTTCGTGCACGCGGCCCAGACCCTGGGCTACTTCACCGTCGTGCTCGACCCGGACGTGAGCAGCCCGGCCGGGCTGGTGGCACACCACCACATCCAGGCCGACTACCTGGACGAGCAAGGCCTGGCGCAGCTGATGCAGCGCAGCGCCGCGATCACCACCGAGTTCGAGAACGTGCCCTCGGCGGCCCTGGTCACGCTGCAGGCGCATCGTCCGGTCGCCCCGGGTGCGCAAGCGGTGGCGATCTGCCAGGACCGCGCCCTGGAAAAAGCGCATTTCAGGCGCTGCGGTGTGCCCTGCGCACCCCATGCCGTGATCGAAACGCCCGAGCAGCTCGCCGCGGTCGATGCCGAGCTGCTGCCGGGCCTGCTCAAGACCGCCCGCCTGGGCTACGACGGCAAGGGCCAGGTCGCGGTGACGACACCGCAGGACCTGGCAGCCGCCTGGGAGCAGCTCGGCCGCGTGCCCTGCGTGCTCGAACAGCGCCTGGACCTGGCCTTTGAGGTGAGCGTGATCGTCGCGCGCAACGCCCAGGGCGAGGTGGTGCATTACCCGGTGCAGCGCAACCTGCACCGGGAGGGCATCCTGGCGGTCACCACCGTGCCGGCCCCGGACGTGAGCCCCGAGCTGCAAGCGCAGGCCATCGGCGCGGCCGAGCACCTGGCCGCCTCGATGCACTACGTGGGCGTGCTGTGCGTGGAGTTCTTCGTGCTGCGCGACGGCCGGCTGCTGGCCAACGAGATGGCGCCGCGGCCGCACAACTCGGGCCATTACACGCTGGACGCCTGCGACGTGTCGCAGTTCGAGTTGCAGGTGCGCACGATGACCGGGCTGCCGCTGGTGGCCCCGCGCCAGCACTCTGCGGCCGTGATGCTCAACTTGCTGGGCGAGTTGTGGTTCGACGCCCAGGGGCGCGAGCGCGAGCCGGCCTGGGCCGAGGTGCTGGCCCTGCCCGGGGTGCATCTGCACCTGTACGGCAAGCTGGCCGCACGCCCCGGACGCAAGATGGGCCACCTGACCGTGACGGCAGCCTCTGCGGCCCAGGCCGACGAGGTGGCGCGGCGTTGTGCCGAGCGACTCGGCATCGCTCGCTGGTGAAGGGGCACGACCACCGTGGCGCGCATCCTTGACGGCACCCCTGCCGCCCAGATCGCCGAGGCCCTGGAGGCCCTGGCGGCCGGCCGCCTCGTGGCCTTCCCGACCGAAACGGTCTATGGCCTGGGCGCAGATGCCGGCCAGGACGAGGCCGTGCGCGGCATCTTCGCCGCCAAGGGCCGGCCGGCCGACCACCCGCTGATCGTGCACGTGGCCAATGCCGAAGCCGCCCTGGCGCTGGCCCGGGCCGTGCCGCCGGCGGCCCGCCGGCTGATGGACGCCTTCTGGCCCGGCCCGCTCACCGTGATCGTGCCGCGCCGCGAAGGGGTGGCCACAGCGGCGGCCGGCGGACAGGACACGATCGGCCTGCGCTGCCCGGCCCATCCGGTGGCCCAGGCCCTGCTCCAGGCGGCCAGCCGGCGCGGCCTGCTCGGACTGGCCGGCCCCAGCGCCAACCGCTTCGGCCGGGTCAGCCCGACCACCGCCGCCCACGTGGCAGCAGAGTTCGGCGACGAGGTGCTGGTGCTCGACGGCGGGCCCTGCCCGGTGGGCATCGAATCGACCATCATCGACTGCTCACGCGCCCGCCCCGTGCTGTTGCGCCCCGGCACGCACACCCGAGCCCAGATCGAGGCCGCGCTGGGCGAACCCCTGCTCGACCGCGATGCACAGGCCCCGCGGGCCCCCGGCACCCTCAAAGCCCACTACGCGCCCCGCGCGGTCGTGCGCCTGATGAGCACGGACGTGCTGCGCACGGCCCTGCAAGTCTGGGGCCAGACCCCGGGGCCGGTGGCCTTGTATGCCCGTACCGTTCGCCCGGCCAAAGGCATGTTGTATCGGGCCATGCCCGATGATGCCGCTGCGGCCGCGCGGGAGTTGTTTGCCGCCTTGCGTGAATTCGACGAGCGCGGTGCGCGGATCATCTGGGTCGAAAGCCCGCCCCCCGGCCCCGAGTGGGACGGTGTGCGCGACCGACTCACACGCGCTGCTGCCGCCTGATCCCCCCCCCAATGCTTCGTGGAGTGTGCATGTCTTTGTCGTCTTTCGGTGCCCGCTGGCGCCAACGATCGCTGGCGGCCGTGGCGGCCGCCTTGGCCCTGGCAGGCTGTGGCGGTGATGTTTACGATCCCTTTCAGCCTACGCGCATTTTTTCCTTCGGCGACGGCCACAGCGCGATGGCCAGCGACGGGCGCAAGTACACCGTGAACGATCTGGCCGACTGCCGGAACTACCGCACTTGGAACCAGCTCGTGGCCGAAAACTACGGCTTTGCCTTTGCGGCCTGCAACCCATCCAACCTCACCGGCAACCGCGTGGCCCAGCTCTACGCCGACGAAACCTGGACCCTGGCCAACGTGCGCACCCAGGTGGAGGCCCAGCTGCCCAACCTGGGCACCGGCGACATGGTGCTGCTGCAAGTGGGCGCGCAAGACGTGTGGGCACTGTACGCACAGGACCCGAGCGCCGTGCCCCCGAACTACGAGGACGAGGGGCTGTGCAGCCAGGCCAACCTGCCCACCACCCTGCGCGAAGCCTGCAACCGCGGCGCCGACCTCGGCCGGCTGGTGCAGCAGATCACCGACCGCGATGCGCGCGTGCTGGCCATCGATGTGGTCAACCAGGGCAAGACCCCGCGCGGGCTGGCCGAACCCGTGGCCGGGCGCACTTTGCTCAAGGCCTTGACCGATGCCTTCAATTCCGGCTTCTACAACAGCTTCGGCAACAACAGCCGCAAGGCGGCCTATGCCCAGGTGAACAACCTGGTGCGCCTGGCCACCGATGGCGACAGCAACACCGGCTACCGGTTCACCCATGAAGGCACGGCGGCGTGCACCGTGCAGCCCGCCATCGATTGCTCGACGTCGACCGTACAGTCGGACTACGACACCAGCTTGAGTTCCTACAAGTACGTGTGGGCCGACGATTTGTACTTCAGCCCCCAGATGAATCGCCTGATCGGCAACCTCGCCTGGCAGCGCGCCGAGCGGCACCCCTACTGACCGCCCCGGCCGGGGCCTGCGGACCCGGGGGCTGGGCCCTCGGCGCGGTCGCGCAAGGCCCATTGCACCAAAGCCTCCAGGGCCGGGCGTGCGGCGGCCGCGCGCGGGTGGTTGACGATGGCCACAAAGCTGTAGCGCTGTCCACTGTCGCCCAGCACATAGCCGGCCAGGCCGGCCACATCACGCAGCGAGCCGGTCTTCAGATGCGCACGCCCGGGCTCGGTGCGGCTGCGCCGCAAGGTGCCATCGCGGCCCAGGACCGGCAGCGAGGCCATCAGCTCGGGCATCACCGGGTCGGCCCAGGCCGCTTGCAGCAGCCGGGTGAACACCGCTGCGCTCGCGCGGGCCTGCCGCGACAGCCCGGCACCGTTGTCCAGCACCACCGCGGCATCGGGCACCCCCAGGCGGGTGCGCAGCCAGTCCTGCACCACCGCCCGTGACGACGCCAAATCGCCCTGGCCACGGCGCTCGCGCCCCAACGTCAGGAACAGCTGGCGGGCCATCACGTTGTTGCTGAACTTGTTGATGTCGCGCACCACCTCGGCCAAGGCCGGCGAGGTGCTGGCCACCAGCGGCTTGAGGCCCTCGGGCACCCGGCCTTCGCGCACCGTGCCTGACAACTGCCCCCCCAGGCTGCGCCACAGCCCCAGCACGGCCTGGGCGTTGTAGCCGCGTGGATCGGCGTGCGCGATGGCCCATTGGTTCTCGCCGCAGCGCGCCGGATAGGCGCCGCGCAAGCGCAGCCGGGCGGGATCGCCCAGCTCGGCCTTGAGCAGGGCCCGCCAGTCGGCGCACTCGGCAGTGAAGTCCAGCGGCACCCAGGGGTCGACCGCAAAGCCGTGCAGCGGCGGCTCCACCGTGACCCAGGCCCGCGCGCGGGCCGGATCGGGCACGAAGCCCAGCGCGATGGACTTGTAGTTGATCAGCAGCGCGTCGGGCAGCACGTTGTACGGGCGCCAGGGCTCCTCGTCGAAGGCCCCCGGATCGCCCGGCGGCAGCTCGAAGGCCGAGCCGTCGAGCACGATGTCCCCCCGGATCTCGCGGACGCCCAGTTGCTGCACGCGCCGCAGCAGCAGCCACAGCCGCTCGACCACCAGCTTCGGGTCGCCCTGGCCCTGCAGGTACAGCGTGCCTTGCAGCACCCCGTCGGCCACCGCTCCCTCGGCATAGACCGGCGTGGTCCAGGTGTAGGCCGGCCCAAGCAAGTCCAGCGCGGCATAGGTGGTGACGAGCTTCATCAGCGAGGCCGGGTTCATCGGCACCTGGGCCTGGTGGCTCAGGCGGGGCGCGCCGCCGCCGACCGGCACCACCTCGACGGCCAGGGCCTCGCGCGGCACCTGGGCCTGCGCCAGCGCCGCCTCCACCGGCGCCGGCAGGACCGGTGGCACGCTCTGGGCCTGCGCGGGGCCGCGCGCCAGCGCGAGCCCCAGGACGATCGCAGCAAGGGTCCAGGCGCCGGCCCGGGACAGGGCACGGCGCCGCATCGAGGGCAAGTCAGGGCAAAGCATTCGCCGATTATCCCGGCCGCTACACTGTGGGCATGTCCTTCCCTGCGCGAGACCCTTGCCTGCTGGCGATCGAGACCGCCACCGAGACGATGCACCTGGGCCTGCGTTGCGGCAGCCAGGTGCACGTGTTCACCGGCCCGGGCAGCGCCCACACCTCGGCCACCCTGCTGCCGGCCGTGCGCCGGCTGCTGGACGAGGCCGGGCTCGCCCCGCGGGATCTGGATGCCATTGCCTTCGGCCGCGGCCCGGGCGCCTTCACCGGCCTGCGCACCGCCTGCTCGGTGGCGCAGGGTCTGGCGCTGGGTGCGGGCTGTCCGGTGATCCCGGTGGACACCCTGCTCGTGGTGGCCGAGGACGCCCGCCGCACCCACGGGCACACCGAGGTCTGGGTCGCCCAGGATGCGCGCATGGGCCAGCTCTATGCCGCCCGTTACCGGCACGGGGGTGAGCGTTGGCAGACCCTGGCCGCACCGGCCCTGCACGAGCCCGAGGCCTTCAACACGCTGTTGCGCGCCGACCCGCAAGCCGCGCTGGTCGGCAATGCGCTGGCCGCACTCGGCGCGCGGCTGGACACCGGCGCGCGCCCCCTGCACCCCGAGGCCGCTCCCAGCGCACACGCCCTGCTGGCGCTGGCGCTGGCGGCCTGGCAGCGCGGCGAGGCAGTCGACGCCGCCCTGGCCTTGCCGCTGTACGTGCGCGACAAGGTGGCCCAGACCACCGCCGAGCGCGACGCCGTCCGCTCAGCCCTGACATGAACGCCCTGCTCCACCCAGCCGGGCGTCGCCTGGAGCCGCTGCGTGTCGAGGATCTCGATGCGCTGCTGGCCATCGAGGTGCAGGCCTATGAATTCCCCTGGACGCGCGGCAACTTCATCGACTCCCTGGCCGCCGGCCATGCGGCCTGGTGGCTGCGTGAGGGAGACGGCCCGATGATCGGCTACTTCCTGGCCATGCTCGGGGTCGAGGAGATGCACCTGCTCAACCTGACCGTGGCCCCCTCCCAGCAGGGACGCGGCCACGCCGTGTGGATGCTCGACCGCCTGTGCGAGATCGCGCGCGGCGAAGGCGCCACCCAGCTGTGGCTGGAGGTGCGCCCGAGCAATCAGCGGGCCCGGCGTCTGTACGAGCGCTACGGCTTCGCCGAGGTGGGCCTGCGCCGCGGCTACTACCCGGCCGCGCGGGGGCTGCGCGAGGACGCGCTGGTCATGAGCCTGCCGCTGTGAGGACCGCCCCGTGAACCTGGACGATCGTCGCCTGGGCCTGCTGCGCGAGATGGGCCTGACGGCCTGGGTGCCGCGCCATGCCGGCAGCGCCCCCGACGCCCCTGCGGTCGCCGCAGCCGACGGGCCCGTCGCCGCCGCCCCGGGGCCGGAAGGCCTGGCTGCCGCGCCGCCGGAGGCCCTGCCGCCGCGCGGCACGCGCCCCAGCGGCATCGAGCAGATGGATTGGCCGGCCCTGCGCGAGGCGGTGGCCGGCTGCCGCGCCTGTGCGCTGTGCGAAAGCCGCCGCCACACCGTGTTCGGCGTGGGTCATGAGCAGGCGCACTGGATGATCGTCGGCGAAGCCCCGGGCGAGAACGAGGACCGCCTGGGCGAGCCCTTCGTCGGCCAGGCCGGCCGCCTGCTCGACAACATGCTGCGCGCCATCGGCCTGACGCGCGAGGCCGCGCCGCCGCAGCGGCAGGTCTACATCTGCAACGTGCTCAAATGCCGCCCGCCGGGCAACCGCAACCCCGAGCCCCAGGAAGTCGCCCAGTGCGAGCCTTTCCTGAAGCGCCAGGTGGCCCTGGTGAAGCCGCGCATCATCCTGGCCATGGGGCGCTTTGCCGTGCAGTCGCTGCTGCGCACCACCGAGCCCATCGGCCGGCTGCGCGGGCGGGTGCATGACTACGAGGGCGTGCCCCTCATCGTCACCTACCATCCCGCCTACTTGCTGCGCAACCTGCCCGACAAGGCCAAGGCCTGGGACGACCTCTGTCTGGCTCTGGACACGCTCCAGGCGCGCCCCTGAGCCGCGGTCAGTCCCGTGTGCCCAGGTAGCGCTTGCGCCAGAAGAACAGACCCAGCCCCAGGCCGAGCGCGGCCATCAGGCCCAGCGTGATCCACACCCCGGTGGCCTCGTGGATGAGCGGCAGGGTGTCGAAGTTCATGCCGAAGATGCCGGTGATGAGGTTGAGCGGCAGGAAGATGGCCGTCAGCACAGTGAGCGTGCGCATGATGTCGTTGGTGCGGTTGCTCTGCGCCGAAAAGTGCATCTGCACCGCCGTCTCGGCCGACGACTCAAGCCGGCGCACATGACCCAGCACCCGCTCGATGTGCTCGAGCACGTCGCGTGAGCGCAGGCGCAGCAGCTCGCGCTCGCGCTGCGCCGCCGGCGTGGTCTCGGGGGGCCATTCCTGCAGGGCATCGATCCACTCCTGGATCGCGTTGCGCTGGTCTTCGCAGATGTCTTCCAGCAGATGCAGGGTGTTGCGCGAATCGAGCAGCAACTGCCAGCTGCGGAACCTTGCCCGCGGGTTGAACAGCGCCTGCTGCAGCACGCCGAACTGGCGCGTGAGCAGCCGCCGCAGCTCCAGGTAGCCGTCCACGATGTGGTTGACCATGCGCAGCATCTGGTCGGCCGGACTGGTGGGCAGCCGCACCGCCACCGGCCGCCCCTCGGCGCGTGGATCGGCCTGGCCCTGGGCAATCTGGGTGTAGCGCTGCGCAAAATGCTCGCGCACCAGGCAATCGGCCGGATGCACGGTCAGCAGCACGCGGTCGAAGACGGCAAAACCCACCGGGCTGGTGTCGATGGCCTCCAGGGCGCGGCGGGCGCCGTGGAGGTCGCCGCCGGCATCGTCGAGGAAGAGTGCACTCGTGCCGGGGCCGGCGGCCAGACGCCGGAACACCAGCACGTCATACCAGGGTGTGTCCTCGAAGTGGGAGGGCAGTTGCGGGTTGAGCAGATCCGAGACGTGCAGGTCCACCAGGGGCCCGCCGGTCCAGGCCTGCAGGCAGGCCTGCAGCCGGGCGATGTCCGTCTCGAACTCGCCGCGCGTCACCCCCACCCACAGGTAGCCCGTGTCGGGCAGCCCGGCTGGCAGGGCCGGCCATTCGTCGAAGCCGTCTGGGCGGACGTGGAAGACGCGCATCAGGCTTTGAGCAGCGCCGCCGCGTCCAGCGCGAAGTAGCTCAGCACCCCATCCGCTCCGGCACGCTTGAAGGCCAGCAGCGACTCCATCATCACGGCATCGTGGTCGAGCCAGCCGTGGGCCGCCGCCGCCTTGAGCATCGCGTACTCGCCACTGACCTGGTAAGCGAACGTGGGCATGCGGAACTCGTCCTTCACGCGGCGCACGATGTCCAGGTAGGGCAGGCCGGGTTTGACCATCACCATGTCGGCGCCTTCGGCAATGTCCAGCGCCACCTCGCGCAGGGCCTCGTCGCTGTTGGCCGGGTCCATCTGGTAGACCTTCTTGTTGCTCTTGCCCAGGTGGGCTGCCGAGCCCACCGCGTCGCGGAACGGGCCGTAGAAGGCCGAGGCGTATTTGGCGCTGTAAGCCATGATGCGGGTGTGGATGAGCCCGCGCGCCTCCAGCGCCCGGCGGATCGCACCGATGCGCCCGTCCATCATGTCCGAGGGCGCCACGATGTCCACCCCGGCGTCGGCCTGCACCAGGGCCTGACGCACCAGCACCTCGACCGTCTCGTCGTTCAAGATGTAGCCGGTGTCGTCCAGCAGCCCGTCCTGGCCGTGGCTCGTGAAGGGGTCGAGCGCGACATCGGTCATCAGGGCCAGTTCCGGGAAACGGCGCTTGAGCTCGCGCACCACCCTCGGCACCAGGCCCTCGGGGTTCAAGGCCTCGCGGCCGTCCGGCGTCTTCAGGGCCGGGTCGATCACTGGAAAGAGCGCCATCGCCGGCACGCCCAGCGCCAGACAGCGCTCGGCCAGCGGCAACAGGCGATCCACGCTGAGGCGCTGTACACCCGGCATCGACGCGACATCCTGGGTCTGCCCCTGGCCGTCGAGCACGAAGACCGGCAGGATCAGGTCGTCAGCACGCAGGGCATGTTCACGCACCAGCCGGCGGGTGGCGTCGTCGCGGCGCAGACGGCGGGGGCGGGCCGCCGGGAAGGAAGCGGGGAAGGCCAAGGCAGGATCCTGTAACAAGCGTTCGAAATCGTGAAAAGCTGGTGTTTTCCATGCCCGAGTGGATCACTGGGGCCCTCCAGCCGGTCACGGATCTGTGATAAGCTCACATATGAATGATACGTCGCAAGGCGGTCATTCCCTGCTTTTCCTCCCTGAGCAGGTGCCTTACCGTGATGACAGCGTTAAGGCTTTGAAGCCCCAGTCCCCGACTGGGGCTCTTTCTTTTGGGCGGCCGTTTGGGGGTGGGCGGCTCGAGCGGCCTCGACGCCCGCGGCGGGCAGGGTGGCTATCATGCCGCGCATGCTCTACGCCCTGGTCAAATCCCTGCACATCGTGTTCGTGGTCGGCTGGTTCGCCGGTCTGTTCTACCTGCCCCGCATCTTCGTGAACCTGGCGATGGTCAGCCCCGACAGCCACGCCGAGCGTGAACGCCTGCTGCTGATGGCGCGCAAGCTCTACCGCTTCATGTCGCTGCTGATGGTGCCGGCGCTGGGCTTCGGCGTGTGGCTGTGGTGGGGCTTTGGCATCGGGCGCGGCCCGGGCAGCGGCTGGATGCACGCCAAGCTCGTGCTCGTCCTCGGCCTGGTGGGCTACCACCACGGCTGCCGTCGCCTGCTGCGCGACTTCGAGCAATTCCAGGCCCCGCCCCGCTCCCACGTGTGGTACCGCTGGTTCAATGAGGTGCCGGTGATCGTGCTGCTGGCGGTCGTGCTGCTGGTGGTGCTCAAGCCCTTCTGAGTGGGGCGCCGGTGTCCCGCCATCGCAGCTCGCTGGTACCGCTGGCGCTGCTGTACGCCGCGCTCATCGTCTATGCGAGCCTGTACCCCTTCCGAGGCTGGGTCGCACCGAACCGGCCGCTGTGGGCCTTCGTGCTCGAACCCTGGCCGCGTTGGTGGACGGGCTTCGACCTGGTGTCCAACCTGCTGGGCTACATGCCCTTGGGGATGGCGGTGGCCGGTGCGGCGCTGCGCAGCGGCCGCCCCCGCGCGTGGGCCTTCGGCATCGCCCTGGGCTGCGGGGCGCTGCTGTCGGGCACGATGGAGACCTTGCAGAACTTCCTGCCCGAGCGCGTGCCGTCCAACCTGGACTGGGCCCTCAACGTGCTGGGCACTGCGGCCGGCGCGCTGGTCATGCTGGCGCTGCAGGTCCTGGGCGCGCTGGGGCGCTGGCAAGCCTTGCGCGAGCGCTGGTTCATCGAGCGCAGCGCCGGCGGGCTGACCCTGTTGCTGCTGTGGCCCGCGGCCCTGCTCTTCCCCACCCCGGCGCCGCTGGGTGTGGGCCAGGTGGCCGACCGGGTGGACGACCTGATCGCGCGCGCGCTGCAGGGCACCGCGCTGGAGGGCTGGGTCCAGGCTCCGGTGGCCGGGGCCGTTTCGCGGCTGCCAGCGGTCACCGAGCTGGTGGTGGTGGCGCTGGGCGTGCTGGCCCCGTGCCTGCTGGCCTTCTCGATCAGCCCGCCGCGCTGGCCGCGTCTGGCGCTGGTGGCCGGGGCGGCGGCCCTGGGCTTTGCCACCACCACCTTGTCCACGGCCCTGAGCTACGGTCCGCAGCATGCGCTGGCCTGGATCACGCCGGCCACCCCGCTGGGGCTGACTGTGGGCGTGGCCGCTGCCCTCGTGCTGGCCCCCGTGCCCCCGCGCGCGGCCGCCGCGCTGGGGCTGGTGGCCATCACCGCGCTGGCCGGCTTCGTCAACGACGCGCCGGCCGACCCCTACTATGCCCAGAGCCTGGCGGCCTGGGAGCAGGGCCGCTTCATCCGCTTCCACGGCCTGGCCCAGTGGGTGGGCTGGCTGTGGCCGTACGCGGTGCTGGTCTACCTGGTCGCGCGCGCGGCCTCGCGGGAGCGCGCGCCTTAAAATTCCCCGATGAGCTATTACGAGCGCCACATCTTCTTCTGCCTGAACCAGCGCGACAACGGCGAGTCCTGCTGTGCGGATCAGGGGGCCGAGGCGGCCTTCAACCACTGCAAGTCCCGCGTCAAGGCGGCCGGCCTGGCCGGTGCGGGCCGGGTGCGGGTGAACCGCGCGGGCTGCCTGGACCGCTGCGCCGGGGGCCCGGTGGCGGTCGTCTATCCCGAAGCCACCTGGTACACCTACGTCGACCAGGCCGACATCGATGAGATCGTCGAGCGCCACCTGCGGCACGGCGAGGTCGTCGAACGGCTGCTGCTGGCGCCCGACGTCGGCCGATGAACGCCCAGACCGAGAAGCACCTGATCGCCGGTCCGGCCGGCGAGCTCGAATGTGCCCTGGACGCGCCGGCCGGGCCGCCCATGGGCCTGGCCGTCGTGGCCCACCCGCACCCGCTGCACGGCGGCACCTTGGACAACAAGGTGGTGCAGACGCTGGCCCGCGCCTTCGTGCAGCGCGGCTGGCGCGTGCTGCGCTTCAACTTCCGCGGCGTGGGGCGCTCGCAAGGGGCCTGGGATGCCGGGCGTGGCGAGATCGACGACATGATGGCCGTGATCACGCACGGACGCCAGCACGGGGAACCTTTGGCCCTGGCCGGGTTCTCTTTCGGGGCCTATGTCGCCTCGCACGCCGCACAGCGGCTGGGGGGCAGCGTGGCCCACCTGGTGCTGGTGGGCCCGGCCACCGGCAACTTCGAGGTGGCGCCCGTGCCGGCCCACACGGTCGTGATCCACGGTGAGCACGACGACGTGGTGCCGCTGCAGTCCACGCTGGACTGGGCCCGTCCGCAGCACCTGCCGGTCGTGGTGGTGCCCGGCGTGGGCCACTTTTTCCATGGGCAGCTGCCGCTGCTGAAGACCCTGGTGCTGCGCGCCCTGGCCTGAGACGGTGTGAGACACACCGCCGGAGCCGGGCCTGCCGCACCCCAACCGAACCGCATCGATGAAACGACTGCTTGCCTCCTTGCTGACCGCCGCCTCGCTGGCATGCCCCCCCCTTGCGTCCGCCCAGCCCCTGCCGCCCCCGGAGGTCGCAGCCAAGTCCTACGTGCTGCTGGACATGAACAGCAACCAGGTGCTCGCCTCGCGCGAGCCCGATGCCCTCTCGGACCCGGCCTCGCTGACCAAGCTGATGACCGCCTACGTGGTCTTCGGCGCCCTGCGTGACAAGCGCCTGTCGCTGGAGCAGGACCTGCCGGTGTCGGTGCGTGCCTGGAACGAGCGCAAGGGCGGCGCCTCGGTGATGTTCATCGAACCTCGCATGCGCGTGAAGGTCGAGGACCTGCTCAAGGGCATGATCGTGCAGTCGGGCAACGACGCCTCGGTGGCCCTGGCCGAGGGCGTGGCCGGCAGCGTCGAGGCCTTCGTGGAGCTGATGAACCGCGAGGCCCAGCGCATGGGCCTGAAGAACACCCGCTTCGCCAACGTGACCGGCATGACCGAGCCCGGGCACCACAGCACCGCGCGCGACCTGTCGGTGCTGGCCTCGCGGCTGATCACCGACTTTCCCGAGTACTACCCGATGTACTCGATCCGCGAGTTCCGCTTCAACAACATCACCCAGCCCAATCGCAATCTGCTGCTGCGCCGCGACCCCAGCGTCGACGGGCTCAAGACCGGCTACACCGAAGCCGCAGGCTACTGCCTGATCGCCTCGGCGCAGCGCGACTTCCCCAACGGCAAACGCCGCCTGCTCAGCGTGGTGCTCAACACCACCTCGATGGAGGCACGCGCCAGCGAAAGCCAGCGCCTGCTCAACTGGGGCTTCCAGGCCTTCGACACACTGCGCCTGTTCGAAGGCGGCCAGCCGGTGGTCGAGCCCCAGGTGTGGAAGGGCAAGGCCGCCAAGGCCCGGCTGGGGGCCGCCGGCCCCTTGTTCGTGACCGTGCCGCGCGGCGAGGGCGACAAGGTCACCACCAAGATCGAACGCATGGATCCGCTGGTGGCCCCGCTCCAGCAGGGCCAGGCCGTGGGCCGCATCAAGGTGCTGCTGGGCGACACCGTGATCGCCGAGACCCCGCTGGTGGTGCAGCAGGCTGTGCCCGAAGCGGGCCTCCTGGGCCGCGCCTGGGATGCCATCCGCCTGTGGATCCAGTAAGCTCGACATCCCTGCCGTACCGAACCGAAGGACCCGACCATGCCAGCCCTGCCCGACACCCTGTGCTACCTGAATGGCGAGTACGTGCGCCTGTGCGACGCCAAGGTGTCGGTCCTGGACCGCGGCTTCATCTTCGGCGACGGCTGCTACGAGGTGGTGCCGGTCTACGGGCAGCGCCTGTTCCGCTTCGAGGAGCACATGGCCCGCCTGGAGCGCTCGCTGGCCAAGCTGCGCATCCCCAATCCGCACTCGCGCATGGAGTGGCTGGAGCGCATGCGCAAACTCATCGCAGCCCACGCCGACCGGGAAGGCGCCCGGGACCAGCTCGTCTATCTGCAGCTCACCCGCGGCGTGGCACTGCGCGACCATGTGATGCCCCCCGACATCACGCCCACGGTCTTCATGATGGTCAGCACGATGAAGCCGGCCACGCCCGAGCAGCGTCATTCCGGCGTGGCCTGCACCACCGCGCGCGACTTCCGCTGGGAACGCGGCGACATCAAGTCGATCTCGCTGCTGGGCAATGTGCTGGCGCGCCAGATGTCGGCCGACCAGGGCGCGGCCGAGACCATCATGTTTCGCGACGGCCATCTCACCGAGGCCTCGGCCAGCAACGTCTGGATCGTGCACGAGGGCGCGGTGCTGGGCCCACCCAAGAGCGAGCATGTGCTCGAAGGCATCCGCTACGGCCTGATCGCCGAACTCTGCGAGGAACTGGGCATTGGCTTCAACCTGCGCCCGATCAGCGAGGCCGAGGTGTTCGCCGCCGACGAGATCATGCTGTCCTCGGCCACCAAGGAGGTGCTGCCGGTCACCCGCCTGGACGGCGAACCGGTGGGCCATGGGGCCGGCAAAGGCAAGCCCGGCCCGGTCTATGCCCGCCTGTACGAGGCCTATCAGCGCGCCAAAGCAGAGCAGTCGATATGACCCCCGACCGGTCCTTGATCGAATACCCCAGCGCCTTCCCCATCAAGGTGATGGGACCCAACGTCGACGGGTTCGCCACCGCGATCGCCGAGGTGGCGCTGCAGTTTGATCCGGGCTTCGATCCCGCGACGATCGAGATGCGCCCCAGCCGCAGCGCCAACTACCTCGGCCTGACCCTCACGGTAACGGCCACCAGCCGCGAACAGCTCGACGGCCTGTACCGGGCGCTGACCTCGCATCCGATGGTCAAGGTGGTGCTTTAAGCGGGCCTCACAGCGCCCGCCCCCGCAGCACCTCGTCCATCTCCTTGACCTTGTAAGGCGCGATCTCGTCGCCGTTGGCGGCGGCCGCCTCGTACCAGTAGCGCGCCAGGCGCGCATCCCTGGGCACGCCCAGCCCCTTCTCGTACATCGACGCCAGCAGATACTGCGCCGCCATCTCGCCTTGCAAGGCCGCGCGGCGGTACCACTGCGCCGCCTGGCCCCAGTCCTGGGGCACGCCACGCCCGAGGTAGTAGGCCGTGCCGGCGGCCACCTGGGCTTGCACATGCCCGCGCTCGGCCGCCTTCAAGTACCACTGCACCGAGCGCGCATGGTCGGGCAGGCCGGCCAGGCCCCGCTCGTAGATCTCGCCCAAGGCGTGCTCGGAGCGCACGAAGCCCTGGGCGGCCGAGGTCTCGAGCAGTTCGAGCGCCTTGTGCATGTCAGGCCGGGCGGCCTCGCCCCGCACATGCATCATCGCCAGGTTGTAGCGGCCCACCGGGCTGCCCTGCTCGGCCAGAGCGGTGAAACGGCGCTCGGCCTGCGCCCACCGCCCGGCCTGGTGCTCGGCCAGGGCCTCGTCGATCTCACGCCGCTCCTGCAGGTAGCGCTGCAGGTTCTCCGGCGTCACGAAAACCCCCGGCCGGCTCGCCGGCTGGGCCCAGGCCCCATGGAGCAGCACCATGGCGAGCACGGCCGCCAGGCCCTTGAAGGCCGGCCTGCGGCCGCCGCGCGTTCCAACCCGCCACATCCGTGTCATGCGCGTCTCCCGCTTCAGGCATGCGCCCCGCAGATCGCCAACGTTAACGCGTTTGCGATGTCCGGGCACGCACCGTGGATACTCTGCCGGGGCGGTCAGACCGATAGACTCCCGGGCATGGAAATCCGTTGGCTCGGGCGCGTCGAGTATGCGCCAACCGTCCAGGCCATGCAGGCCTACACCGAGGCACGCACCCCCGACAGCCCCGACGAGTTGTGGCTGTGCGAGCATCCGCCGGTCTACACCCTGGGCCTGGCCGGCAAGGCCGAGCACCTGCTCGCCCCGGGGGACATCCCGGTCGTGCCCACCAACCGCGGCGGTCAAGTGACCTACCACGGCCCCGGGCAAGTGGTCGCTTACCCTCTGGTGGATCTGCGCCGGCTGGGCATCTACGTCAAGGAATACGTGCACCGGCTCGAGCAGGCCGTGATCCAGACGCTCGAAGGCTTCGGCGTGACCGGCCACCGTGTGACGGGCGCCCCAGGCATCTATGTGAACCTGGCCGACCCGTTTGGCCATGCGCGGTTGCCCCCCGACCGGCCCGACCCCTTCGCCGGCCTGGGCAAGATCGCCGCCCTGGGGATCAAGATCAGCCAGCACCGCACCTACCACGGCGTGGCGCTGAATGTGGCGATGGATCTGAGCCCCTATGAGGGCATCAACCCTTGCGGCTACGCCGGCCTGCGCAGCATCGACTTGGCTACACTGGGGGTTTGCATCGACTGGGACACGGTGGCCGCCCGCCTGGGCGAGCGCCTGCAGGCCCACCTGAGTCCCTGACACCGCAGCCTGCCGGCTGAGACGGAGCACCCGCGCATGTCCACCCCGAACGTCGTCCACGAGGCCCAGCCCAGCGGCGCCTATGACGCCACGGCCAAGCAGAAGGCCCAGGCCAAAACCGCGCGCATCCCCATCAAGATCGTGCCGGCCGAACAGCTGAAGAAGCCGGACTGGATCCGCGTGAAGGCCGGCTCGCCCAGCACGCGCTTCTACGAAATCAAGCAGATCCTGCGCGAGCACAAGCTGCACACGGTGTGCGAGGAAGCCTCCTGCCCCAACATCGGCGAATGCTTCGGCAAGGGCACGGCCACCTTCATGATCATGGGCGACAAGTGCACCCGCCGCTGCCCCTTCTGCGACGTCGGCCACGGCCGCCCCGACCCGCTGGACGCGGACGAGCCGCTCAACCTGGCCAAGACGATTGCCGCACTCAAGCTCAAGTACGTGGTGATCACCAGCGTGGACCGTGACGACCTGCGCGACGGCGGCGCGGCCCATTTCGTGGATTGCATCCGCCGCACGCGCGAACTCTCGCCGCAAACCAAGATCGAGATCCTCACGCCCGACTTCCGCGGCCGCATGGACCGCGCGCTGGAGATCCTCAAGGCCGCGCCGCCCGACGTGATGAACCACAACCTCGAGACGGTGCCGCGGCTGTACAAGGAAGCCCGTCCGGGCTCCGACTACCAGTACAGCCTGAACCTGCTCAAGCGCTTCAAGGAATTCGCCCCCCACGTGCCGACCAAGAGCGGCCTGATGGTGGGCCTGGGCGAAACCGACGAGGAGATCCTGCAGGTCATGCGCGACATGCGCGAGCACGGCATCGACATGCTCACCATCGGCCAGTACCTCGCCCCCTCGAACCACCACCTGCCGGTGCGCCGCTACGTGCACCCGGAGGTGTTCAAGATGTTCGAGGAAAAAGCCTACGAGATGGGCTTCACCCACGCCGCCGTGGGCGCGCTGGTGCGCTCGAGCTATCACGCCGACCAGCAGGCTCACGAAGCGGGTGTGGCCAACGCCGTGTGAGCATGGACATGGCCGCCCGCCTGAGCCGGCGCTGCTACGGCGAATCGAAGGGCAGCCATGCCCACGATCACTTCCAGCTCCTGTGGGGCTGGCAAGGCGCCCTGGAACTGGAGATCGAAGGCCGCGGCACGCGGATGACCGCAGGCCGCGTGGCCGTCATCGCCCCCGGCGACCGCCATGACTTCTGGTCGGCTGGCGGCAGCACCTGTTTCGTGCTCGATGCCGACGACACCGCCAGCCCCGTGCTCGCGGCCCTGGCCGGCCGTGTGTTGGATGCCGACGGCTCGGCCCTGCACCTGCTGCGCTTCCTGGCCAGCCGCCACGACCTGGCCGACCTGCAAGGCCCGGCCACCGCGCTGCTGCTGTCCACCCTGCCCGGCGAAGTCGCCCTGCCGCGCGGCACGCGACGGCCCATCGACTGGGGCCGGCTGGACGCCTGGATCGACACCCATCTGGATGAACCGCTGGGCGTGGCCGACCTGGCGGCACAGGTGTGCCTGAGCCCGTCGCAGTTCGCCGCCCGCTGCCTGGCCGAGACGGGCCAGGCCCCGATGGCCTACGTGCGCGAACGCCGCCTGGCCGCTGCCCGCTGGCTGCGCGCTCAGGGGCTGCAGGTGCAGCAGGTGGCGCAGCGCTGCGGCTACCGTTCGCCGTCGGCGCTCACGGCGGCGCTGCGGCGTGCCGCCGGCTGACCGGCGATACGCGACGACCGACCCGCGTGGCGCGACGATCGCGCCGCCGGCTCGCCGCTATGCTCTCCCGCCATGAACCCTGCGACCCTGGCCGCGAGCCGCGGCACCACCGCTTCCCACCTTTACGCCCTGGGCGCGATTGCGCTGTGGGCCCTGCTGGCCACGCTGGGCGTGGCCTTGTCGCATGTGCCGCCCTTCCTGCTCACCGGCGCGGCGCTGGTGATCGGCAGCGTGCCGGCCTGGCCGCTGTGGCGGCAGTGGCGCATCCCGCTGCGCACGCTGGCGCTGGGCGTGTACGGGCTCTTCGGCTTCCATTTCCTGCTTTTCATCGCGCTGCGCCACGCGCCGGCAGTGGAGGCCAATCTGGTGAACTACCTGTGGCCGCTGCTGATCGTGGTGATGGCCCCGCTGTTCCTGCCGGGGATGACCCTGAGCGTGGTGCACGTGGTGGCCGCGCTGGCGGGCTTCGCAGGAGCCGGTCTGGCCATCGCCGGGGGCCGAGAGCTGGCGGGGGGCTGGTCCTGGGGCTATGTCGCCGCGCTGGGCTCGGCCTTCATCTGGGCCAGCTATTCGCTGGGGACGCGCCGCGTCGGCCCTTTCCCTACCGCGGCGATCGGGCTCTTCGGCCTGGTGTCAGGGGGCTTGTCACTGGCCTGCCACTGGCTGCTGGAGCCGCGTGTGGCGCTGTCGGCCCCCGACTGGGGCCTGCTCGTGCTGATGGGGCTGGGCCCGCTGGGGGCGGCCTTCTTCCTGTGGGACAAGGCCCTGAAGACCGGCGATGCGCGGCGCATCGGCATCCTGAGCTACCTCACGCCGCTGGCGAGCACGGTGCTGCTGGTGCTGGTCACCGGACGCGGCTTGTCGGGGTGGATCCTGGCGGCCGCCGCGCTCATCATCGGCGCGGCCGTGGTGGGCGTGCGCGCCCGTGCCTGATCAGGCTTCGGCCAGCAGTCGCTCGATGAGCTGGTGGAGCTGGGCAAAGTCAGGTTCGCCCACGTAGCGCTTGACGATCTCGCCGCGCTTGTTGACCACATAGGTCGTGGGTGTGAGCTTCACGTCGCCGAACCGGCGGGCGACCTCCCCGGTGTTGTCGATGGCCACCTTGAAAGGCAGTTGGCGGCTCTGGGCAAAGTTGGACACATAAGCCGGCGGGTCGTAGCTCATCGCCACAGCCACCATGTCGAGCCCGCGCTCGCGGTACTGGCGGTAGGTGTCGATGAGTTGGGGCATTTCCTTCACGCAGGTCACGCAGCTCGTGGCCCAGAAGTTCACCAGCACCACCTTGCCGCGCAGGTCGGCGAAGTTTTCCTTGCGGCCATCCAGCAACACGTAGTCCACTGCCGGGGCCTCGTCGCGGGACAGGGCCATCCAGCCGGTGGCGGCGACAGCCAGGGCCACCACCGCGGCGGCCAGGAGGGTGGGCTTTTTCATCAGGGGGAAAACTCCATGCGCAAGACGCCAGTGTACGGCCGGGGGCTGACCGGTGCCGGGCCGGGCGGGTGTCCCGGCCGCACCGATGGACTCGCGCACCGGGCGAAAAGTTCGCCAGGGCCCGGCGGCGGCTCATATCGGGCTCACATCGTCTTGGACAGCTCGAACAACAGGGCTGACGGCAGCGATGTGAGGATGGCGCCTCGACCGACACGCGCGATCGAGGCGTGGCCGAAGCCCGAGACCTCGAACATGTCGCCCTCCTCGACGATCTCGATGAAGACGAGGTCGGGCGCCTCGTGGGTGAGATCCTCGCGCAGCTGGTTGAAGCGTTCACCGCGCAGGATGGACTCGATGATGACGGCGTGTGGCAGGCCTTCGCGGCAGAAGGCGGCCGCCTCGTCGACCGAGGACACGAAATCGACCACCAGACCCATGTGCCGGATGGCCTCGCGCACCTGCACCCGCACCTCGCGCCGCGAGGCCACGACGAGTACATGGCTGCCGGCCAGCGGGCGGGAGTTGGCCGAGGAAACGGCAAACCCGGTGTCCTCCTCGACGACGCTCAGGCCGGGCATTTCGTCGGCGACGGTGCGCGGGAAGAGCAGTGTCACGGCGGTGGCCGACTCGCCGTCCTGACGTTCCAGCTCCAGCCCCATCGTCGCGGCGGCCTGCTGCACCAGGCACCAGCTCACGTCGTCCAGCGCGGGGCCGTCCTGGGGGGCCAGCGTGGCCGCAAAGCCGTTCGTGCCGGCCTCGTCGGGCGGGGTGTGATGGAATCGGCACAGCAAGCGGGCCTGCACCGGCCAGGGCTTGGTGTCCAGGCGCAGCTCGATCGAGCCCTGGGCGTGGGTCAAGGCCCAGTCCAGCAGCGTGTTGAGCAGGGAGAACAGCAGCGCCGGGTCGACGATCACCTCCACCGGCTTGAGCACCTGGCGGATCTCCAGCCCGTGGGATTGCGTCTCGCGGCTGCGGTGCGCCAGCACGCCCTGCAGCGTCTGCGTCAGGTGCAGCCGTTCGGCGCTCTGGCGCACGCGACCGGAGGCGAAGCGCACGATCTGCTGGCTGCACATGCCCACGCGCCGCGCGCGCTCGAGTTCGTCGCGCAGGCTGCGCAGGCTGCGGCGATCGATCTGGCCGGTGGCGATCAGGCCGTGCACACGCTCCAGCGCGCTGCTCAGCGGGGCGGCGATCTCCTCGCCGATCTGGGTGAGGAGACGGTGCCAGCGCTCGGTGGCCGGTTCGGGCATCGCAGGGGGAGCCGGCCGCTGGCGCCCAGCGGGCGTCGGGCCGGAGAGCTCGGACAAGTCCATGGGCGCTCCAGCGGCATGTGGTCGATAACGGTGGGCGCAGTATTCCGAAATGTGACAAATTGCGTCGACCCCCCGATCAAGGGTCCCGGCGCCAACGGTCGCGCCCGACGGATAATCGGGGCGATGTCGTCCCGAATGCTTCCCGGCCTGGCCTTTGCGCTCGGCCTGTCGGCCTGCGCCCCGACGCTGGACTGGCGCGAGGTGCGCCCCGAGGACAGCCCCCTGGTCGCCCTGTTCCCCTGCAAGCCCAAGACCCACGCCCGCACCGTCGAGCTGGCTGGCGCCCGGGTGCGCATGAGCCTGTACGCCTGCACGGCCGGTGGGCACACCTATGCCCTGAGTTGGGCTGACATGGGCGATCCGGCCCGGGTGACACCGGCGCTGCGTGCGCTGCGGGAAGCCACGGCGGCCAACCTTGGGGCAACTTCACCGGCGACCCAGGCCCTGCGGGTGCCGGGCATGACGCCGAACCCGCAGGCGCTGCGCGTGCGCGTGGCCGGCACCCTGCCCGATGGGCAAGCCATCGTTCAGGTGGCCGGTTACTTCGCCCACGCCACCCGCGTGCACCAGGTCAATGTGCTGGGCCCGAACCCGCCGGACGAGGCCGTGCAGACCTTCTTCGACGGGTTGCGCCTGCCATGAGCCCGCCCAGTCCCCCCGACACGCCCCTGGGGGGGCGTCAGGCCCTGGCCCTCTTCCTGGTCTTTGCCTGGGCCTATTTTCTTTCGGCGCTGATCCGCGCGGTCACCGCCACGCTGGCACCCACCCTGACGACCGACCTGGGCCTGGGCCCGGGCGACCTGGGCCTGTTGGCGGGTGCCTACTTCCTCGGTTTTGCGGCCACCCAGTTGCCCCTGGGCCACTGGCTGGACCGCTTCGGCCCCCGCCGGGTGCTGGCGGCCTTCCTGGCCGTGGCGGTGCTGGGCTGCGCCGCCTTCGCGCTGGCGCAGGGCTTTGCCGGGCTGACGGTGGCACGCATGCTGATCGGCGCGGGGGTGAGCGCCTGCCTGATGGCGCCGCTGACGGGCTTTCGGCGCTGGTTCACCCCCACCCAGCAACTGCGCGCGAACTCGTGGATGCTGATGACGGGCTCTCTGGGCATGCTGGCCTCCACGCTTCCGGTGCAGTGGCTGCTGCCGCTGACGGGCTGGCGCGGGCTGTTCTGGCTGCTGGGGGCCTGCCTGGCGCTGAGCATCGCCAGCCTGTGGTGGGTGCCGCGCGACCGGCCAGTGGCCACGCCGGCACCGGCCGGTCCTGCGGCCGGTGCCGGCGAGGGCTACGGGACGATCTGGCGCGATCCGGCGTTCCGCCGCTACGCCGGCCTGGGCTTCGTCAACTACGGGGGCATGATTGCACTGCAGACGCTGTGGATCGGGCCCTGGCTGGTCCATGTGGCCGGCTGGTCGCCCACTGAATCAGCCGGCGGTCTGTTCGTCGTCAATGCCGCGATGCTGCTGACCTTCCTCGCCTGGGGACTGGTGATGCCCCGGCTGCAGGCCCGGGGCTGGCCCGCCGCCCGGCTGATCACGGTGGGGGCGCCCTGGAGCCTGGGCGTGCTGGTCCTGAACCTGGTGTTGGGCCCCCAGGCCACCGCGGGGCACTGGGCCCTGTACTGCGTGAGCTGCACCTTCATGGCGCTGGCGCAGCCGCTGGTGGGTCAGTCCTTCCCGGCGCACCTGGCCGGACGCGCCCTGTCGGCCTACAACCTGGTGATCTTCGCCGGCGTGTTCGCCATGCAATGGGGCATCGGCCTGGCGGTGGATCTGGGGCGTGCCCTGGGCCTGGACGTGATCGGTGCCTACCGGCTGGCCCTGGGTCTGTACGCCGCGCTGGCGGCCGCGGCCTACGTGCAGCACTGGCGTTCCAGCCGCATCGCCACCCCCCCGACCCGGGTGTCCGCCGAATGACACACCGGCCTGGCGCGATGGGTCGATAATCGTTCATCCCCGTTCCCCATGCCTGGCTTCCTCATCATCGCCCACGCCCCGCTGGCCAGCGCCCTGCAGGCCTGCGCCCGGCACACATTTCCCGAGTGTGCGGCCACGCTCGAAGCCCTGGACGTGCCCGCCCAGATGGGCATCGACGAGGTCGAGACGCGTGCACGCACCCTGCTGGCGCGCGTGCGCAGGCCCGAGGCGCTGATCCTGACCGACGTGTTCGGAGCCACGCCGTGCAACGTCGCCCAGCGCTTGGCCGACGGGGTCCAGGTCAAGGTGGTGGCCGGCGTCAACGTGCCCATGCTGTGGCGCAGCCTGTGCTATCAGCACGAACCGCTCGAAGTGCTGGTCGCGCGCGCGGTGGCCGGCGCCAACCAAGGCATCATGCAGGTGGGCCACACCGCCCCGCAGAACCAGGTGCAAGCACCCGTCCATGCTCAAAACACGAATCACCATCAGCAATAAGCTCGGCCTGCACGCGCGGGCCTCGGCCAAGCTCACCAAGCTGGCCGGCAGTTTCAAGAGCGATGTCCACATGAGCCGCAACGGCCGGCGCGTCAATGCCAAGAGCATCATGGGCGTGATGATGCTGGCCGCCGGCCTGGGCAGCGAGGTCGAGATCGAGACCTGCGGCGAGGACGAGCAAGCCGCGATGGACGCGCTGTGCGCGCTCATCGAGGACAAATTTGGCGAAGGGGAATGAAGTCCGGCTCCCACCGCACGTGATGCGGGCAGGAGCTGGGCGCAGGGTTCATTCGCCCAGGAAATGCCGGCGGTACTTGGCCGGCAGGTCGGCGATGCGCATCAGCATGGGCAGGTCGGCGGTGTTGAAGTCGGGGTCCCAGGCCGGTGCCCCCAGGACCTTCGCGCCGCAGCGCAAATAGCCTTTGATCAGCGCCGGGGGTTCCACCGCCAAATCCTGCTGGAGTTCGTCCACCGGCAGGGGCAGGCGCGGCTGCACCCGGTACTCGATGGGGGCCAAGTGGGTCCCCCGCAGTTGCGACCACAGACTGGCCGCGTAATGGCCGCCGTCGCGCATGCTCACGCTGGCGCAGCCGACCATCGTGTCCAGGCGGTTGCGCACCATGAACTCAGCCAACGCCCCCCACAAGGCCAAAATGGCCCCGCCGCTGCGGTGGTCCGGGTGCACACAGGACCGGCCCAGCTCGACCATGCGCTCACGCAAGGGACGCAGTCGCGTCAGGTCGAATTCCGTCTCGCTGTACAAGCCGCCGACGCGGCGCGCGGCCTCAGGAGTGAGCACGCGATAAGTGCCGATGACCGGGCCAGGCTCGCCATCGCACGAAGGCGCGCGCACCAGCAAGTGCTCGCAGTAGGCATCGAACACATCGATGTCATGGCCCGGTGGCGAGCCTTTGGGCACGCTCAAACGGGCGCCCATCTCTTCGGCGAAAACCTGGTACCTCAGCCGCTGCGCTTCACGAACTTCGTCTTCATGGCGCGCCCAAACCACTTCCAGCCGCGCACGGGCAGAGCCCTCAGCTGTGGCAGGCGCCGCATCGGGGCGGTGAAGAGACCTCCGAGGCGCACGGATGTCGGCAATCGGCAAGGTCGGCAATGGCAGGTCCCTCATCAGGCGCTCCGTAGTGAGACGACGTCAAGGCTAAGGCGATTGCATGACCCGGCCATGACCCGGCCATGACAGGACGGTGACGTGTGACGACAAGCGTCGATGTCTGTCATATGACACATTCGCTAGGCCTTTTCCCGAGCCCCAAGGACCCATGAGCGTGTTACTTTGGTCGCCGAACGCGCGATGGGTTGTGGGTGTTTGCCGTCGTGCTGACTGACGCATGAATCGATCGCCCCCCACCGACACGCGCCCGCCTGGGTCGTCGACGCCCCCGCGCACACGCTGGGGCGGGGGTTGGGGCTCTGGCCTTCAAGCCGGCTTCCCCCGGCTGACGCTGCGTGTGCTCGACGGGCTGGGTGCATGCGGTCTGGTCTTGAGCACGCTGGCGTGGGCCTACGCATCGCCCACATCGGCTGCCGGATGGTGGGTGGGCTACGCTTTGAGTGCGCTGGTCTGGATTGCGCGTGTGTGGCTGTCGCGGCATGCACCGATCGACACCCCGGACGAGCCTGAGCAGGCCCGGCTGCTGCGGCAAGTGCACCATCGCCTGGCCATGGCCGTCCAAGTGGGCCGCTTCGGCATTTGGGAATACGACCTCGAACGCCGTGAGTTCCTCATCGACGCCCGTGAGCGCGAGCTCTACGGTGTGGCGCCTGACCTGGAACGCCCTCGCCTGGAGGACTGGCTGCGCGCGGTGCATCACGAGGACCTGGAACGGGTGCGCCACGCCTTCACTCAGGCCTTGAAAGCGCAGGCCCTTTACGAATGCCGCTACCGCGTCGTGCGCCCGGACGGTGAGCTGCGCTGGGTGCATTCGGTCGGTGAGGTCGAACGCAGCCCCGACGGCCGCGCCATGCGTCTGATCGGGCTGGACCAGGACGTCACGGCCGATGCCCAAGCCCAGGCCCACTTGCAAGCCGTGCTGCGTCGCCACGATCTGGCCGTCCAGGCCGCTGCCGGCATGGTCTGGGAATATGACGAGCGCTGCGGCGTGATCTGGCGCACCCCGGGTGCAGACGCCGCGCCTGACAGCGCGCCGCGCGAACAACTGAGCCGCTTCGACGCGCTGGAAACGATGATCGCGCCGCAAAGCCTGAACGACTTCCGGGCCTTCGTCGCCCGCTTGCTCCAAGGCGAAGAGCCGCAAGTGGAGCAAACGCTGCAAGTGCAGCTGCCGCGCCTCGGATTGCGTCACATCCGTTGCCTGGCCCATGTGGAACGCGATGCCCAAGGACGGGCCCGTCGCGCCTATGGCATGAACATCGACGTGACCGAGGAGGTGCAAGCGCGCGAGAGGCTGGACCGGGTATCGCAGCGCTTGCGTCTGGCCACCGAAGTCGCTCGATTGGGCGTCTGGGAATACGACGTGCGCACCCAACGCTTTGAGATCGATGCGCTGGAGCGTGAGTTGTTCGGCCTGCCCCCGGATGCCGTGCCCACCCGCGAGCTGCTGCGTTCGTGCATCCATCCGGACGACCGCGAGGGCGCCACCGAAGCCCTGCAACGGGTCATCGACGGCGAGCAACGTTACGAGTCGCAGTTCCGCGTCTTGCGCAGCGACGGGCTGCGCTGGCTGCGCGGCCTGGCACACGTCGAGCGCGATGAACAGGGGCACGCGCTGCGCCTGGTCGGGGTGAATTGGGACATCACCGAGGACCTGGCGGCCCAACAAGCCTTGCAAGACATCAACGATCGCTTGCGCATCGCCTTGTCGGCCGTGGACGCTTCCGTGTGGGTCTACGACGCGCGCACGCGCCGCCTGCACTGGGACGATCGCGGTCAAGAGCTGTATGGCATCGACCTCAACCGCGACCGCCAAGCCTGGGAGTCGGCACTCAGCCCCGGGGTGGCCGAGCGCACGCGGCAGCGTATTTACGCCTGTCTGAAAGACCCCGCCTGTCCGGCCTTCGACATCACGTACACCATCGAACACCCCGCGCGCGGCACGCGGCACATCCGCTCGGTGGCCCGCAACGAGCGAGACGCCAATGGCCGGCTGGTGCGCACCGTCGGCCTGGACATGGACATCACGCCCCAGGTGGAGACGGCTCATCGCGCCGAGGAACTGGCCCAGCGCTTGCAGCTGGCCATCACCGCCGCCGGCATCGGCGTGTGGAGCAACCGCTTGAGCGACGGCACGGTCGAGTGGAACGAGCAGCAGTACCGCATCTACGGCCAAGATCCGGCCCAGTTCCAGCCCAGCCGCGCCGCGTGGCTGGCATGCGTGCACCCGGACGATCGATCGCGACTGGCGGAAGAAATCGTCCGTGTGCACGAGCATCCGCAGGGCAAGACCTCGGAGTTTCGCATCGTGCGTCCCAATGGCGAGGTGCGCCATGTGCGGGTGGTGGCCCGCAGCACGCACGACGAGCTCGGACAGCCCACCGGCACCGTGGGCCTGACCTTCGACATCACCCCCGAGCGCCAGGCCACCGAAGCCATTGAGCGTGCCCGGGCCGCCGCCGAGGACGCCAACCGGCTCAAGAGCGAGTTTCTGGCCAATGTCAGTCACGAAATCCGCACCCCGATGAACGCCATCATCGGCATGACCGAGCTGGCACTGGGTGCGGGGCTGCCCCCGCGCGAGCACGACCAGATCGCCAAAGCCAATGCCGCTGCGCGCAATTTGCTGACCGTGCTCAACGACATCTTGGACTTCTCCAAGATCGAGGCGGGCAAGCTCGACGTGGACCACGCCGCCTTCTCGCTGCCGGCTCTGGTGGGCAGCGCGCTGGACATGGTGCGCCTGCAAGCCCAGGCCAAGGGATTGGCGCTGGAGGTGTCGATCGCGCCGGACGTGCCCGAGCATTGCGTGGGCGACCCGACGCGGCTCGGTCAGGTCCTCACCAACCTGCTGTCCAATGCCGTGAAGTTCACCGAGCATGGACGGGTGCAGTTGCGCGTCCGCCTGGCCGACGCCGTGCCGGTCGAGCGGCCCACCGTGCGCTTCGAGGTCGAGGACACCGGCATCGGCCTGAACGAGGAGCAGCAGGCGCGGCTGTTCGAAGCCTTCACCCAGGCCGATGCCTCGACCACGCGCCGCTTCGGCGGCACAGGCCTGGGCCTGGTGATTTCACGCCGCCTGCTCGACCTGATGGGCGGACGCATCGGGGTGCGCTCCACCCCCGGCGGCGGCTCGCTGTTCTGGTTCCAGTTGCCGCTGGAACGGGATGCCCGCGGATCGGCCGGCGACGGCGACGGCCCGCTCGCATCCGTTCCCCGGCTGGACGGCCTGCGTGTCCTGCTGGCCGAGGACAACCCGCTCAACCGCGAGCTCGCCGTGGCCCTGCTCGAACGGGCCGGCGCCCGGGTGACGGCCGTCGACAACGGCGCCCAGGCCGTCACCGAGGTGCAGCGGCGCAAATTCGACGTGGTCCTGATGGATGTGCAGATGCCGGAGATGGACGGCTTCGAGGCCACACGCCGCATCCGTGCGCTGCCGGGCGATGCCGCCCATGTGCCCATCGTTGCAATGACGGCCAACGCCATGTCCGGAGACCGCGAACGCTCGCTGGCCGTGGGCATGAACGAGCACCTGACCAAGCCCATCGACACCGTCACCCTGCGCCACACGCTGGCCCGGCTGCGACCGTCCCAGACGAAAACTGCCCCCGCCCCGACCGGCCCGCAAGCCCCGGACCGCTGCGCGCTGCCATCCGACCAGGACCTGGCCCTGCTGGACGTGGCGCTGGGCGTGCGTCTGTGCGCCCAGCGCGAGGACATCCATCGCCGAGCCCTGCAGCAATTCTTGCGACTCTACGAAGCAGGAGGCCGCTTCCCGCCCGACGCCTCCCCTTTGGCGGTGCAGCGTGAAGCGCACAGCCTCAAGGGCGCGTCGGCCAGCTTGGGCCTGGTGCGGCTGCATCACCAGGCCGCGCGAGTGGAGGCCCGCTGCAAATCGGGGCTGCCCGTGCAGGCCACCGACCTGGCCCAACTGAACGATCTCCTGACGGCCAGCTGCCAAGCCGTGCGCGTCCACCTCGACACCGCCCCCGCCCCAGAGCCGCCCTGAGGAATGGGCTTGGCCCCTCATCCCCCGGGGACAGACCGGGGCCGATACACTGTGGGCTGCCATTCCACGATGCGGCCCCCGCCGCCCGCCCCACCATGAACGACGTTCAGCAACGCATCGACGACCTCGTCAAATCGCACCGTGTGGTGCTTTTCATGAAGGGCACTGCACAATTCCCGATGTGTGGCTTTTCGGGCCGCGCCGTGCAGATCCTCAAGGCCTGCGGCGTGAGCGACCTGACCACCGTCAACGTCCTGGAAGACGAAGCCATCCGCCAAGGCGTCAAGGAATACGCCAACTGGCCCACCATCCCGCAGCTCTACGTCAACGGCGAATTCATCGGCGGCTCGGACATCATGATGGAGATGTACCAGTCGGGCGAACTGCAGCAGGTGCTGGGCGCCGCCCGATAAGGCCAGCCTCGTGGGCGCCCCCCAGATCGTCGTCGGGCTCACCGGGGCGACCGGCGCCATCTACGGCGTGCGCCTGCTCCAGCGGCTGCGCACGCTGGGCGCACGCACCCATCTGGTGGTCTCGTCGGCCGGGGTGCTCAATGCCCATCACGAGCTGGGCCTGGACCGCCGCGCGCTCGAAGCCCTGGCCGACGTGGCCTATGCGCCCGGCGACGTGGGCGCGGCCATCGCCAGCGGCAGCTTTCCCACCGCCGGCATGGTGATCGCGCCGTGCTCGATGAAGACCCTGGCCGCCGTGGCGCTGGGCCTGTCGGACAACCTGCTCAGCCGCGCGGCCGACGTCACGCTCAAGGAACGCCGGCGCCTGGTGCTGATGGTGCGCGAGACCCCTTTCAACCTGGCTCACCTGCGCAACATGACGGCCGTCACCGAGATGGGCGGCATCGTCTTTCCGCCGCTGCCGGCCTTCTACCACCGCCCCGACAGCATCGACGCACTCGTCAACGACAGCATCGAGCGCGTGCTCGCCCTGCTGGGCTTCGGCGAAGCTGCGCCCCGCGCCTGGCAGGGCCTGTGAACGCAGGCCCGGCTCACCCGCCGGTGACCTGCGGACCACCCGCCGGCCCGGCCGGCGGGTCGTAGACCCAATGTGCGCGCGCGGCAAAAACCGCGTTCGGATACTCGGCGCGGCCGCGGCTGCCGTTATAGCGCCCCAGGGCCATGAAGAGGTTGCCCTTCTCCATGTCCAGGTAGTGGCGCAAGATCACGCAGCCGAAGCGCAGATTGGTTTGCATGTGGAAGAGCTTGGCCGGATCGCCATCGCCGATCAGGCGGCTCCAAAAAGGCATGACCTGCATGTAGCCGCGCGCACCCACCCGGCTCACCGCGTGCTTGCGGAACGCGCTTTCCACCTGGATCAGGCCAAGCACCAGCGCCTTTTCCAGGCCGGCGCGGGTGGTCTCGTACCACAGCGTCTCCAGGAACTCCAGGCGTGTGGTGAGGTCCGGTTTGCGCCGGCGAAGGCGGTCGCTCATCTCGCCCAGCCAGCGCAGGTAGGCCAAGCGTTCCTCGATGCGGGTGAAGCTGGGCTTAGGGGGGGCGCTGTTGGCGATCGCTGCCGACAGAGCCGAGCGCACCGAGTCGGCCAGCGGTTCCTCGATCTGGCCGCCGGCCTGCGCGGGCGCGGCGGGCACGATCAGGCCGGCCGCGCCGGCCAGCATCAGCCGGCGCCGCAAGGGATGGACCGTCCGCCCGGGCCTCATGCCCCCAGGCGCTGGCGCAGGAACGCCAGCACCTCGGCCTCCGCCACCGGCGTGGCCTGGGCGTCACGCCGGCCCTGGTACTCGACCTGGCCCTCCTTGAGGCCGCGATCGGACAGCACCACGCGGTGCGGCACGCCGATCAGCTCCCAGTCCGCGAACATCGCGCCGGGGCGTTCACCACGATCGTCGAGCATCACGTCCACGCCCAGCGCGGCCAGTTCGTCGTGCAGGCGATCGGCCGCGGCCTTGACCTGCGCCGAGCGGTCGTAGCCGATGGGGCACAGCACCACCGTGAAAGGCGCGATGGCATCGGGCCAGACGATGCCGCGCTCGTCATGGTTCTGCTCGATCGCCGCACCCAAGATGCGCGTCACACCGATGCCGTAACAGCCCATCACCATCAGCTGGGGCTTGCCGTTCTCGTCGAGGTAGGTCGCATTCATCGCGGCGCTGTACTTCGTGCCCAGCAGGAAGACATGGCCCACCTCGATGCCGCGCTGGATGGCCAGAAGCCCCTGACCATCGGGCGAAGGGTCGCCCTCGACGACATTGCGGATGTCGGCCACCAGGTCGGGCTCGGGCAGGTCGCGGCCCCAGTTCACGCCGGTGTAGTGGAACCCGGCCTCGTTGGCGCCGCAGACGAAGTCGCTCATGTTCGCCACCGTGCGGTCGGCCACCACCTTGACCGGCCGCTTCAACCCAATGGGGCCCAGGTAGCCGGGCTGGCAGCCGAAGTGCGCCTCGATCTCGGCCGCGGTGGCAAAGCGAAAGCCCGCCTTCAGGCCCTCGAGCTTGCCGGCCTTGACCTCGTTGAGATCGTGGTCGCCGCGCACCAGCAGCAGCCACACCTGGGTGCGCACCACCTCGCCGGCCTCGTTCTTCTCGTCAGTGGCCAGCACCAGCGACTTCACCGTGCGCGAAAGCTCCAGGCCCAGCAGCTCGGCCACGTCGGCGCAGGTGCTCTTGCCCGGCGTGGGCGTCTTCTCCAGCGCCTGCGAGGGCGCGGCGCGTTGCGCAATCAGCGCCACCGCCTCGGCCAGCTCGATGTTGGCGGCGTAGTCGGACTGCGGGCAGTAGACGATCGCGTCCTCACCGGTGTCGGCGATCACCTGGAACTCGTGCGAGGCATCGCCACCGATCGCGCCGGTGTCGGCCGCCACCGCGCGGAACTGCAGACCCAGGCGCTCGAAGATGCGCACATAGGCGTCGTACATCTGCTGGTAGCTGCGGCGCGCCGAGGCGAGATCGCGGTCGAAGGAGTAGGCGTCCTTCATCGTGAACTCGCGCCCGCGCATGATGCCAAAGCGCGGCCGGCGCTCGTCGCGGAACTTGGTCTGGATGTGATAGAAGTTCTTTGGGAGCTGGCGGTAGCTGCGCAACTCCTGCCGGGCGATGTCGGTGATGACCTCCTCCGAGGTCGGCTGGATGACGAAGTCGCGGTCGTGCCGGTCCTTCACACGCAGCAGCTCGGGGCCCATCTTGTCCCAGCGGCCCGTCTCCTGCCACAGCTCGGCCGGCTGCACCACCGGCATCAGCAGCTCGATCGCTCCGGCCCGGTCCATCTCCTCGCGGATGATCCCCTCCACCTTGCGGATGGTGCGCAGACCCATCGGCATGTAGCTGTAGATGCCCGCGCCCAGCCGTTTGATCAGGCCGGCGCGCATCATGAGCTTGTGGCTAACGATCTCCGCGTCGGCGGGCGCTTCCTTCAAGGTGGAGATGAAGAACTGGGAGGCTTTCATGGACGGGGGTGGGGGCTAGGGACGGACCAGGCCGCAAAAGACGCCACACCGGCGCGCCTTGGGTGCAGCCCGGTAGGCAGCCGCGCGAGCCGGTGCAATAATGAATTCAACTGAAAAATCTGAGGTCCGATTATGCTCGACCGTGACGGCTTCCGGCCCAACGTCGGCATCATCCTGCTCAACCACAAGAACCAGGTTTTCTGGGGCAAACGCATCCGCACCCATTCGTGGCAGTTTCCCCAGGGCGGCATCAAACACGGCGAGAACCCCGAGCAGGCGATGTACCGAGAGCTCCACGAGGAAGTGGGGCTGCGTCCCGAACATGTGCGCATCGTCGCGCGCACCCGCGACTGGCTGCGCTACGAGGTGCCCGAGCACTACATCCGCCGCGATGCGCGTGGTCACTACAAAGGCCAGAAGCAGATCTGGTTCCTGCTGCAGCTCGTGGGCCGCGACAGTGACATGAACCTGCGCGCCACCGACCACCCGGAGTTCGACGCCTGGCGCTGGAACGACTACTGGGTGCCGCTGGACGCGGTGATCGAGTTCAAACGCGGCGTCTACCAGATGGCACTGACCGAGCTGGCACGCTACCTGCCCCGCCTGCCTCACCACCACAACCGCTACCTGCGCTCCGGGCTGCGGCCGCCTGCCCGCGAGGAGCCGCGCACGCCTTCTGCGGCACCGGCGGCCGAGCATCCGCAGCCTGACGAAGGGTGAAGGTGCGCGATGTGCTCGTGACACGAGCACGCCAAACAATCGTTGTGGCGCCGGCCCGGCCCGGCGCTGCGCGCCTTCACATCGCTGCGCGCCTTCACATCGCTGCGCGATATGAGCCCGCGCCGCAACCTGGTGCTCGTTACACGAGCACGCCAAACAGTCGTTGTGGCGCCGGCCCGGCGCTGCGCGCCTTCACATCGCTGCGCGATATGAGCCTGCGCCGCAACCTGGTGCTCGTTACACGAGCACCAGGTTGTCCCGGTGGATCAGTTCGGATTCGCCGGGGCAGCCCAGCAGGCGTTCGATCTCGCTGGACGGCTTGCGGGCGATGAGCCGGGCCTGGGTGCTGTCGTAGTTGGACAAGCCTCGGGCGATCTCGCGACCCTGAGTGTCCCGCACCGCGATCACGTCGCCACGGTCGAAGTCGCCGGTCACCTGCACCACCCCGATGGGCAGCAGGCTCTTGCCCGCCTCGCGCAGCTTGGCGACGGCCCCATCGTCCACCACCACCGCGCCGCGCAACTGCAGATGGTCGGCCATCCACTGCTTGCGCGCCGCCAGCTTCGCGGTGCCGGCCACCAGCAGCGTGCCGATCGACTCGCCCTGCGCCAGGCGGATCAGCACGTCGGCCTCACGGCCCCAGGCGATCACGGTCGAGGCCCCGCTGCCGGCGGCGCGCTTGGCCGCCAGGATCTTGGTGATCATGCCGCCCTTGCCGATGCTCGAGCCCGCCCCACCGGCCATGCGCTCCAGCTCCGGATCGCCAGCGCGCGCCTCGTCGATGAAGCGGGCGTTCGGATCCTTGCGCGGGTCGGCCGAATACAGGCCGCGCTGGTCGGTCAGGATCACCAGCACGTCGGCCTCGACCAGATTGGCCACCAACGCGCCCAGCGTGTCGTTGTCGCCGAACTTGATCTCGTCGGTGACCACGGTGTCGTTTTCGTTGATGACCGGGATCACCTTCAACGACAGCAGGGTCAGCAGCGTCGAGCGGGCATTGAGATAGCGCTCGCGGTCGGCCAGGTCGGCGTGCGTGAGCAGCACCTGGGCGCTGCCCAGGCCCTGGGCGCGCAGCTCGGTCTCGTAGATGTGGGCCAGACCCATCTGGCCCACGGCGGCCGCGGCCTGGAGTTCGTGCAACTCGGTCGGACGGCTGCTCCAGCCCAGCCGCTTCATGCCCTCGGCGATCGCCCCGCTGGAGACCATGATCACCTCCCGGCCCTCACGGGCCAGCACCGCCAACTGGCGGCACCAGTTGCCGATGGCGTGGGCATCCAGGCCGCGGCCCTCGTTGGTCACCAGGCTGGAGCCCACCTTCACGACGATACGGCGGGCATTGCGAAGCACGTCACTCATGGATGCAGGCGAGCGAGGAAACAGAGGCGACCACGGACTCAGCGAAAACGCGGATCGTCCGGGTCGTGGACCGGCGCGGGCGGCGCGGCTTCGGTGGCAGCCTCGGGCACAAAACGCACGTCGGGCTCTTCCACGTCGGGCTCGCGCATCGCCGCCACATGATCGTAGATCGCCCGCACCAGGGGCTCGCAGCCCTCGCGCGTGAGCGCCGAAATCTCGAAGACCGGCCCCTTCCAGCGCATGCGCTTGACGAAGTCTTTCACGCGCGCCGCGCGTTCGTCCTCGGGCACCATGTCCAGCTTGTTCAGCACCAGCCAGCGCGGCTTCTCGTACAAGGTCTTGTCGTACTTCTTCAGTTCGGCCACGATGGCCTTGGCCTGGGCGACCGGGTCGGTCCCGTCGTCGAAGGGCGCCAGGTCCACCAGGTGCAGCAGCAAACGGGTGCGCTGCAGGTGGCGCAGGAACTGGTGCCCCAGGCCCGCGCCCTCGGCGGCGCCTTCGATCAACCCGGGCACATCGGCCACGACGAAGCTCTGCTCCGGCCCGACGCGCACCACGCCCAGGTTGGGGTGCAAAGTGGTGAAGGGATAGTCGGCGATCTTGGGCCGCGCGTTGGAGATGGCCGCGATCAGCGTGGACTTGCCCGCATTGGGCATGCCCAGCAGGCCCACGTCGGCCAGCACCCGCAGCTCCAGCTTGAGCCGACGCTGCTGGCCTGGCCAGCCCATCGTGCGCTGACGTGGTGCCCGGTTGGTGCTGGATTTGAAATGCAGGTTGCCGAAGCCGCCATCACCCCCCTTGGCCAGCAGCACCTTCTGCCCCGGCACCAGCAGCTCGGCCACCACCTCACCCGTGTCCACATCGGTGATGATGGTGCCCACCGGCATGCGCAGCACGATGTCCTCGGCCGCGGCGCCGAACTGGTCCGAGCCCCGGCCATGCTCGCCGTTACGCGCCTCGTGCCGGCGCGCATAGCGGAAGTCGACCAGGGTGTTGAGGTTGCGGTCGCCCACGGCGTAGACGCTGCCACCGCGCCCGCCGTCGCCCCCGTTGGGGCCGCCGAAGGGGATGAACTTCTCGCGGCGGAAGCTCACGCAGCCGTTGCCGCCATTGCCGGCGGCCACGTCGATGTAGGCTTCGTCAACGAATTTCATGATGTCCTGTCTCACCAAGAGCGGCCGCGCGCGAGGGCCCGCCACCGTTGGCGATGGTACTGCAGCGCCGGGCGCCGGGGCGGCGGCGGCGCAAACAACGAAGCCCCGGCAGGCCGGGGCTTCGCTTCGAGGGAAGGTCGTCGCTCAGAGCGGCGTGACGCTCACCACCTTGCGATTCAGCGGGCCCTTCACGTCGAAGGACACCTGACCATCGACCAGGGCGAACAAGGTGTGGTCGCGACCCGTGCCGACGTTCACACCGGCATGGAAGCGCGTGCCACGCTGGCGCACGATGATCGAGCCGGCCGGCACGACCTGGCCGCCGAACACCTTCACGCCCAGCATCTTCGGTTGGGAGTCACGGCCGTTCCGGGTGGAACCGCCGCCTTTTTTCTGTGCCATGGTTGCTTACTCCTGGAAGGGGGGTCAGGCCGCTACCGCGCTGATCTGCAGCTCGGTGTAGGTCTGGCGGTGCCCTTGACTCTTCTTGTAGTGCTTGCGGCGGCGCAGCTTGAAGATGCGCACCTTGTCGTGCTTGCCATGAGCCACCACCGTGGCCTTGACGCTGGCGCCGGCAACCAAGGGCGTGCCAACCTTCAGCTCGTTGCCGTTGCCCACGGCGAGAACCTGGTCGATCACGATCTCTTGGCCGACTTCCGCAGCAATCTGTTCTACCTTGATCTTTTCGCCGGCAGCGACCTTGTATTGCTTGCCACCGGTTTTTATGACCGCGTACATATCAGCCCTTTCACAAACGCGCGCCTCGAAGGGAAGGCCCGCACCGATCGTCATGGCCCGCACGCTGCGCCGACGGTCGTCACCCGCAGGCCTCAAGGGTGCTCGATTGGCGCCATGACCCATACCCGGCCCGAAATCGACCGAGCCCAAAAGTATAGCACACCGACGCCTGCCGGCCCACAAGGCTCGGCAGGCGGCCACGGAGGCCGGCACATGCCTCTCTATAATCCGCGGATTCACGTCCCTGGGCCTTTCGCGTGTCCGCCCCTGCCTCTCCCCCTGCCCTTTCCCAGTTGCTGGCCGCCGAGATGGCCGAAGTCGACGCCGTGATCCAGCGGCGCCTGGCCTCCGAGGTGGCGCTGATCAACCAGATCGCTCATTACATCGTCAGCGCCGGCGGCAAGCGCATCCGGCCGCAGCTGGTGATCCTGGTGGCCCGGGCGCTGGGCTTCGACGGAGCGCAGCGGCACGAACTGGCGGCGGTGGTCGAGTTCATCCATACCGCCACCTTGCTGCATGACGATGTGGTGGACGAATCCCAGTTGCGCCGCGGCCGCGAAACGGCCAATGCGGTGTTCGGCAACGCCGCCAGCGTCCTCGTGGGCGACTTCCTCTACTCGCGCGCCTTCCAGATGATGGTGGCCATCGACCGCATGCGCGTGCTCGACGTGCTGGCCGAGGCGACCAACATCATCGCGGAAGGCGAGGTCCTGCAGTTGATGAACATGCACGACCCCGACACCGACATCGAGGCCTACCTGCGCGTCATCCGCTACAAGACCGCCAAACTCTTCGAAGCCAGTGCCCGCCTGGGCGCGGTGCTGGCCGACGCACCGGCTGCGGTCGAGCAGGCCTGTGCCGACTACGGCCGCCACCTGGGTACGGCCTTCCAGCTCGTCGACGACCTGCTCGACTACGAAGGCTCCACCGATGCGCTGGGCAAGAACGTCGGCGACGACCTGCGCGAAGGCAAGCCCACGATGCCGCTGCTGATCGCAATGGAACGCGGCAGCGCGCAGGAGCAGCAGTTGATCCGCCAGGCCATCGAGCACGGCGAGGTGGAGCGCCTGAAGGACATCCTCGCGATCGTGCGTCGCACGGGGGCGCTGGATGCGACGCGCGAAGCCGCCCGCGCCGAGGCCGACGCGGCCCGACAATGCCTGCAGGCCCTGCCGGCTTCCCTCTACCGCGAAGCTCTGCTAGAATTTTGCGTTCGCTCGGTCGATCGGTCTGCTTGACCCAAGCCCAGACCGCCAAGACAGACCGCGCGGAAGTCCCATCGGGGTGTAGCTTAGCCTGGTAGAGCGCTACGTTCGGGACGTAGAGGCCGGAGGTTCGAATCCTCTCACCCCGACCACCACCTTCTCTTCAGATCAAAACCGCGGCGCAGCCAAGTTGGCTGCTGCCGCGCGAGCGCCGGGTGGACGACGACCCCATCGGGCTCTGCGAGATTTCCAGGCCCACCCGGACACCCTGGGCTGAGCCGGCCCGTCAGCCGCGGCCGAAGCGCGCACGCACCTGATCCGCCGTGGCCAGCGGGCGACCCAGCACCTGGGCCCCCTGCGCCACCTGTGCCACCAGCGCCGCGTTGTCGGGCGCGACCCGGCCGTCACGCAGCAGCAGGTTGTTCTCGAAGCCCACCCGCACATGCCCGCCCAGCGCCGCGGCAGCCAACGCACAGGCGTGCTCTTGCGCCCCGAAGGCACACATGGCCCAGGGGTGGGCCCCATCATGGGCGTGCAGGAAGGGCAGCAGGTCGGCTGGCGAGGAGGTCTGCCCGGCGCGGTAGCGTCCCAGCACGAAGAGCAGGAACCAAGGCCCTTCGGGGATCACGCCGCGGCGGCGCAGATCCTGCCAGTCGCGCACATCGGCCTCGTCATAGAGGATCACCTGCGCCATCACGCGCTGCTCCACCAGCCACCGGAAGAAGCCGCCGAGTTCGGCCTCGCTCACCTGCGGCACATGCAGCTCACGCAGGCCCACCGACACGGCCTCGGGCACCACCTCACGCACCACGGCCATCTGGGCGGCCGGGGCATACACCTGGGCGGCCTCGGTGGTGATCTGCACCACCAGCTGCGAGCCCACCGCCTTGCGCACTGCCTCGGTGGCCTCGCGGTAGGCCTGGGCGTCGAGCAGGTGGCGACCGTCCGGTCGGCGCACATGCATGTGCAGCATCGCCGCACCGGCCTCCAGACAGGCCTTGGCTGTTTCGGCCAGGGCCTGCGCCGTCAGCGGCACCGCGGGGTGCTGTTCGTGGGTCTTGTAGGCCCCATTGGGGGCCACGGTGACGATGAGCGGCTCGGATGTGATCGTTGGGGTCATGGCCTGGTCCTTCGGGCGGTCTGGACGCTGTCATCCAGTGTGGTCAGTTTGTCGGCCAGCCGCAGGCGGTCGTGGCGCGCACGTGCGGGCAGGCCTTCGGTGATCGCGTAGAGGCGGAAGCCGGAATTGTTGCTCGTCGGCAACGCATTGGGACAGGTGCGCGCGACCGGGTCGGCGAACGGAAGCAACGACAACCGATCGCAGGGCCGGGCCGACATGCCGCATCTCTGGCCGAGCCCGTCTGGTCTGTGTTGTCTGTGAATTGCAAAGTTTCGAAACATCGTTCCATCCGATCGATCGCGCCGCCGCGCCGAGTCAGGCGGCACGCCCCCGGCGGCCAGATTTCAGACACCGCCGTGCATTTGTTCACCATATGCCCGCCGACCCCGTGCCGTTTGCACGGGCTTGCAAGGTTTACAGTGCGCAGAGGATCAGCGATCATTCCCCGGCTTCACACTCGGCGCCCCTGAGCGCTGTGCGACCGCTCACTTTTTCTGACTCGACCCCCTGGCATGGACACTCTGGCTGAGGCCCCGAACTCCACGCTGTCCGGCGTGGCGCGCGTGCTGGTCAACGCCGGCAAGCTCAATGTCAAGACCGCCGAAGACCTGGCCAAGCAGGCCAAGGACAAGCGCATCAGCTTCATTGGCGCGGTCATTGCCGCCGGCGCGGTCTCCCCCAGCGACTTGGCGCACACCCTGTCCACCGCGTTTTCGTTGCCGCTCATCGACCTGGGAGCCGTCGACACCCAGCGCCTGCCCAGAGGACTGTTCGATCCCAAGCTGTCGGCCCAGTACCAGGTCATCCCCCTGGGCAAGCGAGGCAGCCGCCTGTTCATCGCCGGCGCCGACCCGACCGACCAGGAGGCGCTCGAGCGCATCAAGTTCGCCACCCAGCTCACGCCCGAATGGGTGCTGGTCGAGCATGACAAGCTGGTCAAGGTGCTCGAAAGCATGGGCGCCTCGGCCAGCGAGGCGCTGGAGAACATCGTCGGCGGCGACTTCGAGTTCGACGTGTCGGAGGAGGACACCTCCACGACGGAATCGGCTGAGGTCGCTGCCGACGTGGAGGACGCACCGGTCGTGCGCTTCCTCCAGAAGATGCTGATCGATGCGATCAACATGCGCGCCTCCGATCTGCACTTCGAGCCCTATGAGCTGAACTACCGCGTGCGCTTCCGCATCGACGGCGAGCTGCGTGAGATCACCCAGCCGCCCGTTGCCATCAAGGACAAGCTGGCCTCGCGCATCAAGGTAATCTCGCGCCTGGACATCGCCGAGAAGCGCGTGCCCCAGGACGGGCGCATGAAGCTGAAGTTCGGTAACCGCGCCATCGACTTTCGCGTCAGCACGCTGCCCACGCTGTTCGGCGAGAAGATCGTGATCCGTATCCTCGACCCGTCCAGCGCGAAGCTGGGTATCGAGGCCCTGGGCTACGAAAAGGCCGAAAAGGAGCGGCTGCTGGCCGCCATCCATCGCCCCTATGGCATGGTGCTCGTCACCGGCCCCACCGGCAGCGGCAAGACGGTTTCGCTCTACACCTGCCTGAACATCCTGAACCAGCCCGGGGTGAACATTTCGACCGTGGAGGATCCGGCCGAGATCAACCTGCCGGGCATCAACCAGGTGAACGTCAACGACAAGGCTGGGCTGACCTTTGCAGCGGCGCTCAAAGCGTTCCTGCGCCAGGATCCCGACGTGATCATGGTCGGTGAGATCCGCGACCTGGAAACCGCCGACATCGCGATCAAGGCCGCCCAGACCGGCCACCTCGTGATGTCCACGCTGCACACGAACGATGCCCCCTCGACACTGACCCGCCTGCGCAACATGGGCGTGGCGCCGTTCAACATCGCCTCCAGCGTGATTCTGATCACCGCCCAACGCCTGGCGCGGCGCCTGTGCGAGAACTGCAAGCAGCCGGCTGTCTACCCGCGCGAGGCCATGCTCAAAGCCGGCTTCAAGGAAGAAGAACTCGACGGCAGTTGGAAGCCCTACCGTGCCGTGGGCTGCTCGAGTTGTAACAATGGCTACAAAGGGCGCGTCGGCATTTACCAAGTGATGCCCATTTCCGAGGAGATCCAACGCATCATCCTGTCCGACGGCTCGGCGATGGACATCGCCGCGCAGGCGCAAAAAGAGGGGGTGCGGGACCTGCGTCAGGCCGGGCTGTACAAGGTACGGCTCGGGGTGACGACGCTGGAAGAGGTCATCTCCGTGACCAACGAATAAGTTTTGATACAGGGTTTGCGCCCTGGAGGCACCATGGCAGTTGCAGCAGCAAAGAAGACCCAGGAATTCGTCTTCGAATGGGAAGGCAAGGACCGCAACGGCAAGGCCGTGCGCGGGGAGATGCGTGCCGGCGGGGAAGCCATGGTCAGCGCCAGCCTGCGCCGCCAGGGTGTGCTGGTCACCAAGGTCAAGAAGCGCCGCATGAGCGGCGGCAAGGCAATCAAGCCCAAGGACATCGCCATCTTCACGCGCCAGCTCGCCACGATGATGCGCGCCGGCGTGCCGCTGCTTCAGGCTTTCGACATCGTGGGCCGCGGCAGCAGCAACCCTCGACTGGCCAAGCTGCTCAACGAGATCCGCATGGACGTCGAGACCGGCACCAGCCTGTCGGCAGCCCTGCGCAAGCATCCGCTGTACTTCGACGCGCTGTACTGCAACCTGGTCGAGGCCGGCGAGGCCGGCGGTATCCTGGAAACACTGCTCGAGCGTCTGGCCACCTACAAGGAAAAGACCGAGGCCATCAAAGCCAAGATCAAGTCGGCCCTGATTTATCCGGTGGCCGTGCTGGTGGTGGCCTTCATCGTGGTGGCCATCATCATGATGTTCGTCATTCCGGCATTCAGAGAGATCTTCACCTCCTTCGGGGCGGACCTGCCGGCCCCCACGTTGCTGGTGATGGCGATGTCGGACCTGTTCGTCCAATACTGGTACATCATCTTCGGTGTCCTGATCGGGGGCACCTACTTCTTCTTCGAGAGCTGGAAGCGCTCGGAGAAAATGCAAAAAGCCATGGACCGGCTGCTGCTCAAAGTGCCCTTGTTCGGTCCGCTGGTCTACAAGTCGGCCGTGGCGCGCTGGACGCGCACGCTGGCCACGATGTTCTCCGCCGGCGTGCCGCTGGTCGAAGCCCTCGACTCGGTGGGCGGGGCCTCGGGCAACGCCGTGTTTGCCGAAGCCACCGAGAAGATCCAGAAGGACGTCTCCACCGGCACGAGCCTGACCACGGCGATGCAGTCCACCGGCATCTTCCCGGTGATGGTGTTGCAGATGTGCGCGATCGGCGAGGAATCCGGCTCGCTGGACCACATGCTCAACAAGGCCGCCGAGTTCTTCGAGCAGGAGGTCGATGAAGCCGTCAAGGGGCTGTCGAGCCTGATGGAACCGGTGATCATCGTGGTGCTCGGCACCATCATCGGTGGCATCGTGGTGTCGATGTACCTGCCCATCTTCAAGCTGGGCCAGGTGGTCTGAAGCACAACCGCAAGAACCTCGATGTCCCCTGAAGTGCTTGCCTGGTGGCTTTCTCCGGCCGCCCTGGCCGTGCTGGGCCTGTGCGTCGGCAGCTTCCTCAACGTGGTCATCCACCGCCTGCCCCTCATGCTGGAGCGGCAATGGCGACGCGACAGTGCCGAACTGCTGGAGCAGCCCCTGCCCGACGACGGCGAGCCGCTCAGCCTGCTGCGGCCACGTTCGCGCTGCCCCCAGTGTGGCCACCACATCCGCTGGTACGAGAACGTTCCCGTCATCAGCTGGATCGTGCTGCGCGCTCGCTGCTCGGCCTGCAAAGCCCCGATCTCCTGGCGCTATCCCGGTGTCGAGCTGCTGACGGCCGCCCTGTTCGCCGGCGTGGCCTGGAAACTGGGGCCGCAGCCCGTGGCCCTGGCCTGGTGCGCCGTGATGGCCACCTTGGTGGCCCTCACCTTCATCGACTGGGACACCACCTTGCTGCCCGACCAGCTCACGCAGCCCCTGCTGTGGGGCGGCCTGATCGCCGCGGCACTGGGCTGGACGATCCCGCTGTCCACCGCCCTGTGGGGCGCCGTGGCGGGCTATTTGGCGCTGTGGTCCGTCTACTGGCTCTTCAAGCTGACCACCGGCAAGGAAGGCATGGGCTTCGGCGACTTCAAACTGCTGGCCGCACTGGGCGCCTGGCTGGGCTGGAACACCCTGCTGCCGATCGCGCTGATCGCCTCGCTGATCGGTGCCATCGTGGGCATCGGGATGAAGCTCGCCAGCCGACTGCGCGAAGGCCGTTATGTGCCCTTCGGCCCTTTCCTGGCCGGCGCCGGCGTGCTGGTCTACTTCGTGGGCGCCGACACCGTGCTCGGCTGGATGGGCTGGGCCTGAAGTCCATGGACGGTCCGTGGCTACCCCGCCCCTTGCGGCTGGGCCTGACCGGCGGCATCGGCAGCGGCAAGAGCACGGTGGCGGCCTGGCTGCGCGAGCGCGGAGCCCATCTGGTCGACACCGACGCCATCTCGCGCCAGCTCACACAGCCCGGCGGGGCCGGCATCGCGCCGATCCGCGAGGCCTTCGGCGAGGCGGCCATCACCGCCGACGGCGCCCTGGACCGCGAGTTCATGCGCGAGCTCGTCTTCCGCGATCCACTGCGCAAGGCGCAACTGGAAGCCATCCTGCACCCCTTGATCGGCGCGGAAGCGGCGCGTCAGGCGGCCCAGGCCCGGCCGGGCCAGATGCTGGTCTTCGACGTGCCCCTGCTCGTCGAGTCGCGCATCTGGCGCACGCGGGTGGACCAGGTGCTCGTGGTCGACTGCTCGCCCGAGCGCCAGGTGGAGCGCGTGATGCGGCGCTCGGGACTGACCGAGCAGGCCGTGCAAGCCATCATTGCCCAGCAGGCCTCGCGGTCGCAGCGCCTGGCGGCCGCCGACATCATCGTGGCCAACGACACCGACACGCTGGCCGGCCTGCATGCCACATTGGAGGCGCTGTGGGCCCTGTGGCATCCCGCTGCGCAAGCGGCGCCAGGGCCATCGGCTTGAGCGACTGCTTGGCGCGGGGGACAAGCGGTCGCCGACCGGCAGACGGGGTCTTGGACCGCGCACCGGTGGTCCACCCTGCCGGGGTATGGAACAATGCCCGGCATCCCCTTGCATCGTGCCGCTTGCCTTGATCCTCTACGAATACCCCTTCAACGAGAGCATCCGCACCATGCTGCGGCTCGAACACCTGTTCGACCGGCTGGGCCAGCTGATGGTGCGTGAAGCGGCCGTCGATCATCATTTCGCCCTGGCCACCCTGTTCGAGATCATGGACGTGGCCTCCCGGGCCGACCTCAAGTCCGACCTGCTCAAGGATCTGGAGCGCCAAAAGACCGTCCTCAACGGCTACCGCGGCAATCCCTCGATCTCCGAGCAGGCCCTGGACGAGGTGGTCGGCCGCATCGACCACGCCTTCGTCCAGCTCAACCAGTTGCCCGGCAAGGCGGGCCATGCGCTCACGGGCAACGAGTGGCTGATGAGTGTGCGCAGCCGCATCAGCATCCCGGGTGGCACCTGCGAGTTCGACCTGCCCGCCTACTACGCCTGGCAGAAGCTGCCCGCCGTGCGGCGGCAAGCCGACCTGCAGCGCTGGGTGGGCACGCTGATGCCGCTGGCCGAGGCCTTGCGCGTGCTGCTGGGCCTGCTGCGCGAGTCGGGCGTGCCCCACAAGGTGATGGCCACGGCGGGCCAGTACCAGCAGAGCCTGCCCGCCGGGCGCAGCTACCAGCTCATGCGTGTCCGCCTGGATCCGTCCACCGGTCTCGTGCCCGAGATCAGCGGCCACCGGCTGATGGTGTCGATCCGCTTCATGCGCCAGGACGAGGAAGGGCGGTTGCGGCCAGCCGCCGAGGACCTGGGTTTCGAACTGACCTTGTGTACCGGATGAGTTCAGCCCCGCCCAAACCCCGCACCGTGCGCTGCCCGGCCTGTGGCGGGCCAAGCCTGTATGCGCCCGAGAACCCGCACCGCCCCTTCTGCAGCGAACGCTGCAAGAACCTGGATTTCGGGGCCTGGGCCAGCGAGAGCTACCGCGTGCCCGCCCCGCCGGACAGCACCGACGCCGAAGACCCACAGGCCACACCGCCGGTGCACTGACGCCCGCTCATCCCTTGGCCCCGGGGCTCGCCCCCCACGGGGAGACGGCCCGGCTTCGGGCGGCTGGGCCCTGGGTCAGGCGGCGTGGGTCGCGCCTTCGAATCCCCGCTCGGCCGCAAACCACTGCAGCACCGGCACCGTGCCCGGCAGCACCGGCTGCACCTGCACCGGCAGATCCTGCCAGGCCATGGACTGGCCTTCGCGCATCTCGAATTCGCCGCTCCAGTCGTAGACCTTGCAGAAATGCAGGCGCACCAGGGCATGCGGGTAGTCGACCAGCTCGACCTTCCACGGATGCACGGCCCCGATGGTGATGCCCAGTTCCTCATGCAACTCGCGACGCAGCGCCTGCTCCACCGACTCGCCGACCTCGAGCTTGCCCCCCGGGAACTCCCAATAGCCCGCATAGACCTTGCCCTGTGGACGCGAGGTGAGCAGGAAGCGGCCCTCTCCTGCCGGCGTGCGCTCGACCAGCACCCCCACGGCCACGTCGATGGGCGTTCTCATGCCGGGTGAAGGCCCACACGGCCGCAATAGTCTCGTGCGAACTGGTAGGCCACGCGGCCCGAACGCGAGCCGCGCTCCAAGGCCCACACCAGCGACTCCTGACGCGCGGCCTCGATGGCCGGCTCGTCCACGCCGAAGCTGCGCAGCCACTGGGCCACGATGCCCAGGTACTCGGCCTGGCTGAAGGGATAGAAACTGATCCACAGGCCGAAGCGCTCGGACAGGGAGATCTTCTCCTCCACCACCTCGCCCGGATGGACCTCGCCGTCCTCGGTGTGGGTGTAGGTGAGGTTCTCCTTCATGTACTCGGGCAACAGGTGGCGGCGGTTGCTGGTCGCATAGATCAGCACGTTCGGTGTGGCCGCGGCCACGGAGCCGTCGAGGATGGATTTGAGCTCCTTGTAGCCGAGTTCGCCCTCATCGAAGCTCAAGTCGTCGCAAAAGACGATGAAACGCTCTGGGCGATCGGCCACCAGGTCGATGAGGTCGGGCAGGTCCACGAGGTCGGCCTTGTCCACCTCGATGAGCCGAAGGCCCTGGCCGGCAAACTCGTTCAGGCAGGCCTTGACCAGCGAGGACTTGCCGGTGCCTCGCGCCCCGGTGAGCAACACGTTGTTGGCCTGTCGGCCCGCAACGAATTGCGCGGTGTTGCGCAGCAGGCGCTCTTTCTGCGCATCGACCTCGCACAGGTCCGACAGGCGGATGGTCGACACGTGACGCACCGGCTCGAGCCGACCCACCGGGCCGCGCCGGCGGTAACGGAACGCGATGGAGGCCGACCAGTCGGGTTCGGTCAGGGTCTCTTGGGGCAGCATTTTCTCCAGCCGAGCCAACACGGCTTCGGCGCGCAGCAACAGGGTATCGAGGGCGGCAGACATGGACACAGATGCGCACACGGCAAGGACTCGTCGACGCGCCAGTGTAGCGGTGCGCTCACGCCGCCACAGGCACGTTCATGACCAGGTCCTCGGCCACGGCATACACCTGGTCGCCGGCAACCGGCGCGATCGGATGCATGCCGGTGAAGTGCCCAAAGGCTGGCAGCACCCCCACCTGCGCGCCAAACCAGAAGCAAGGCAGCCGCAGGCGGTCATGCGCCCGGCCCTGCAGGCTCACGCAAGGATGCCAATGCCCGGCCAGCACATAGGCCTGAGGCTGCGGCACCGGGTGATGACACAGGGCCCAAGGCCCCAGGGGCCAGGGTTCGTCCACGCAGCACATACGCAGCCCGGCAGGCGGGTCGCCCGCCCGGTCGTCGTGGTTGCCGCGCACCAGCACGAGGTCCAGTTCGGGATGCTGCTGCCGCCAGCTCCACAGGGCCTGCAAGGTGGCGGGATTGTGGGCCTGCGCGGCATGCAGGAAATCGCCCAGGAAGACCAAGCGACGAGGCCTCAGGCGTTCGATCAGGACGCTCAGGCCCTGCAGGGCCGCACGGCTGCTGCCGCGCGGCACCGGCACCCCCTGACGGCGAAAGCTCGCCGCCTTGCCCAGGTGCACATCGGCCACCAGCAAGCTGGCGTGTGCGGGCAGCCACAGGGCCTTGTCAGGCAGCAAGACGGCCTGCTCGCCGGCCAAGGTGATGCTCAGCATGGCCGAGCCGCAACGCTCAGGCCGACAGCAGACGCAGGCTGGCGTCGAGGAACTCGGTGGGTGTGCGCTTGAAGCCCGAGCGGGCGTAGCGGTGCAGCCGCCCCACGACGAAGCCCGTCAACACCGAGGCCTGCGCCTGGGCATCGACCGAGGGTGTGATCGAGCCATTGGCCTCGGCCGCCTGGCGCAGGCTTTGTCGCAACTGGGCCTCGATGCGGTCGAAGAACTGGTTCATGCGCACCAGCAGGCGCTCGTTCTCGAACACCAGGGCATCGCCCACCATCACGCGCGTCATGCCCGGGTTCTTCTCGGCAAACTGCAGCACCACGGCGACGATCTTGTGCGCCTGGGCCTGGCCGGCGCCCTCGCGCTCGGTGATCTGGTTGATCAGCGTGAAGACGCTGTGCTCGATGAACTCGATCAGGCCCTCGAACATCTGGGCCTTGCTGGCGAAATGGCGGTACAAGGCCGCCTCGCTCACCGCCAGCCGCGCCGCCAGGGCCGCGGTGGTGATGCGCTCGGCCCCGGGCTGTTCGAGCATGGCCGCCAGTGTCTGCAGGATCTGCACCCGGCGCTCGCCGGGCTTGGGCCGCTTGCGTGACGCCGCCTCGCCAGCGGCCTCGGCGGCGGGAGACGTCGGCTCGGCAGGGACGGAAGGCTCGGCCATCACGGTGCGTGCAGAGAATGTAACTTTTGTAGCGAGCGGATTCTCGCACACACGTAAACGGGCTTGCGGCGCAGGTAAACACCAACTTCCGGGCCGTGTGCATTGTGTCGCAGATATCGCTGCATCCACACCGTGCGCATGCCCAGGGCGCGGGCGGCCTTTTGATGGGCCAAGGTGTCTTCGACCAGGATGCAGCGACTGGGTGGCACCTTCAAGCGCACCGCCACATGGCGCAGCATGCGTGCGTCGGGCTTGGGCCGCCAGCGGCCGAACATGCGCAGGGCCTCGATGGGGATGATCCCGTCGAAGACCGTCTCCAGGCCCAGCGCCCCCAGCACCCGCCGCGCGTAGCCCCGCGGGGCGTTGGTCAGCACATACTTGCGCCCACCCAGGCGCTGGAGCGCGGCCCTGTCATGGGCATGCGTGAAGACCCGCGCCTCCAGCCCGGGCAGCGCGTGCGTGTGCTCCAGAAAGTGCGCGGGGCGGATGCCATGGTGATGGATCAGGCCGAGCAGCGTGGCGCCGTAGCGCCGCCAGTAGTCGCGCCGCAGGGCATCGGCCTGCTCGTGCGGCACCCTCAGCTCGCGGGCGATGTACTCCGTCATCGAGCCGTCGAGATGACGGAACACCGCCCGGGAGGCATCGTGCAGCGTGTTGTCCAGGTCGAACAGCCAGACGCTGCGGCGCTTCATGCGCTGGCGCGGCTCAGTGCGAGCGGATCATCGTGCCGAAGGCCTGTTCGGTGAGGACCTCCAGCAGCATCGCATGCGGCACGCGGCCGTCGATGATGTGCACGGCGTTCACGCCGCTCTTGGCCGCGTCCAGCGCGGAGGCGATCTTGGGCAGCATGCCGCCCGAGATGGTGCCGTCGGCGAACAGCTCATCGATCTCGCGTGCGGTCAGGTCCGTGAGCAAATTACCGTTCTTGTCGAGCACACCCGGGGTGTTGGTCAGCAGCATCAGCTTCTCGGCCTTGAGCACCTCGGCCAGCTTGCCGGCCACCACGTCGGCGTTGATGTTGTAGTTCTCGTTGTGCTCGCCAAAGCCCAGCGGCGAGATGACCGGGATGAACTGGTCGTCCTGCAGGGCCTTCACCACGCTCGGGTCGATCGCAACGATGTCGCCCACCTGGCCCACGTCGTGTTCCTTGGTCGGGTCGGTCTTGTCCTTCATGCGCAGCTTGCGTGCGCGGATCAGCCCGCCGTCACGCCCCGTCAAGCCCACAGCCTTGCCGCCGGCAGCGTTGATCAGGCCGACGATGTCTTGTTGCACCTGGCCGGCCAGCACCCATTCGACCACTTCCATGGTCTCTTCATCGGTCACGCGCATGCCCTGGATGAAGGTGCCCTTCTTGCCGATCTTGGCCAGGGCTTCGTCGATCTGGGGCCCTCCGCCGTGCACCACCACCGGGTTCATGCCCACGAGCTTGAGCAGCACCACGTCCTCGGCGAAGTCCTGTTGCAGCGCCGGGTCGGTCATGGCATTGCCACCGTACTTGATGACGATGGTCTTGCCATGGAACTTGCGGATGTAGGGCAAGGCCTGGGCCAGGATCTCGGCCTGGTCGCGCGGGGCGATGTGTTGCAGGTCGTGGGGGGCCGCTGGGGCCGCAGCAGGGGTGTTCATGCGGGGGAGACTCCGGGACGCTTCGGGAACGGACGGTGAGGGGCCGCCGGACGATGCCCGGATTCTAGGGCGGCTGGTGCGGCGCAGCACGTCGCGGCTGCACGCACCGCCCCTTGTTCCCGGGCGAGGGACGGGAGATGCAAACACAGGCATCATGGCGTGTGCAGACCGGCACCGTTTTCGTTCGATGTGCGAACGGCGCAGGGAACCGAGGCGCGCGCCCCAAACTCCAAGCTTGCACCGCTCCGACGGCACAGGCCAGCGCCCCGGGAAACCGGAACCGGTTTGATCCATCGTTGGAAAGAGATCCATCTCATGTCTTTGTCGATGTCACGCCGCCGGTGGCTGGCCTGGGCGAGCGCCCTGGCCGGCACCGCCGCCGCCCCGGCCCTGGTCAGCGCCGCCCGCCAGCCGCTGGTCGAAGTCTGGAAGTCCGAGAGCTGCGGCTGCTGCGGCGCCTGGGTCGAGCACCTGCAGGCCCATGGCTTCCAGGTCAAGGTGAACAACGTGCGTGGCCCGGCCGAATACCGCGAGAAGCTGGGCATGCCCGATGAGTTCGGCTCCTGTCACACCGCCGTCGTGCAAGGCTATGTGCTCGAAGGCCATGTGCCGGCACGCGAGATCCGCCGCCTGCTGGCCGAGCGCCCTGCCGCGATCGGGCTGGCCGTGCCGGGCATGCCGGTGGGCTCGCCGGGCATGGAAGTCGGTGACCGCCGCGACGCCTACGATGTGATCCTCGTCGGCCGCGACCGCAAGGGCCGCGTCTATCAGCACTACCCGGCCCTTGCCGGCACACGCACTTGAATGAGGAAAGGCCCCACATGAAACGATGGCTCGGCGCGATCGCCCTGGCTGCGGCAAGCACCCTCGCCCTGGCCCAGGCAGCCGAAGGCGAGGTGCGCAAGATCGACAAGGCCGCCGGCAAGATCACCATCAAGCACGGCGAGATCAAGAGCCTGGACATGCCGCCGATGACCATGGTCTTCCGCGCCGAACCGCCCAGCCTGCTCGACAAGGTGCAGGTGGGCGACAAGGTGAGCTTCCAGGCCGCCAAGGTCGGCGGCACCTACACCGTCACCGCGATCGAGAAACGCTGAACGCGGCTCACCACGGCCCCAGGACCGACAGGTCCAGATGGGGGGCCACCGCGGCGGCATCGGGCTCGTGCAGCGGAGGGACCACCCCCAGACAGGGCGCTTCGAAGTAACGGGCCAGACGCTCGCGCAGGGTCTCGACATTGGCCTCGCGCCAGGGCATGCGGGGGTCCACTGCGTTGCCCACCCAGCCGGCCAGCCGCAGGCCTCGGGCACGCACGGCCTCGGCGGTGAGCAAGGCATGGTTGAGGCAGCCCAGGCGCAGCCCCACCACCAGGATCACGGGCAGGCCCAGGCGCACGGCCAGGTCGGCCGTGTCGAGCCGCTCGTCCAGCGGCACGAGGAAGCCGCCCACGCCTTCGACGATGAGCCGGTCCACCCGGCCGGCCAGGCGCTGCGCGCCCGCCAGCAACGCCTCCAGCGAGATCGTCACACCGGCCTCGCGCGCCGCCAGGTGCGGGGCACAGGCGGCATCGAGCAGGCAGGCGCAGACCTCCTCGGCGGCCAGCGGCACATTGGCCGCGGCCCGCAGGCGCTCGATGTCGTCGTTGACGCGCCGGCCCCCGCGCCATTCGGTGCCGGCGGCCACCGGCTTGTAGCCGGCCACACGCCAGCCGCGGCGGCCCAGGGCCTGCAACAGACCGGCACTGACGGTGGTCTTGCCGATCTCGGTGTCGGTGCCGGTGACGAACCAACCCTGTAACGGAATCATGAGCGCTCTCCGGGGACGGCCGCCGCGGCACGGATCGCCTCGACCAGGCGGTCCACGTCCTCGGCCGTGTGGGCGGCGCTGAGGGCCACGCGCAAGCGGGCGGTGCCCACCGGCACCGTGGGGGGGCGGATGGCCGGCACCCACAGGCCGCGGGCTTCCAAGGCGGCCGACAGGGTCAGCGCCGTCTCGTTGTCGCCGACGATCAGCGGCTGGATGCCGGTGGACGAGGGCGCCAAGTGCCAGGCCGCCGGCAGGCCGCCGGCGAGGCCGCGGCGCCACTGCGCGATGCGCTCGCGCAAGGCGGCACGCCGGCGCGCGCCCTCGTCGCCGAACACCAGGCCCAAGCTGGCGCTGACCGCATGGGCCACGGCCGGGGGTGAGGCGGTCGTGTAAATGTAGCTGCGCGCGCTTTGCACCAGCCAGTCGATCACGGTGGGATGCGCCGCCACGAAGGCCCCGGCCACGCCCGCGGCCTTGCCCAGGGTGCCGATGTAGACGACGCGGCGGCTGCGCAGGCCGAAGTGCTCCAGGCTGCCACGCCCCGTGGGCCCCAGCACGCCAAAGCCATGGGCATCGTCCACGATCAGCCAGGCGTCATGGCGCTCGGCCAGGGCCAGCAGCGCGTCCAGCGGAGCGAGGTCGCCGTCCATGCTGAAGACCGCATCGGTGACGATCAGCCGCAGCGGTGTGGCGCAGCGCACCAGCAGCGCCTCCAGCGCCGCCACGTCGTTGTGCGGGTATTTCACCACCGTCGCGCGGGCCAGGCGCGCCCCGTCGATCAGCGAGGCGTGGTTGAGGGTCTCGCACAGCAGTGTGGCCTGTGCCTGCCCCAGCGCTGTCAGCACCGCCAGATTGGCCATGTAGCCGGTGCAAAAGCTCAGCACCGCCAGCTCGGGCCAATGGGGTGACAGGATCTCGGCCAGTTGGGCTTCCAGCCGTGCATGGGCCAGGCTGTGGCCGTTGATCAGGTGCGAGGCGCCGCTGCCGGCGCCGAAACGGGCCGCACCTTCGGCCAAGGCCTCGCGCAGCACCGGGTGGGCGGCCAGTCCCAGGTAGTCGTTGCTGCAAAAACTCAGCAGCTCGCGCGGCGCAGCGCCGTCGGCGGCCAGCACCTGACGGGGCTGGCAGGGCGAGTGGGCCGTGCGACGCCGGCGCTGCAGGGCCTGCGCCTGCCGCTCGGCCAGTTGTGCACGCAGGTGGTCAAGCAGCATGGGCGGCTCCGGGCACCACGGCGTCCAGCGTTGCGCGCACGCGCTGCGCGAGCCAGTCGGCCAGCGCCTCGTCGAGCACATAGGGCGGCATGAGGTACACACTGCGGCCGATCGGACGGATCAGCAGTTCCTGTGCCAGACCCTCCCGATGAAAGCGCTCGGCAAAGTCGGCGCGGGCGTATTCGGCCTTCACGTCGAAGGCATGGATGGTGCCGCAGCGTCTCAGATGCTCGATGCGCGGATCCCCGACCAGCGGGGCCAGCCCCGCGGCCAGGCGATCGGCCGCCACGCGGTTGCGCTCGAGCACCGGCTCCTGGTCGAAGCGGTCGAGCACGGCCAGCGCGGCGCGACACGCCAGCGGATTGCCCGTGTAGGAATGCGAATGCAAGAAGGCGCGCTCGCTGCGCTCGTCCAGGAAGGCGGCATAGAGGGGCTCGCGCACCATCACCAGCGACAAAGGCAGGTAGCCGCCGCTGATGCCCTTGGACAGGCACAGCAGATCCGGCCACACCGGCGCGTCGCCCGCTGCGGTGGCCTGTTCGCACGCAAAGAAGGTGCCGGTGCGCCCGCAGCCCACCGCGATCTCATCGGCGATCAGGTGCACCTCGTAGCGGTCGCACAAGGCGCGCAGGCCGCGCAGATAGGCCGCATCGTGCATGGCCATGCCGGCCGCCCCCTGCACCAGCGGCTCGACGATGACCGCCGCCAGGTGCTCGTGGCGGGACTCCATCAGCGCCTGCATCTGCGCCAGCGCACGCTGCGCCACCTCGACCGCCGTCTCGCCGGGCCGGGCCTGGCGCGCATCGGGCGACATCACCTGGTGGGTGCGCAGCAGCAGCGGGTCGTAGGCGTCGCGGAACACCCTCACGTCGGTCACGGCCAGCGCCCCCAGGGTCTCACCGTGGTAGCCACCGCGCAGGCAGACGAACTCGCGCTTGGCCGCGCGTCCACGGTTGCGCCAGCTGTGAAAGCTCATCTTCAGTGCAATCTCCACCGCGCTGGCCCCGTCGCTGGCGTAGAACGCATGCCCCAGCACGCCGCCGGTGCGCTGCGACAGACGCTCGGCCAGCAGCACCGCGCTCTCGTGCGTGCAGCCGGCCAGCATCACGTGGGGCAGGCGGTCGAGCTGGTCCTTCACGGCCGCCCCGATGCGCGCGTCGGCATGACCGAAGAGATTCACCCACCACGAGCTGATCGCGTCGAAGTAGCGCCGCCCGTCCGGGTCGAACAGCCATGGGCCCTGACCACGCACCAGGGGCAGGGGCGCACTGGCGGCCAGGCGCTGGATCGGCGTGCAGGGATGCCAGACCTGCGTGAGGCTGCGTTGCGCCCAGTGCGCGCTGGCGCCGGCGGCCAGGGCGGCCGGGTGGGAGGTGTCGTTCGTCATCGGGCCGTCGTGCGAAGCAAGGCCCCGGATGGTACGCAAGCGCGGCGCCGCCGATCAACTCCCCCGCCAGAGCATGGAACCCGGCAAGATGGACGGCGTTGACAACATTTGCGAACAAGCTCGCGGCATTCGCAACCCTTCTGATCCCAACCGCCACCAACCGGTGCCCGCCCTCGTTACATCTTCGGCAGCCGCGTCAGAAATGGATGCCTCGCATCATCTGTTGCAGCGCGATCGCCTCGGCCGAGAGCTGGGGCTTGCCCCCTTTGTCCCCCTTGGCGGCCTCACTGTCGGGGAACATGCGGAAGCTGGTGTTCATGATGATCTGCGCCACGCGTGGCACCAGGGCATGCAGCACCTGGCCCAGGATGCCCAGGCGGGTGGCGATGCGCACCGGCTTGTCGACCACGGCCTGGGCGATCATCTCGGCAGCCTCCTCGGGCGAGAGCGTGGGCACGTTGTTGTAGATCTTGGTCGGCGCGATCATCGGCGTGCGCACCAGCGGCATGTTGATCGTCGTGAAGCTCACGCCCACATCGGCGAACTCGCTGGCCGCGCAGCGCGTCCAGGCGTCCAGCGCCGCCTTGCTGGCCACATAGGCCGAAAAGCGCGGCGCATTGGTCAACACACCGATCGAGCTGATGTTGACCACGTGGCCCTTCTTCTTGGCCACCATGCCCGGCAACAAACCCATGGTCACGCGCAGGCAGCCGAAGTAGTTGAGCTGCATGGTGCGCTCGAAATCGTGGAAGCGGTCGTAGCTGTTCTCGATGGCGCGGCGGATCGAGCGGCCCGCGTTGTTGATCAGCACGTCCACGCCGCCGAACTCGTCGTTGAGCCAGGCCACCAGGGCAGCACAGCTCGCCTCGTCGGCGATGTCGGCCGAGTACGCGTGCACCTGCGCATCGGCCCCGGCAGCCTCCAGGATCTCCTGCCGGGCCTGCGCCAGCTTGGCCTCATCTCGTGCGCAGATCACCGTGATCGCACCGGCCTCGGCGAACTTCTTGGCCGCCGCCAGGCCGATGCCCGAGGAGCCGCCCGTCACCAGCACCACCTTGCCGGCCACGGCCCCCTTGAGCGAACGGTCGATGAACAGGTCGGGGTCGAGGTGACGCTCCCAGTAGTCCCACAGGCGCCAGGCGTAGTCGTGCAGGTTGGGGCAGGCAATGCCGCTGCCCTTGAGCACGGCCAGCGTCTCGCGGCAGTCGAAGCGCGTGGGATAGTTGACAAAGGTCAGGATGTCCTCGGGCAGGCCCAGGTCCTTCATCACGGCGTTGCGCACGCGGCGCACCGGGGCCAATGCCATCAGGCTCTTCTTGACCCCCTTTGGAATGAAGCCGAGCAAGGCGGCATTGACGAAGACATTCATCTTGGGCGCATGCGCGGCCTTGCTGAAGATGTCCAGCACATCGCCCACGCGGTAGCCCTTGGGGTCGACCAGGTGAAAGCACTTGCCGGCCAACGGGGTCTTGGCGTGGCTGATGTGATCGATGGCATCGACCACGAAGTCCACCGGCACGATGTTCACGCGCCCCCCTTCGAGGCCCACCATCGGCATCCACGGTGGCAGGAGCTGGCGCAGGCGCTGGATGAGCTTGAAGAAATAGTAGGGCCCGTCGATCTTGTCCATCTCCCCGGTGCGCGAGTCGCCCACCACCATCGCCGGCCGGTACACCGTCCAGGGCAGCTTGCACTCCTTGCGCACGAGCTTCTCGCTCTCGTGCTTGGTGTGGAAGTAGGGATGGTCGAGGTTTTCGGCCTCCTCGAACATGTCTTCGCGAAACACACCCTCGTACAGCCCCGCGGCCGCGATCGAGGACACGTGATGGAAGTGCGCCGCCTCGATGGCCTTGGCAAACTCCACCGTGTGCCGAGTGCCATCGACGTTCACGGCCACCTGGGTGTCGGAGGCGGCGGCCAGGTCGTAAACGGCCGCCAGGTGGTAGAAGTGGTCGATCTGGCCTTTCAAGGCCTTCACATCCTCGGCCGCCACACCAAGCCGGCGCTGGGTGAGATCGCCGTGCACAGGGATCGCGCGCGCCTTGCTCACGCCCCAGTACGCCAGCAGCTCCGGCACCTTGGCCTGGCTTTCCTGGCGCAGCAGGAAATACACGACCGCTCCGCGGCGCTCGAGCAGCTTCTTGACCAGACGTTTGCCGATGAAACCGGTGGCACCGGTGACGAAATACCGCATGACAGCCCTCCTGGAGACGAATGGCCCCGATTCTTCACGAGCACCGCCGCGCCGGCGCTGCGCGCTTTCCCCAGGGTCGCCATAGAGGCGCCTCACTAGAGAATTAGGCTGTCGCGCCTAGGGTGCCCCCCCTATAGTGCCCCTGTCTCCACGCAACCTGGAAGGAACCCCCATGGTCAAGAAACTGCAGAAGATGGCCGAGAAGAAGGCCACCTCCCCCGCCGGCCTGCTCGATTCCCAGCTCGCGGCCACCGTGCGCGAATCGGCGCAGCAGATCTGGCTGGCCGGCCTGGGGGCGTTCTCCAAGGCCCAGGCCGAAGGCGGCAAGGTCTTCGAGGCTCTGGTCAAGGAAGGGGTGTCCCTGCAGCGCAAGACCCAGGCCGTGGCCGAGGACAAGATCGGCGAGGTCACCGGCAGGATGAGCGCGATGGCCGGCGAGATCACCGGCCGCGCCGGCCAGCACTGGGACAAGCTCGAAGCCATCTTCGAGGAGCGCGTCTCGCGCGCGCTGAACAAGCTGGGCGTGCCCAGCCACAAAGATGTCGATGCCCTGATCGCGCGCATCGATGCGCTCAGCCAGGCCGTGGCCAAGTTGTCCAAGACCTCGGCCAAGCCGGCCGGCGGTGCCGCCAAGGCCCCCCGCAAGACGGCAGCGGCGGCCAAGAAGGCGGCCGCCAAGCGGGCCCCGGCCCGCAAGGCCGCTGCCTGAGGATGACCGGCCGCACCGCCCGGGCACGCATCGGCCTGGCGCTGGCCGGTGGCGGCCCGTTGGGGGCGATCTACGAGATCGGCGCCCTGTGCGCGCTCGACGAGGCGCTGCAAGGCCTATCGCTGACGCAGTGCGAGGGCTATGTGGGCGTCTCGGCCGGCGGCTTCATCGCCGCGGGTCTGGCCAACGGCTACACGCCGCGCGAGCTGTGCCGCGCGTTCATCGAGAACCTGGGGCCGGCCCGCGAGGTCTTCGAGCCCTCGCTGCTGGTGCGTCCGGCCGTGGGCGAGTTCGTGCAGCGCGCTGCCGCCCTGCCGGGGCTGCTGGGGTCGGCCGCCTGGCACTACACCTTCGGGCGGCGTTCGCTGATGGGGGCCGTCGAGCGCCTGGGGCGTGCCTTGCCCACGGGCCTGTTCTCGAACGAGCAGATCCACACCCGGCTGGCCGAGCTCTTCTCCGCTCCCGGCCGCAGCAATGATTTCCGCACCCTGGGCCGCAAGCTCGTGCTGGTGGCCACCGACCTGGACAGCGGATCGGCCGCGCCCTTCGGCCAGCCGGGCTGGGATCATGTGCCCATCTCGCGGGCCGTGCAGGCCAGTGCCGCCCTGCCCGGGCTCTTCCCGCCGGTGGAGATCGACGGCCGCCACTATGTGGATGGGGCGCTGAAGAAGACGGTGCACGCCTCGGTGCTGCTGGAGCAAGGCCTGGACCTGTTGATCTGCCTGAATCCGCTGGTGCCTTTCGAGGCACGCGAGGGCGAGGAACGCAGCGCGCATCGCATCCCACGCATCGCCGATGGTGGCCTGCCGGTGGTGCTGTCCCAGACCTTCCGCTCGATGATCCACTCCCGGCTGGAGCTGGGGCTGCGCAGCTACGAGCGGGCCTATCCGCACACCGACATCGTGCTCTTCGAGCCCGAAGCGCACGATGCCGAGATGTTTCTGGCCAACACTTTCAGCTATGCCCAGCGCCGCCGCCTGGCCGAGCACGCCTACCAAAGCACCCGCCAGGCGCTGCGCGCGCGCATGGACGAGCTGGCACCGCGCCTGGCCCGCCACGGGATCACGCTGGATACCGCCGTGCTGGCCGACACCTCACGCACACTGCTGGACGTGAAGGCGGCCGGCCGACGCGAGCGCAGTGCCCGGGCGATGACCTCGCTGCAGCTCACGCTCGATCGCCTGGAGCGCCACCTGGGGTCGGCTCAGCTTCGATAGTCGGCGTTGATGCTGACGTAGTCGTGCGAGAAATCGCAGGTCCACACCGTGGCATGGGCCTGGCCACGGCCCAGCAGCACCCTCACGGTGATTTCAGAGCGCTTCATCACGCGCTGGCCATCCTCCTCCCGGTACTGCGGATGGCGGCCGCCCCGGTGGGCCACATGCACGTCGTCGAGGTAGAGGTCGATCGTCGTCTGATCGAGGTCCTCGATGCCTGCATAGCCCACCGCGGCCAGGATGCGGCCCAGGTTGGGATCGCTGGCGTAGAAGGCCGTCTTCACCAGCGGTGAGTGGGCGATGGCGTAGGCCACCTTGCGGCACTCGTCTTTCGTGGCGCCGCCTTCCACACGCACGGTGATGAATTTGGTGGCCCCTTCGCCATCGCGCACGATGGCCTGGGCCAGTTGCTGCGCCACGCCGATCACGGCCTCGCGCAGCACGGCCCCTTCGGGCGATTCGAGCTGGGTGATCGAGGCATGGCGCGCCTGGCGCGTGGCGATGACCACGAAGGCATCGTTGGTGGAGGTGTCGCCGTCAATGGTGATGCGGTTGAAGGACTGGTCGGCCGCCTCGCGCACCAGGGCGGGCAGCAAGCCCGGATCGATGTTCGCATCGGTGGCCAGGAAGCCCAGCATCGTGGCCATGTTGGGCCGGATCATGCCCGCGCCTTTACTGATGCCGGTGATCGTGACCGTTTGGCCACCGATGCTCACCTGGCGCGAAACGGCCTTGGGCACCGTGTCGGTCGTCATGATGGCCTGCGCCGCATCCGCCCAATGGTCGGCCTTCAGATCGGCCAGGGCCGTGGGCAGGCCGGCCACGATGCGCTCCACCGGCAGCGGCTCCATGATCACGCCGGTGGAAAACGGCAACACCTGCGTGGGGCTCACGCCGAGATGGCCGGCCAGGGCCTCGCAGGTGGTGCGGGCACGGGCCAGGCCCTCCTCGCCCGTGCCCGCATTGGCGTTGCCGGTGTTGATCACGAGGGCCCGGATGCCCTGCCCGGCGGCCAGATGCTCACGGGCCACCTGCACCGGCGCCGCGCAGAAGCGATTGCGCGTGAAGACCCCGGCCACCGCCGCCCCCTCGTCGAGCACGAAGACGCACAGATCCTTGCGCTGGGCTTTGCGCACGCCGGCCATCGCGATGCCGATGCGCACACCGGGCACCGGGTGCAGAGTCCGGGGATCGGGAGCTTGCAGGTTCACAGGCATGTTCGACCTCAGTTCAACTTGCCGTGGCAGTGCTTGTATTTCTTGCCGCTGCCGCAGGGGCAGGGGTCGTTGCGGCCCACCTTGGGCACCTGGACGGCGGCGGTGCGCGGGTCGGTCTCGCTGGCCACCGTGCCATCCTCGTTGGGGTGGGTGTAGGTCACGTTGCTGATGTGCTCGGCCTTGTCCCCGATGGCTTCGGCCGCCTGGGCCACCTGCTCCTGGGTCTGGATGCGCACCGTCAGCAAGATGCGCGTGACCTCCATCCTCACCACATCGAGCAGTTGCGCGAAGAGCTCGAAGGCTTCGCGCTTGTACTCCTGCTTGGGGTTCTTCTGCGCATAGCCGCGCAGATGGATGCCCTGACGCAGGTAGTCCAGTGCCGCCAGGTGCTCGCGCCAATGGGTGTCAAGGGACTGCAACAGCACCATGCGCTCGAACTGCGCGAACTGCTCCTTGCCCACGCGCTCCACCTTGGCCTGGTAGGCTGCGTGGCCGGCCTGCACCACACGCTCGACGATGTCCTCATCGGACACCGCCTCGCTGGACTCGACCCACTGGCGCAGGTCGACGTCGAGCTGCCACTCGTCACGCAGCGTGTTCTCCAGCCCCGCCAGGTCCCATTGCTCCTCGACGCTGTCGGCCGGGACATAGGTGCGCACCACATCGGTCAGCGCGCCTTCTCGCAGGTGGGCGATCTGGGCGCTGATGTCGGTGGCATCCAGGATGTCGTTGCGCTGCTGGTAAATGACCTTGCGCTGGTCGTTGGCGACGTCGTCGTACTCCAGCAGTTGCTTGCGGATGTCGAAGTTGCGTGCCTCGACCTTGCGCTGCGCGCTTTCGATGGAGCGTGTGACGATGCCCGCCTCGATGGCCTCGCCGTCGGGCATCTTCAGGCGGTCCATGATGGCCTTGACGCGGTCGCCCGCGAAGATGCGCATCAGCGGGTCTTCGAGAGAGAGGTAAAAGCGCGAGGAGCCGGGGTCGCCCTGGCGGCCCGAGCGGCCGCGCAACTGGTTGTCGATGCGGCGCGACTCGTGGCGTTCGGTGGCGATGATGCGCAGCCCCCCCAGCGCCTTGACCTGCTCGTGCAGGCTTTGCCATTCGGCGCGCAGCTTGTCGATGCGCTGCCGCTTCTCGGCCTCGCTCAGCGACTCGTCGGCCTCGATGAGCTGCACCTGCTTGTCCACATTGCCGCCCAGCACGATGTCGGTGCCGCGGCCGGCCATGTTGGTGGCGATCGTGATCATGCCCGGGCGCCCGGCCTGGGCGATGATCTCGGCCTCCTTCGCATGCTGCTTGGCGTTGAGCACCTGGTGCGGCAGCCCGGCCTTGGTGAGCAGGTCCGACAGCAACTCGGAGTTCTCGATCGAGGTCGTGCCCACCAGCACGGGCTGGCCGCGCTCATGGCATTCGCGGATGTCGGCGATCACCGCCTCGTAGCGCTCGCGGCTGGTCTTGTAGACGCGATCGAGCTCGTCTTTGCGCTGCGTGGGCTTGTTCGGCGGGATGACCACCGTCTCCAAGCCGTAGATCTCCTGGAACTCATAGGCCTCGGTGTCGGCCGTGCCCGTCATGCCGGCCAGCTTGCCGTACATGCGGAAGTAGTTCTGGAAGGTGATCGATGCCAGGGTCTGGTTCTCGGCCTGGATGGCCACGCCCTCCTTCGCCTCCACGGCCTGGTGCAGGCCGTCGGACCAGCGACGCCCGGCCATCAGGCGGCCGGTGAACTCGTCGACGATGATCACCTCGCCGTTTTGCACCACGTAATGCTGATCGCGGTGGAAGAGATGATGGGCGCGCAGTGCGGCATACAGGTGGTGCACCAGGGTGATGTGCGAGGGGTCGTAGAGACTCGCTCCCTCGGCCAGCAACCCGGCCTGGGTCAGCACGCGTTCGGCGTTCTCGTGGCCCTGCTCGGTCAGAAAGACCTGACGGCTCTTTTCGTCGATCGTGAAGTCGCCCGGCTCGATCACCCCTTCGCCGGTGCGCGGGTCGGCCTCGCCGATCTGGCGCTTGAGCAGCGGCACCACCTGGTTGATGCGCATGTACAGCTCGGTGTGGTCCTCCGCCTGGCCACTGATGATCAGCGGGGTTCGCGCCTCGTCGATCAGGATGGAGTCCACCTCGTCGACGATCGCGTAATGCAGGCCGCGCTGCACCCGGTCGGCCGTCTCGTAGACCATGTTGTCGCGCAGGTAGTCGAACCCGAACTCGTTGTTGGTGCCGTAGGTCACGTCGGCCCCGTAGGCCGCCTGCTTGTCCTCGCGCGACATCTGGGGCAGGTTCACGCCCACGCTCAGGCCGAGGAAACCATAGAGCCGTCCCATCCACTCGGCATCGCGGCGGGCCAGGTAGTCGTTCACCGTGACCACGTGGACACCTTTGCCAGCCAGCGCATTCAGGTAAACGGGCAGCGTGGCCGTCAGCGTCTTGCCCTCACCCGTGCGCATCTCGGCGATCTTGCCGTCATGCAGCGCCATGCCCCCGATCAGTTGCACGTCGAAATGGCGCATCCTGAGCACGCGCTTGCTGGCCTCGCGCACCACCGCAAAGGCTTCGGGCAGCAGGTCGTCGAGGGAAGCCCCCTGGGCCAGGCGCTGGCGAAATTCGCCGGTCTTGGCCTGCAGGGCCGCGTCGTCCAGAGCCTCGAACTGCGGCTCCAGGGCATTGATGCGCTCCACCACGCGCCGGTACTGCTTGAGGAGCCGGTCGTTGCGACTGCCGAAAATCTGGGTGAGAAGCTTGGGCAACATGCGTGATGGGGTCGTCAGATACGGTGGACGGACCTCGGGGACCGGGCCGTCGGAAACACACCGGGAAGGGAGATGCACCGGTTCGATGCGTCGCTCGGCGCGGGTCCGACAGCCTGTGTCGGCCCCGGAGCTCCAAAGCGGTCGAGTTTAGCACCGGGCCTCCAGGCCGGGAGCACCGCGGGGTGGGCGTGCCAAGGGGTGCCGCCCCCGGGCCTTGCCCTTTCACCGCCGGGCGCGGGCATGGGCCCGGCGTCGGGCCTCAGGGCGCCGCAGGACGGGCCGCCGAGACCTCGGCCAGGGCCTGCCGCGGGCCCTGGCCGGCAAGAAAGCGGGCCGGGTTCTGGGGCACGCCCGAGACGAGCACCTCGAAATGCAGGTGCGGCCCGGTGGAGCGGCCGGTGGAGCCGACCTCGGCAATCACCTGGCCGCGCTTGACCAAGTCGCCCTGACGGACGAGCAGCTTCGAGGCATGGGCATAGCGGGTGACCAGCTCGTTGCCGTGATCGATGTCCACCATCTGGCCGTAGGCCGGATGGTATTCGGCCGCGATCACCACCCCGCCGGCCGCCGCCTGGATGGGCGTGCCCACGGGGGCCGGGAAATCCAGCCCCGTGTGCAGGGCCTGGCGGCCGGTGAAAGGGTCGTGCCGGAAGCCGAAGCCGGAGCTGGTGGGCGCCGCCACCGGGCGGGTGTTCGGGATCCTCAGTGCCTGCATGCGCTGCTCGAAAAGCTGGGATTCGATCAGCGTGAAGAGGTCTGCGTGGAGGGCTGCGGCATGGTCGAGCTCGTCGACCAGGCGCTGGAGCTGCTCGAAAGAAGGCTGCGCGGTGGGCACATAGGGCCCTCCCTTGGGTCCGTCGGACACCGCCGCCTTGATCTGGTCGGGCTTGAGCCCCACCATGTCGGACACGCGCTCACCCACGGCCTCGAGCTGCACCAGGCGGGCCTGCATCTCGCCCACCCTGCGGGCCATGGCGTCGAGGTTCTCCCGCAGGAAGCGGTCACGCTGGGCGAACTCGTCCTTGACCACCAGGCGCACGATCTGGCTGACCACCGGCCACCCTTCGCGCGCGGCCTTGAGGAAGATGAAGTGGTAGACCAGCCCCGACAGCAGCATCATCAGACCCAGGCCGCCGCCCAGCACCGCGGCCAACTGCCAGCGGTTGAGCGTCAGCACGCGCGTGCGCGCGAACCGGCTGTGGGTGATCATGATCTGCATCAGTACACTCCCACCCCATGAATGCCCGCGCGGACCGCACGCTGCCCATCCAAGAGGCCATGAACCGCCACACCGTGCTGGAGCGGCTTCAACAACTCATGCGCGAATCTCAGTCGCGCCTCGAAGGCATCCGCCCCCTCCTGCCCCCGGCGCTCGCGGCCCATGTCAAAGCCGGGCCCGTCGATGACGCGGGGTGGACGCTGCTGGCTCCCAACGCAGCGGCTGCCGCCAAACTGCGCCAACTCCAGCCGCGCCTCGAAGCGGCCTTACGCCAACAGGGCTGGCAGGTTAGCGCAATCAGGGTGAAGGTTCAATCGAACTGACCCCGGCAACGGAAACCGTCGGTAACCCGCCGTGCAGGTGTCACGGAACATCGGCCCCGACATCCGTGCAAACCCGCACCCCCTAACGACGAGCCGACCCCGGTGGATCCAGATCCGTCCGGCCGGGCTCGGAGCGCACGCCCTCATCCTGCCCACCGGCCGCCCACTGGCGAAGGCGGAATCATTATTTCCAGGCTTGAGATCTATATTTCAACCATGTGGGCCCCGGGTCGACCGACTGGCCTGCGCTTGGCTGATCCGGCGCTTCATCGACCCGCAGGCCGAGTGCCTCTGCCTGGACGCCCCGGCCGGCGCCAGGTGCATGCCGACAACGACCGCCTGGCCGCCGCCGCGGCCCAGGTGTTCGATGCCCTTTACGCCGCTCCCGCAAGCTCCCGATGAACGCATCCTCCGCCCCTGAGGCTTCCATGCCATCCGCCGACGACACCGCCGCCCCGGCGCTGGTGAGCTTCGGCGAGGCCTTGCGCTTCTGGCTCAAGCTCGGCTTCATCAGCTTCGGCGGCCCGGCCGGGCAGATCGCGATCATGCACAGCGAACTGGTCGAGCGGCGCCGCTGGATCAGCGAAAAGCGTTTCCTGCACGCCCTGAACTACTGCATGCTGCTGCCCGGCCCCGAGGCCCAGCAACTGGCCACCTACATCGGCTGGCTGATGCACCGCACCTGGGGTGGCATCGTCGCCGGCGCGCTTTTCGTGCTGCCCTCGCTGTTCATCCTGATCGCGCTGAGCTGGGTCTACCTGCGCTTTGGCGACGTGCCAGCGGTGGCCGGCCTGTTCTACGGCATCAAACCGGCCGTGACGGCGCTGGTGCTGCACGCCGCTCACCGCATCGGCACACGCGCGCTAAAGAACGGCTGGATGTGGGGCATCGCGGCCGCGGCCTTCGTCGCCATCTTCGCCTTTGACACGCCCTTTCCGGCCATCGTCGCTGGGGCCGCGCTGATCGGTGCGGTCGGTGCGCGCCGCTGGCCTGCGGTCTTTGCGCTTGGCGGCGGCCCTGGTGCAGCCCAGGCCGGCCACGGCTCCGCGCTGATCGACGACCACACGCCGCCGCCGGTGCATGCGCGCTTCTCGCGCTCCCCTGTGGCCAAGGTGCTGGCCTCGGGCCTGGCGCTGTGGGCGGCCGCGATGGCCGCACTCATCGCCTGGCAGGGCTGGGACAGCACACTCGCGCAGATGGGCTGGTTCTTCACCAAGGCCGCGCTCGTGACCTTCGGCGGCGCTTATGCGGTGCTGCCCTATGTGTACCAGGGTGCGGTCGAGCATCACCAGTGGCTCAGCGGCGCGCAGATGATCGACGGCCTGGCCCTGGGTGAAACCACACCGGGCCCGCTGATCATGGTGGTGGCCTTTGTCGGCTTCGTGGGCGGCTGGCTGCACCAGGTGCTGGGTGCCGAGGCGCTCTTCCTGGGCGGGGCGTTCGCCGCCACGGTGGTCACCTTCTTCACCTTCTTGCCGTCCTTCGTCTTCATCCTCGCAGGAGGGCCGGCGGTGGAGGCCACGCACGGCAAGCTGGGCTTCACGGCGCCGCTGTCGGCCATCACCGCGGCGGTGGTGGGCGTGATCCTGAACCTCGCGCTCTTCTTCGCCTACCACGTGCTGTGGCCGCAAGGCTTTGCCGGCCGCTTCGATGCCATCTCGGCGCTGATCGCCGCAGGCGCGGCGGTGGCGCTGTTTCGCTTCAAGCTGGGGGTGATGCCGCTGCTGGGTGGCTGCGCCCTGATCGGCCTGGGCGCGAGCCTGCTTCTGCACAGCCCGGCATGAAAGGACACCGCGTCAACGTTGTGAACCCGAAGGAGGGGTCGGCCCCGAGGCCCTGGAGGGCGCCGCGGCGTTCGACGTGCGGCGCGCACCCGTGTTCGCGCAGGCCGATGTGATGATCCCGGGCACCCGATCGCGCGACCCGGCCGGGATGGTGCGGTGAGCCCACGCGCAGGTGACCGGCCAGCCGGTGGTGGTCTATGGTGTGCATGGCCACGAGGTCAGCCAGCACACGGCCGCGACCTGCGCGCCGCCCGCAAGGCCTTATTCCTCGCGGCCGCCGAACAGGCCCAGCAGGGCCAGCAGCGACTGGAAGACGTTGTACAAGCTCAGATAGACACCCAGCGTGGCCGAGATGTAGTTGGTTTCCAGACCGTCGTGCACCCGCTTGAGGTCATGCAGGATGAAGGCCGAGAAGATGCCGATCGCCAGCACCGACAGGGTGATCATCAGGGCGCTGGACTGGATGAACACGTTGGCGATGCCGGCCACCAACAGCATGATGACGCCGACGAACAGGAACTTGCCCATCGAACTCAGGTCGCGTTTGATGACCGACGACAGGGCCGCCATGCCGAAGAAGATCGCACCGGTGCCGGCAAAGGCCGTCATGATCAGGCTCGCACCATTGGCCAGGCCGAGCACCACGCCCACCAGGCGCGACAGCATCACACCCATGAAGAAGGTGAAAGCCAGCAGCACGGGCACGCCCGCGGCCGAATTCTTGGTGCGCTCGATCGCGAACATGAAGCCAAAGGCGCCGCCCAGGAAGACCACCAGACCCACCATGGGCGACATGGCCCGGGTGATGCCGGTGGCCAAACCCAGCCAGGCCCCCAGCACGGTGGGCACCATCGACAGGGCCAGCAGCCAGTAGGTGTTGCGCAAGACGCGGTTGCGCTCCTGGAGGGAAGGAACCGATGCGCCCAGCGCGGACGGAAGGACCGTGTTCTCGTTCATGGAAAAGGCTCCAAAAGGTGAGGGTGAAAACTACGAGGGGCCGCTTCTGGGCGGCCACGGGGGGTAGACAGTCGGGGTCGCTGGGCCCCGGCCGGGGACGGTCCGGGTCAGGCGGCCCGTGCGTCGCAGGTCGGTGGGCGCAGCAGTCCGTCAAGCACCGGCGAGGGCACGAGGCGGGCCCCCGTGCGGAGGGACCAGACCTGGGTGGTCAGGGGCTGCTCCAGGTGCGCTTCGATGGCCACGGCCGCATGGAGCTCGACGGCCGGATCGATGGGCGCGGCGCCCGCCGAAGAATGCTCCGGCTGCGCGGCATCGCTGCCGGGTGGGGCCACAGGGTCGGTCGGCGGCTCGGCCAGCGCGCCGTGGAGGGCCGCTGCAATGGGGGTGACGGGACCCGACGGCACCGCGTGGGCCGCCACGGCCAGGACCATGAGCACCACCAACGACCAAAGTCGCATCATCATGGCCCGGATTCTATGCGCAGACCCCATCGGCCGAGTGCGCCCCGCTGACGATCCAGGCTGCGGCGGTGACCCCCGGCCGGTGGAAAACGGGTGGTGCCGGCTATCCGACTCGAACGGATGACCTACCGCTTACAAGGCGGTTGCTCTACCAACTGAGCTAAGCCGGCAGCCTGGCCTGCGGCGAGGTGCACTCAGGATTCTAAAGGGCTCACTTGACCCGCTTGAGCGCGGGGCGGCCGCCGCTGGGCGGTGAGGGCTCGGGGGGCTCCTCGCCGGGCGGCTCGGCCGGGGTGCGGCCCGCAGCAAGCTTGAGCGGGCCGCCGGTCGATCGTGCCGCCCCGTGCTGCGCACCGTCGGCAGGCGAGGAAGGCTCACCGGCGGCGGCTGCCGGCACCGGGAAGGCCATGCCTTGCCCGTTCTCGCGGGCATAGATGGCGATCACATGGTCCACCGGCAGCACGATGTCACGCGCCACTCCGCCAAAGCGGGCACGGAACTCGATGGTCTCGTTGCCGAGCTTGAGCCCGCTGGTGGCATCGAAGCTGACGTTGAGCACGATCTCGCGGTTCTTCACGTACTCGTGCGGCACCTGCACCGAGTCGTCCACGTACACGGCCAGATAGGGCGTGAAGCCGTTGTCCGTGCACCAGTCGTGCAGTGCACGGATCAGGTAGGGCCGTGTGGAGGCGACCTCGGGGCTGTCAGGTGCGTTGGGATCGCTCATCGCATCATCACTTGCGCATGACCTTCTCGGACGGGGTCAGCGCCTCGATGTAGGCCGGCCGAGAGAAGATGCGCTCGGCGTACTTGAGCAGCGGCATGGCGTTCTTGGACAGGTCGATGCCATAGTAATCCAGGCGCCACAGCAGCGGGGCGATGGCCACGTCGAGCATCGAGAAGTCCTCGCCCAACATGTACTTGTTCTTGAGGAAGATCGGCGCCAACTGGGTCAGCCGGTCGCGGATCTGGGCGCGCGCGCGCTCGAGCTGCTTGTCGGTGGGCTTGATGCCGCGCGACTCCAGCACGTTGACATGGGCGAACAGCTCCTTCTCGAAGTTGAGCAGGAACAGCCGCACACGGGCGCGCGCCACGGGGTCGCCGGGCATGAGCTGCGGGTGCGGGAAGCGCTCGTCGATGTATTCGTTGATGATGTTGGACTCGTACAGGATGAGGTCGCGCTCCACCAGGATGGGCACCTCGTTGTACGGGTTCATCAGCGCGATGTCCTCGGGCTTGGCGAAGAGATCGACATCGCGGATCTCGAAGTCCATGCCCTTCTCGAACAGCACGAAGCGGCAGCGGTGGGAGTAGGGGCAGGTGGTTCCGGAGTAAAGCACCATCATGGTGGCGAGCTCCTCGTGAGGCGAGAGATCCTAAAAACGAAAGGAGTGGGACGCGTCGGCGGGCCCACTCCGGCGGGGGATGACGCTGCGCCGCTTCAGCGGCCCGCGTCACGCCCGTCTCATTTCACGTCTTTCCAATAAGCGGCGTTCAAGCGCCAGGCGATGAAGGTGAAACCTGCCAGGAAGATCAGCACCCACACCCCCAGGCGCACACGCTGGTTTTGGGCCGGCTCTCCCATCCATTGCAGGAAAGCCACCAAGTCGGCGATGGCCGAGTTGAACTCGGCTTCGGTCATCTTGCCCGGAGTGATCTGCTCGAAGCCGGCAAACACCTCGACGGTCTTGCTCGGATCGTGCGGATCGGGCTGCTGGGCGTAGCGTGCCACGCGCTGGCCTTGCAGCTCCCACATCACATGGGGCATGCCCACGCTGGGGAAGGCCAGGTTGTTCCAGCCGGTGGCCTTGGTGTCGTCGCGGTAGTAGGTACGCAGGTAAGTGTAGAGGTAATCGGCGCCCGAACCCTTGCCGGCGGCCGCGCGCGAACGGGCGATGACGGTGAGGTCGGGCGGATTGGCGCCGAACCATTCCTTGGCCATCTTCGGGTCGATGGCCACCTTCATGGTCTCGCCCACCTTGTCGGTGGTGAACATCAGGTTGTTCTTGATCTGCTCTTCGGTCAGGCCGATGTCGCGCAGGCGGTTGTAGCGCATGAAGGCCGCCGAATGGCAGTTCAGGCAGTAATTGACGAAGAGTTTGGCACCGTTTTGCAGCGCGGCCAGGTCGGTGACCCGCTCTTTGGGGAACTTGTCCCAGGCGATGCCGCCACCGGCCGCATGGGCCGTGGACAGGCCGACACTCAGCACCAGCGCGGCCAGCAGTGTTTGGATCATTTTTTTCATGGGGCAGACTCCGGCGGGCTCAGTGGGCGGCAAAGGTCACACGCTCGGGTACCGGCTTGAACTCGCCCAGGCGCGACCACCAGGGCATGAGCAGGAAGAAGCCGAAGTAGAACAGCGTGCCGATCTGGGAGATCAGTTCGCCCATCGGCGAGGGCGGCTGGATGCCCAGATAGCCCAGCACCACGAACACGAGCACGAACGCGCCGTAGATGTATTTGTGCCAGTCGGGACGGTAGCGGATGGACTTGACCGGGCTGCGATCGAGCCAGGGGAGGAAGAACATGATGATCACGGCCCCTCCCATCACCACCACGCCCCAGAACTTGGCATCGAAAGCCTTGAGCAGACCGGCGGCCACCACGGCACCGACGATGATGGCCAGCTTGCCCTTGGCGCCAAAGCCGCCCCGCAGCACCGCCAGGATGGCGCCCAGCGCGACCAGCACAACGAGCACGTTGACCATCAGGTCGGTGGTGGCGCGCAGCATCGAGTAGTACGGCGTGAAATACCACACCGGGGCGATGTGCGCCGGGGTCTTCAGCGGGTCGGCCGGGATGAAGTTGTTGAACTCCAGGAAGTAGCCGCCGAACTCGGGCGCGAAGAACACCACGGCCGAGAACACCATCAGGAAGACGCTCAGCGCAAAGATGTCGTGCACCGTGTAGTACGGATGGAAGGGAATGCCATCGAGCGGACGGCCCTGGGCATCCTTCTTGGCCTTGATCTCGACGCCATCAGGGTTGTTCGAGCCCACTTCGTGCAGCGCGATGATGTGCGCCACCACCAGGCCCAGCAGCACCAGCGGGATGGCGATGACGTGGAAGCTGAAGAAGCGGTTCAGGGTGGCGTCGGAGACCACGTAGTCGCCGCGGATCAGCAGGGCCAGGTCGGGGCCGATGAAGGGCACGGCAGCGAACAGGTTCACGATCACCTGGGCCCCCCAGTAGGACATCTGGCCCCAGGGCAGCAGGTAGCCGAAGAAGGCCTCGGCCATCAGGCACAGGAAGATCGCGCAACCGAAGATCCACACCAGCTCGCGCGGCTTGCGGTACGAGCCGTAGAGCAGCCCGCGGAACATGTGCAGGTAGACGACGATGAAGAAGGCCGAGGCACCCGTGGAGTGCATGTAGCGGATCAGCCAGCCCCAGGGCACGTCGCGCATGATGTACTCGACCGAGGCGAAGGCGAGGTTCGCATCGGGCTTGTAGTGCATCACAAGGAAGATGCCGGTGACGATCTGGATCACCAGCACCACGAGGGCCAGCGAGCCGAAGACGTACCAGAAGTTGAAATTCTTGGGCGCGTAGTACTCGCCCATGTGCTCGTTGTAGAGCTTGGTGAGCGGGAAGCGGTTGTCGATCCAGGTCAGCAGCTTCTGGCCCGCGGTGGCGCCGACGGGCGCCTCTTTGAATTCAGCCATGGGGTGTCACCTTTTCTTGTCCGTGCATCAGGGCTCAGGCCTGCTTGTCCTCACCGATCAACAGCTTGGTGTCGGACAGGTACATGTGCGGCGGCACTTCCAGGTTGTCCGGTGCAGGCTTGTTCTTGAACACGCGCCCGGCGATGTCGAAGGTGGAGCCGTGACAGGGACACAGGAAGCCGCCCTGCCAGTCGTCGGGCAGCGAGGGCTGGGCGCCCGGCGTGAACTTGGAGACGGGCGAGCACCCCAGATGCGAGCAGATGCCCACCCCCACGAAGATCTCGGGCTTGATCGAGCGATGCTGGTTGCGCGCGTACTCCGGCGTGGGGTACTGGGTGCGCTCGGAGTTCGGGTCGGCCACCTGGGACTCGGTCTTGGCCAGCGATTCGAGCTGCTCGGGGGTGCGACGCAGGATCCACACCGGCTTGCCCCGCCACTCCACGGTGATCATCTCGCCCGGCTTGAGCGTGCTGATGTCCACCTCGACCGCAGCACCGGCGGCACGGGCACGCTCGGACGGCTGGAAGGTGCTGACGAAGGGGATGGCGGTGGCCACGCCGCCGACAGCGCCCGCGCCACAGGCAATGGCGACCCAGGTGCGGCGGCTCTTGTCCACTTGCTGATCACTCATGGGGGATCCTCAGAAGCACTTCTTTGGTTAGGGGCAACCCGCGATTCTAGCGGACAGCCGGGACGCCCAGCCAGAGCGAACGCCGCCCGGCTGTGCGCCAGCCGCGCGCGCCGCCGCCCGGCTTGGCCGCCGCAGTCCCCGCAGGCATACTGCGCGCAACCGCGGGCGAGGGGCGCCACGGGTGGGCCAAGCACTAAGGAGAACTGCATGGGCTTCATGAGCGAATTCAAGGAGTTTGCCGTCAAAGGCAACGTCATCGATCTGGCCGTCGGGGTGATCATCGGCGGGGCGTTCGGCAAGATCGTCGACTCGATGGTGGGTGACGTGATCATGCCGGTGGTGAGCACCCTCTTCGGCGGCCTGGATTTCTCCAACTACTTCATCCCGCTGGCAGGCCAGACCGCCGAGACCCTGGCCGAGGCGAAAAAGGCCGGCGCGGTGTTGGCCTACGGCAGCTTCCTCACGGTGGCGATCAACTTCCTGATCCTGGCCTTCATCATCTTCCTGATGGTCAAGCAGATCAACCGGCTCAAGCGCCAGACCCCGGCGCCGGCGCCGGCGCCGGCCGCGCCCCCGGAAGACATCGTGCTGTTGCGCGAGATTCGCGACGCCCTGAAGAAGTAACCGGACGTTACGCGCGCCGGGCCTGGCGTGGCGGGCCGGCACAGACGACCCGGCCACACCTGTGCCCGATTTGGCACACCGCCGGGCGCAAGCGCCTCCCGGCAGCGCAGCGGGCCCCGGGGGGCGGTTTTCGGGCCATACTGTTTCCTCTTGCAACCGCAAGTGCCATGACCCTGCCCGACCCGCGACTCCACGCCGCCATGCAGGCGGCTGTGCAGAAGATCCTGAACACCGCGTCGTCGACCGCCAGCCGCGTGGTCGACGCGCTGGGCATGCTCGCGCTGTCGGCCAAGAGCAATGCGCAACGCCAGGCCTACATGTCGGCGCAGTTCGACCTGCAGCGCAAGCTGTCGGCCTTCAACATGACGTTCACCTCGGTGCTCAACGAGAAGGTCGCCCAGGAGATCACGCCGCGCGTGGGCAGCGGGCGCAGCCTGGCCAGCACCGACTGGTCCTCGCTCAGCCTGGTGGGCGACAGCGAGGTCGAGGAGCAAGTCACGGCCCATCGGCTCGGCCTGGAGATCGAGCACGAGTGCGAGTGGGAGCTGCGCGAACTGGATGCCTACATGGGCTCGCTGCTGGGCCTGGGACGGCCCGACCCGGAGCGCAACCCCGTCCGGCCGGACGTCATCGGCAAGGCGCTGTTCCGCAGCATCGAAGTGGTGAGCCCGGAGGCCGCCGTGCGCAAGACGCTGGCCAGTGAACTGGGCCACGGGTTGGCCAAGTCGATGCGCCAGTGTTATGGGGCGATCGTCGCCGACCTCAGCGCGCGGGGGATCCAGCCGGTGGGTCTGGCCGTGCGCAGCGCCGTCATCTCGGGCACCGGCGGCGTCACGGCCCCGGCCGTGCCTTTTCGCAGCACCGGGGGCGGCCCCCTGGCCGACCAGCGCCAGGCGGCACAGGCCCTGAGCGCCCTGTTCGGCGTGCCCGCGCCGGCCGGCTTCGGGCCCAGCGGTGCAGGCGTCTTGGGCAGCACCGCCCCCGGTCCGAGCGGGGCGGGCGGTCTGCCGGTCAGCGGCGCGGCGGCCCTGGGCGGGGCGGGTGGCCCGTCCGGCCAGGGTGGACTGGGCGGCCTCGGCCGCCCGGGGGCACCGGCCGGGGCCGACGCGCAGATGCTGGATGTCATCCGCCGCCTGGCCTACCTGACCAGCGGCCCGGGCGCGCTGGACGGCGTGAGCACAGGCGGCTGGAGCACCAGCGGGGCCGGCGCGGCGCCCCCCTCCACGGCCCCGGGGGGACTGCATTCGGGCCTGAGCGGCCTGATGGCCGTCAACCTGATCCGCGCGCACCGCGAGGAACTGATGCGCGCCAGCAGCGGGGCGCTCGATCACATGGTGATCGACATCGTCGCCTCGCTGTTCGACCAGATCCTGTCCGACCCGAAGGTGCCGCCGCAGATGGCGCGCCAGATCGCCCGACTGCAGTTGCCCGTGCTGCGGGTGGCGCTCAAGGACGTGCAGTTCTTCTCCTCGCGCAGCCATCCGGTGCGCAAGTTCGTCAACCGCATGGCCTCCATCGCCTGCGCCTTCGAGGACTTCGACGAAGGCCCCGGCAAGCGCTTCCTGAGCCTGGTGCGCGAACTGGTTCAGCAGGTCGTCGAGGGCGATTTCGACCAGATGGATCTCTACGAGGGCAGGCTGCGGGCCCTCGAGACTTTCGTGCAGGAACAGGCGCAGGACGAGGCTTTGGCTCATGCCGAGGCGGTCGCGTTGCTGGCCAACAAGGAAGCCCAACTGCGCATCGTGCACCGACACGAGATGCAGATGCACGGCGTGCTGGCGTCGATCGGTCTGCACGACTTCATCCGCGACTTCCTCGTGAAGGTGTGGAGCCAGGTCGAGGTGGAGGCCACGCTGCGCCACGGGTCGCAGGCCGAGACGACCCGGCGCATCCGGCGTGCCGCACGCGAACTGGTGATGTCGGTGCAGCCCAAAGCCACGCCAGCCGAGCGCAAGCAGTTCATCCTGGCGCTGCCCCAGTTGATGAAGACGCTCAACGAGGGCCTGGCGCTGATTCACCACCCGGAGGAGCAGAAGAAGGCCTTCTTCGCCGAACTGCTGCCGCTGCATGCCCAGTCGCTCAAGGGCCAGCCGCTGACCGACTTCCAGATGCGCCAGCTCGACGCCCAGCTCCAGGGGCTGGACCGGCTGGTCGTGCCCACGGCCGAGGAGGTGCCGCCCACCGAGGTGCCGGCCGCGGTGGCAGCCCCGGAGACGAACTTCTCGCCCGACGAGGCCCGCAGCATCGGGCTGGTGGCCGAGACCGCCATCGACTGGGACGGCCGCATCGACATCGACCTCAGCGGCGGCGAGGCCGGCGGCACCGACGTGGACATCAACCTCGAGGCACTCGAGCCCGAGATGCGGCCCGAGCAGCCCACGCAGGGCGTGGCCCTGGTACAGCACGTGCAGCCTGGCGTGGCCTACCAGATGCACCTGGACGGCCAGTGGAAAAAGGTGCGGCTGAACTGGGTGAGCCCGGGGCGGACCTTCTTCATCTTCAGCCACGGCAAGAAGCACCAGACCATCGTCTCGATGACTGGGCGCATGCTGACCAAGATGTGCGAGACCGGGCGCTTCCGCGCCTTCGAGCAGGCCTACCTGATCGAGCGCGCCGTGGCACGCGCGCGCAAGCAGCTCGCCGAGCTCACCGCGAACAGCCAGCGCTGAGCCGGCGGGCCATGCGGGCCGCGGCGATCAGGCTGGACGGATCGGCCCGGCCCGTGCCGGCGATGTCGAAGGCGGTGCCATGGTCGGGGCTGGTGCGAATGAAAGGCAGGCCCAGCGTCACGTTCACGCCCTGCTCCACCCCGAGGTACTTCACCGGGATCAAGCCCTGGTCGTGATACATCGCCACCACCAGGTCGAACTCGCCCGGATGACCCGGCGCGTGGCGGGCCCGCATGAAGACCGTGTCGGGCGCGTAAGGGCCGCGGGCGTCGATGCCCTCGGAGCGCGCCGCCTCGATGGCCGGGGCGATGTGGCGGATCTCCTCGTCGCCGAACAGGCCGCCCTCGCCCGCATGCGGGTTGAGCCCGGCCACCGCGATACGCGGCCGCGGTTGCCCCCACAGCGCCGCGCTGCGGTGGGCGATGCGGATCGTCTCCAGCACCGACTCGCACGTCACCCGCTCGATCGCCTCGCGCAGCGGCAGGTGGATGCTCACGAGCACGGTCTTGAGCTCGTCATTGGCCAGCATCATGCGCACCGCCGGTGCGGCCTCGCCCGGGCCGGCCGCCTCGGCGGCCAGCAGTTCGGTGTGGCCGGGATAGGGCTCGCCCGCTGCAGCCAGCGCCTCCTTGTGCAGCGGCGCGGTGACGATGCCAGCCACCTCGCCGGCACGCGCCCAGGCGATGGCCTGGCGCACACAGCAGGCAGCGGCTGCGCCAGCGCGCGCATCGACGCGGCCCCAGGGCAGCTGGGCCAAGCCCATGGGCAGGCCGGGGGGCTCGATCACGGGCACGGCAGCCGCCGGCACCGAGACCGCCTCGTCCGGATGGTCGAGCACCACCACGGGCGCCTGCAAGCCTTGGCACGCCAGGGCACGGCGCATCACGGCGGCATCGCCCACCACGACAGCAGCGGGCATCGCTCCGGCGACCAGGGCGCGGGCCAGGATTTCCGGGCCGACGCCGCAGGGGTCTCCCATCGTCAAAGCCAAGGGACGGTCGGTAGCGCTCATCGGGGCAGACGCAAGGGACTGGACATGTCCGCATTGTGAACGCACCGCATCGAAAGCCCGTGTGCGTGCATGACGCCGCTGGAATTCCCCCTTTAGGGGGAGGCACCTGGGGTTGGTTTTGTGATCCTATCTGCACGTTTTTGGGAAACGCCAGCCGTCCGTCCCTTCGGGCCGGTCCGGCTCGCGCTCACCCGCAAGGAATCTATGTCTTCGATTAGCCCCATGACTCAACATCTTGCCCGCATCCGCTTTGCGGACGGCCTGACCCTGCTCGGGTTGTACGACGCCCAGGCCGACAGCATGGAGCCCTCACTGGTGCGACCGATGCCTGACATCACGGGTCGCTGGGAGTGTTGCCATCTCGAGCCACCGGATTGCCGTGAACGCTATGAACGCGCCCACCGTGTGCAGCACGGCTGTGCGCCCGCGGAACGCATGCAGCGCCTGTGGCGCAGCGCGATGGCACTGACGGCCGGCGATTCCGGCCTGCTGGAAGAGGCCCTGGACTGGCAGTCTCAGACCGAGCCGGTGGAAGTGGACGTGCCCGCCTGTGATGCCCGCTGGCGCTCCCATGCCGACCGCAGCCGTCTGGCCCTGGTGGGCACGCTGGAGCCGGTGCGTCACTGAGCCGTCGTTTTGGGTCAAGATCGGGGCTGCCATGGAAGGAGACGCCCCGATGTTCAAAGCCTTGCTACTGACCCAAGAGGACCGCCAGACCCGCGCCGCGCTGGTCGACCTGGACGACGCCCAGCTGCCCGAGGGGGAGGTGACCGTGAAGGTCGAATACTCCACCCTCAACTACAAAGACGCGCTGGCCGTGACCGGCCGCGGGGCCATCGTGCGCACCTGGCCGATGGTGCCGGGCATCGATCTGGCCGGCACGGTCGAGGCCAGCACCGATCCGGCCTGGCGCGCGGGCGACCCGGTGGTCGTGACCGGCTGGGGCCTGGGCGAGACGCATTGGGGGGGCCTGGCCCAGAAGGCCCGGCTGAAGGCCGGCTGGCTGCTGCGACGGCCGGCGGCCTACACCGCCCGGCAGTCGATGGCGATTGCCACCGCGGGCTTCACCGCCGCGCTGTGCGTGATGGCCTTGCAGCGTCACGGCCTGCAGCCAGGAGACGGCGAGGTGCTCGTCACCGGTGCGGCCGGCGGCGTGGGCTCGGTCGCGGTGGCTCTGCTGGGCAGCCTGGGCTACACGGTGGTGGCCTCGACCGGGCGGCCCCAGGAGGCCGACTACCTGCGCAGCCTGGGCGCCGCCCGCTGCGTGGACCGCCAGGAATTCACCCAACCCGGCAAGCCGCTGCAGAGCGAGCGCTGGGCCGGCGTGGTCGACACCGTGGGCAGCCACACCCTGGCCAATGCCTGTGCCGCCACACGCTGGAACGGCGCCGTGGCCGCCTGCGGCCTGGCCCAGGGGGCCGACTTCCCCGGCACGGTGATGCCTTTCATTCTGCGCGGGGTCACGTTGTACGGCATCAACAGCGTCTTCACCGACCACGACACGCGCCGCAGGGCCTGGGACCTGCTCGCGCAGCATGTCCCGGCCCAGCGGCTGGAGGCGATGACCACCGAGATCGGCCTGAGCGAGGTGATCGGGTATTGTCCGAAGCTGCTGGCGGGCCAGGTGCGCGGGCGCACCGTGGTGGACGTGTGGCGGTGAACGCCGCCCCGGGGAAGGCCCACCCGGCGTAAGCTGCCCAACCTTCCACGCCATGAATCCGCACCGCGCAAAAGGGTAGGCTTGAGGCTTGCGGGGACGTCAGCGTCCCGCAAGCTTCAAGGAGCACCTCATGGCCGCCAAGACCCCGCTGTCGCCCGCCGAACAGGCTCTGCGCGACGCCGCCCTCGAATACCACCGCAGCCCGGTGCGCGGCAAGATCGCCGTGGCACCCACCAAGCCGCTGTCCAACCAGCGCGACCTCTCGCTCGCCTACTCGCCCGGCGTGGCCTATGCCTGTCTGGCCATCGAGGAGGACCCTCGCCTGGCGGCCGACTACACCTCGCGCGGCAACCTCGTCGGCGTGGTCACCAACGGCACCGCCGTGCTGGGGCTGGGCGACATCGGCCCGCTGGCGGGCAAGCCGGTCATGGAGGGCAAGGGCTGTCTGTTCAAGAAGTTTGCCGGGATCGACGTCTTCGACATCGAGCTGGCCGAGAAGGACCCGGACAAACTGATCGAGATCATCGCTGCGCTCGAACCCACGCTGGGCGGCGTCAATCTCGAGGACATCAAGGCGCCTGAGTGCTTCTACATCGAGAAGAAGCTGCGCGAGCGCATGAACATCCCCGTCTTCCACGACGACCAGCACGGCACGGCCATCATCTCCGCCGCCGCCTTGCTCAATGGCCTGGAGCTGGTGGGCAAGCGCATCGGCGACGTGAAGCTCGCCGTCTCGGGCGCAGGGGCTGCGGCCATCGCCTGCCTGGACCTGATGGTGGAACTGGGTGTGAAGCGCGAGCACATCTTCGTGTGCGACTCCAAGGGCGTGATCCACGACCGCCGCGAAGACCGGCTCGACGAATCCAAGCAGCGCTATGTGCAGAAGACCGAGGCGCGCACCCTGGCCGACGCGGTGCGCGGCGCCGACGTCTTCCTGGGCTGCTCGGCCCCGGGCGTGCTCACCGCCGAGATGGTGAAGACCATGGCGGAGCGACCCATCATCCTGGCGCTGGCCAACCCCGAGCCGGAGATCCGCCCCGAGGTGGCCAAGGCGGCGCGGCCCGACTGCATCATCGCCACCGGCCGCTCGGACTACCCCAACCAGGTCAACAACGTCCTGTGCTTTCCCTACATCTTCCGCGGCGCGCTCGACAGCGGCGCCACGCGCATCACCGAGGCGATGAAGGTGGCCTGCGTGCGCCAGATCGCCGACCTGGCCAAGGCCGAGATCAGCGACGAGGTGGCCTCGGCCTATGCCGGGCGTGAGCTGCGCTTCGGGCCCGACTACCTCATCCCCACGCCTTTCGACGCCCGTCTGATCCTGCGCATCGCCCCGGCCGTGGCCCAGGCGGCGGCCGACTCCGGCGTGGCCACCCGCCCGATCGCCGACCTGGACGCCTACCGCGAATCGCTCACGCGCTTCGTGACGCACACGGGGCTGTTCATGCGGCCGGTCTTCCAGGCGGCCAAGGCTGCGCCCCGGCGCATCGCCTACGCCGAAGGCGAGGACGAACGCGTGCTGCGTGCGGTGCAGATCGCGCTGGACGAAAAGCTGGTCCGGCCCATCCTCGTGGGCCGCCCCCACGTGATCCAGATGCGCCTGGAACGTGCCGGCTTGCGCCTGCAGCCCGGCCGCGACTTCGAGGTGGTCAACCCCGAGGACGACCCGCGCTTCCGCCAGTACTGGGAGACCTACCACCGCCTCAAGGCCCGTGACGGCGTGACCCCCGAGATGGCCAAGGTGGCCCTGCGACGCTCCAACACGCTGATTGCGACCATGATGGTGCACCTGGGCGATGCCGACGGGATGGTCTGCGGCCTGGTGGGGCGCTACGAGGCCCACCTGGAACACGTGCGCGACCTCATCGGCCTGAAGGCCGGCGCCAGCGGCTTCGCCGCGATGAACGCGCTGATGCTGGACAAGCACACCTTGTTCATCGCCGACACCTTCGTGAACGAGGACCCGGACGCCGCCACGCTGGCCGACATCGCGGTGCAGGCCGCCGATGCGGTGCGCCGCTTCGGGCTGCCCCCGCGTGTAGCCTTCCTGTCGCACTCGATGTTCGGCTCCAGCACGCGCCCCTCGGCACGCAAGATGCGCGCCGCGCGCGACCTCTTCGTGCAACGCCGCCCCGACGTCGAGGCCGATGGCGAGATGCACGGCGACGCGGCCCTGAGCGAGGCGGTGCGCGAGACCTACCTGCCCGGCTCGACCCTGCGCGGCGCGGCCAATGTGCTGGTGCTGCCCAACCTGGATGCCGCCAACATCCTTTTCAACGTGCTGAAGATGACCGGCGGCCAGGGCGTGACGGTCGGCCCCATCCTGCTGGGCGCGGCCGCACCGGCGCACATCCTGACGCCCTCGGCCACCGTGAGACGCATCGTCAACATCACCGCGCTGGCCGTGGCCGACGCCAACGCGCTCGGCTGAATCTAGACTGAACGCCGCCTTCGCCGCGCGCGCACGCTCGGCGGGTTTGAGGCATCATCGAGGTTGCCTTGAACCCATCCGAGCCTTCTGCCTCCCCTGCCCCAGCGCCCGCCGCGAAAGCGGCGTCGGCCTCGGCCTGGGCCCCGCTCGCCCAGCCGGTGTTCCGCATGCTCTGGCTCACCTGGCTGGCGGCCAACACCTGCATGTGGATGAACGATGTGGCCGCCGCCTGGCTGATGACCACGCTGACGACCTCGCCGGCGCTGGTCGCCCTGGTGCAGACGGCCTCGATGCTGCCCGTCTTCCTGCTGGGGTTGCCCAGCGGGGCCCTGGCCGACATCCTCGACCGGCGGCTCTTTTTCGTCGTCACGCAGTTCTGGGTGGCCGCCGTGGCGGTGGTGACCTGCGTGCTCGTGCTGGCCCAGCTCATCACACCGGCTTTGCTGCTGGCCCTGACCTTCGCCAACGGCATCGGCTTGGCCATGCGCTGGCCGGTGTTCGCCGCCATCGTGCCCGAGCTGGTGCCGCGCCTGCAATTGCCTGCCGCCCTGGCGCTCAACGGGATTGCGATGAACGCTTCGCGCATCATCGGCCCGCTGCTGGCCGGCGCCATCATCGCCAGCCTGGGCAGCGCCTATGTCTTCGTGCTCAATGCCGTGCTGTCGGTGGCCGCGGGCTTCGTGATCCTGCGCTGGAAGCGCGAGCGCACCGTCAGCGCCCTGCCCGGCGAGCGCTTCGTCGGCGCCATCCGCGTGGGCTGGCAGTATGTGCGCCAGTCCACACGGATGCACGCCGTGCTGGTGCGCATCGCACTGTTCTTCTTGCAGTCCACCGCCGTGCTGGCCCTGCTGCCGGTGATCGCGCGCGGCCTGGACGGCGGCGGCGCGGGCACCTTCACCCTGCTGCTGGCGGCCATGGGCAGCGGCGCCGTGGTGGCGGCAGCCCAGTTGCCCAGGCTGCGCGCGCGCTACACCCGTGACCAGCTCGTCAACGGCGGTTCGGTGCTGCAGGCGGCCATGACCGTCGTCGTGGCCTTTGCGCCCCAGGCCTGGCTGGCTGTGCCGGCCATGTTCGTCAGCGGCATGGCCTGGATCACCGTGGCCAACACCCTCACAGTGGCCGCCCAGCTCGCCCTGCCCGACTGGGTGCGCGCACGCGGCATGTCGATCTACCAGATGGCCCTGATGGGCAGCGCCGGACTCTCGGCGGCGCTGTGGGGCAAGGTGGCCAGCCTCGCCAGTGTGCCCGCCAGCCTGCTGGCCGCGGCCGCCACCGGGATGCTGCTGCTCCTGTGGGCGCGGCGCATGGTGGTCGACGGCGGGGCCGAGGAAGACCTCACGCCCTCGCAGGCCTGGAAGCCCCCAGTGACCGCCACGCCGGTCGATCCCGATGCCGGGCCGGTGCTCGTCACGATCGAATACCGCATCGACCCGGCGCAGGCTGCCGCCTTCCGTGAGGTGATGCAGGAAAGCCGGCGCAGCCGCCTGCGCCAGGGCGCCCTGGCCTGGGAGCTGTTCCGCGACGTCAACGACCCGGGCCTGTACACCGAGTACTTCATCGACGAGTCCTGGGTCGAGCACTTGCGGCGCTTCGACCGCGTGACCGCCGCCGACGTGCACCTGCGTGAGCGCCGCCTGGCCTTCCACATCGGCGACCGCCCCCCGGTGGTGACGCGACGCATCGCCGAACCGGTGGATCCCCGTTGAACAACTGAAGGCCCGCCTCGGGCACTCGCGGTGCCCACGGGCTGATCATTGCACCAGCTTGCCGCCCGATCCGATCATGGCAAAGTCGACATACCGGGACCCTGTGCGCCCTTGTTGACTGAAGTCCAGCACATAGCCACCCACATCCAGGTTGCGCAGGCTGCTCAGGGTGGCACTGACCGCCTCTGGCGTCCAACGCGGTGCACGCTCCAACGCATGGACCAGCGCTTTGGCAGCGATGAATCCCTCGATCGAACGCGCCGACAAATCCGGATCTTTGGACTTTTCACGCAAGGCGAGGTACTCACGCACCACGGCACGGTCTTGGCGGTTGTGCAAGGGCAAGACCACTGAGAAAGCATAGCCCCGCGCGCGCTCAGGCCCCAGCGCTTTGAGCAAAGCGTCCGTGTCGATGATCGACATGCCATACATCGTTGCCTGACCGCCAGCCTCTGCGTAACGGCGCACAAACTCGATGGCTGCAGCCGTCGTGGCCCCCAGGAAGATCACCTGAGGATTGGCTTGCACCAGCTGGTTCACCGCAGGCATCACCTCGGTGGTGTTGCGTGGATAGGGCGCCTGCGCGACCAGGGTGATGCCATGCGCTTGTGCCGCCACCTGTGCCCCCGTACGAACATCCTGCCCCAACCCGTCATCTTGATAGAGCAAGCCGACACGGCGCACACCCATCTGGGACAACTGCCGAAACAAACGGCCGATCTCATCGTGATAGCTGGCCTTGACGACATAAATGTTCTGCGCTTTGGCCACCGAGGCTGCGCCCGATACAGCGCCCACCATGGATACTCGATGGGTGAGCAACACCCCATCCTGAACCAACGCCTCCAAATTGGTCGTGCCAACCGTACCGATCAAGGCCACCGGCGAGTCCTCGGCCATCATCGCCTTGACCTGACGCACCGTTTCGTCAGCCTTTTGCGCATCATCGCGGGTCACGAAGCGAATCCGCTGCCCCTTGACACCCCCCTGGGCGTTGACGGCTTCGAAATACAGTTTGGCTCCTGCGTGAATGGCCCGCCCCGTCACCGCCTGCGGGCCACTGAAGGGCGCCACCTGCCCCACCACGATTTGCGCTTGGCTCAGCGCGGCAAACGCGCAAGCCCCCAGCGCGACCAAGCCGCGCGCCACCCATGATGTGGTTTTCATCAAGCTCTCCCCGGTCAGGATCATCCACACGAGCCGCTCGTAGCGAGCTCGCCGCGCGGATTGTAGGGACGAACCAAGGGTAAACCCTGAATACAGGTGCGATTGACGAACATCAACGCAGATCCATGCGCGCCGCGCCAACTCGTTCACACGAGCGCGGAGGGCTTCAGGCGGCAGGTGCGCGCAGCCCCTCAGGCTGGGTTGTCGATGTCGATGAACCGGTGTTCCAGGCCGAAGCGCTCGGCCAGATGGGCCCCCAAGGCTGCCGCCCCGAAGCGTTCGGTGGCATGGTGGCCGCAGGCGAAGTAGGCCACCCCGGTCTCGCGGGCGTAGTGGGCCTGGGGCTCGGAGATCTCGCCGGTCAGGAAGGCGTCGGCCCCGGCCGCGATGGCCGCCTCGAAATAGCCCTGGGCACCGCCGGTGCACCAGGCCAGTCGCCGCAGCGGCCGGCCGTCGCCCTCCACCACCACCGGGACACGGCCCAACCGGTACTGCAGCAAGGCCGTCAGAGCGGCCACAGTGAGCGGCTGGGCCGGCACCCCCAGGAAGCCCAGGTCCTGGTCACCAAAGCGCCCCTGCACCGACAGCCTGAGCTTTTGCCCCAGTTGGGCATTGTTGCCCCATTGCGGATGGGCATCCAGCGGCAGGTGGTAGGCATACAGGTTGATCTCGTGGGCCAGCAGCACCTGCAGGCGCCGCTTCATCCAGCCCGTCACCCGGCCGTCCTGCCCGCGCCAGAACAGTCCATGATGGACGAGGATCGCGTCGGCCCCCTCGAGGGCCGCCGCTTCGATCAGGGCCAGGCTGGCCGTCACACCGCTGACCAGCTTGCGGATCTCGGCTCGGCCCTCGACTTGCAGACCGTTCGGCCCATAATCACGGAAGCGATCCGCCTCCAGCAAGGCGTGCACCTGCGCGCCGAATTCATCGCGGTGGATCATGCCTCAGGCCTCCCCCATGCCGCCCGGGACCAGGCTTGCAGCGTGCGGGCCCCGGCGGGGCCGGTGCCGGATTGCAGGCAGCTCATCGGGCGTCCTTTCACTCACTGTATGCGCAGAACCTGGCTGATTTTCTCGCAAGCCGTCACGGTCGCGGTGGCGGTGCTCTTCGTCGTGGCCACGCTCAAGCCTGAATGGCTGCGCCGCGCCCCCGGCAGCGTGATCCCGACCCTCACGATCACCGAGACGCCCATCTTGCTCAGCCAGGACCATCCCCCCGGCAGCCTGGCACCGGCGGCCAAGCGGGCCTCGCCCGCGGTGGTCAACATCGCCACCAGCAAGGCCCCAGTGGGCAACCCGCATTTCAACGATCCCTGGTTCCGCTTCTTCTTCGGCGACCCGGCGGATGACCAGCCCCAGACCGGCCTGGGCTCAGGCGTCATCGTCGCGCCCGAGGGCTACCTGCTCACCAACAACCACGTGATCGAGGGTGCCGACGACATCGAGGTCAGCCTGGTAGATGGCCGCAAGGCCAGCGCCCAGGTGGTGGGCACCGACCCCGAGACCGATCTGGCCGTGCTCAAGATCGACCTACCCGACCTGCCCGCCATCAGCTTCGGTGACGCTGCCACGCTGCAGGTGGGCGACGTAGTGCTGGCCATCGGCAATCCCTTCGGCGTGGGCCAGACCGTCACCGCGGGCATCGTCAGTGCCCTGGGACGCAACCAGTTGGGCATCAACACCTTCGAGAATTTCATCCAGACCGATGCGGCCATCAATCCCGGCAACTCCGGCGGCGCCCTGGTGGATGTGGCCGGCAACCTGATGGGGATCAACACGGCCATCTACTCGCGCTCGGGCGGCAGCATGGGCATCGGCTTCGCGATCCCGGCCACCACGGCACGCCAGGTGATGGAAAGCCTGATCCGCGACGGCCGGGTCACGCGAGGCTGGATCGGGGTGGAGCCCCAGGACCTCACGCCCGAACTCGCCCAGACCTTCAACCTGCCGATCCGCGAGGGCGTGCTGATCACCGGGGTGCTGCAAGGCGGCCCGGCGCAGGAGGCCGGTATCCGGCCCGGCGATGTGGTCGTGCAGGTGCAAGACCAGCCGGTGACCAGCACCGTGCAGTTGCTCAATGCCGTGGCAGCGCTGCGCCCCGAAAGCACGGCCACGATCACGGTGCAGCGCGCCAACGAGCGCCTCGGGCTGCAGGTGCAGGTCGCCCAGCGGCCTGCCCAGCAGCGCACCCGCGGCGCGCGCTGAAGCGCTCAGGTCACCACCACACCTCGACCTGGGCGCCAAAGCTGGTGCCCGAGGTCTTGCCGTCCCCGAGGCCCGTGACGCCGCCCGCACCGGCCGCTGCATTGGCCGCATCATTCCACTTGGCAGTGGTGACATACAGGCGCAGCTCCGGACGGGTCCAGAACCCGGGGCCGGTGCTCAGAGTGGGCGCCAGCGTGAACTTCGTGAGCTTCTGGGCCGCCCCGCCGTCGGGCTTGCGCTGGGAATGCCCCAGCTCTGCCACCATCTTGAAGTGCCGGGTCAGGGCATAAGATGCCCGGCCGCCCAGCGAGAGGCTGTTGACCTTGTCGCCGCCCTCGAGGCGATCCGTCTGCCACAGAGCCATCGCCTGCCCGCCAAAGGCGCCGCGCTGCCAGGTGATGGCATCGACGATTCGGAAACCCTTGTGGCCCGAACCTGCCAAGAGGTTGCCGAAGCCGGTGTTGAGGTTGGCCGAGCCCTGGGCGTACTGCAGCCACAGGGTGTTGCCCCCTCCCAGGCCCAGGAAGTTCTCCTGGTTGTGCTGCACCGTAAGGGCCACACCGTCCTGGCCGCCGGAGAAGCTGCCGTTGGTGTAGGTGCCCACCAGACGCAGCTTGCCACCGGCACTGATGGGCAGGTCATACCACTCGGCGCTCACGCGGTGGCCCGGCTGGTCGCCCGCGGTGCCGCTCACACCGTCGTCGGTGCGGAAGTAGGCCAGCGAAAACTTGCCCGGCCCTGCCGAGAGGCCGCGCATGCCGGCGCCCACGCCATCCTGGATCGTGAAGAAAGTGTCGACGATGTGCACGTCGGCGCGGGCGTGGTAGCGCTTGCCCACCCAGAAGCTGGCCTCGGGCGCGATGTCGAAACCCTTGCCCTCCACGAACATCTCGGCCAGGCCGAGCTTGGCGTCATTGGTGTCGGTGCCCGCGTTGTAGAGGTTGGGCGTGAACTGGATTTTGGTGTCGACATCACCGGCCTTGAAGTTTTCGCTGAGGAAGAACTCGCCATAGAAGTCGCACTCGTTGCCCAGCCGGTACTTCAGGCCCGGGCCCTGCAGGCCGTAACAGGCGCGAGCGGCATCCTTCTTCGTGGCCCCGGGGCCAGCGCGGAAATAGCCGTGGCTCTCCAGGGCCAAGGCCTGGGGCGCCGCGAAACCGGCCGCAGCGGCCAGGGCCATGCACCTCGCCAGATGGCGAACATGTTTATCCATTGTTAAGACTCCTCGTGCTTCTACTTGCTTTGGTTGGGAAACCTTCGGGCAGGATCGCCCTGGGGGCCGGCACGATTATTTAATTAATCTTAAAGTCTTAATACATGGTTAATACCGATGGGCGAACAGGCGCGCGCGAGTGCGCCGGCGCGCACTGCAGGCGGCCAGCGCAGAACGTCGTCTGAGCAGGGGGAGTGCGGCGCTACTTGGCCGCGAGGTCTTCTTCCGCGTCGGGGGCGCGGGTGTGCTTGGCAAACACCTGGGCCGCCCACAGGCCGGCCTCATAGAGCAGGCACATCGGGATGGCCAGGGCGAGCTGCGAGATCACGTCGGGCGGCGTGACGACGGCCGCGATGATGAAGGCCAGCACGATGAAGTAGCTGCGGAAGCTGCGCAGCTTGTCGATGCTGACCACCCCCATGCGCACCAGCACCACCACGACGATGGGCACCTCGAAGGTCAGGCCGAAGGCCAGGAACATGGTCAGCACGAAGCTGAGATAGGCCTCGATGTCGGGCGCGGCCGTGATGCTCTTGGGTGCAAAGCTCTGGATGAAGCTGAAGACCTGGCCGAAGACGAAGAAGTAGCAGAAGGCCACCCCGAGCAGGAAGAGGATGGTGCTGGAGATCACCAGCGGCAGCACCAGCCTCTTCTCGTGCGAGTACAGTCCCGGCGCGACAAAGGCCCAGACCTGGTAGAGCACATAGGGCAGTGCGATCAGGAAGGCCGTCATCATCGTGATCTTCAGCGGCACGATGAAGGGCGAGATCACGTTGGTGGCGATCATCGTCGAGCCCTGCGGCAGGTGGGCCACCAGGGGCGCGGCCAGCAGGTCGTACAGGCCCGAGGGGCTGGGCCACAAGAACAGCAGGCCGAAGACGATGCCCACCGCGATCAGCGACCGGATCAGGCGGTCACGCAACTCGATCAGGTGGGAGACGAAGGGCTGCTCGGTGCCGTCCAGTTCGTCCGGACGGTCTTGCTTGGGATCCTGGCTCACGGACGGGCCTTGGAGGAGACTCTGGGGGGGCGAAAACGCGCCACCCGCGCGGCCCCGGACTGCACCCTGGAGCGCACACCGTGGCGCTGGCGGTACCACTGAGGCACGGCACTGCGCTTGATGCGCCAGTTCTTGCGAGGAGGCTTGTACACCGGCGGCGGCTCCCAGGAGCCACCGGAGGACGAGGGCAGGCCCGCGGTGACCTCAGACCAGGCCTTGTCGAAGTCGCTGGAGACGGCGTTGACCTCCTGCGAGACCGTCTGCTCGACGTTGCGGGCGGCGTCTTCGAACTGCGTCTTCATCTTCTTGAGCTCTTCGAGCTCGATGGAGCGGTTGACCTCGGCCTTGACGTCGGCCACGTAGCGCTGCGCCTTGCCCAGCAGGTGGCCCACCGTGCGGGCGACCTTGGGCAGCCGCTCGGGGCCGATGACGATGAGCGCCACCGCCCCGATCAGGGCCAGCTTGTCGAAGCCGAAGTCGATCATGGACGCACCGTCAGAGGCCGGCAGGCGCCGGCCTTCAGGACTTGGTCTTGGCTTCGACGTCGATCGTGGTACCGGCGCCCTGGGTCTTCTCGGCGGTGACCTGCTGCGCCGGTGCGGCGGTCTCGCCGCTGCTGGAGCCGTCGCGCATGCCATCCTTGAAGCCCTTGACGGCGCTGCCGAGGTCCGAGCCGATGTTCTTGAGCTTCTTGGTGCCAAACACCAGCACGACGATCAACAGCACGACCAACCAGTGCCAGATGCTGAAGGTACCCATGATGTACTCCTAGAAGGAAAATCGATTCTACGGCTTTGTTGCCCCCCCTCACGGGGCCGGTGCCTCATCCGACGCGCCAGGGGCGTGGCCCTCCGATGACATGGACATGGAGGTGATACACCTCCTGACCGCCGTCCGCACCGGTGTTGATCAGGGTTTTGAAGCCATTGCCCGCCCCTTGTTCCAGGGCCAGGCGTGGTGCCAGCGTGAGCATGCGCCCCAGCAGGGCCTGGTGCTCGGGCCCCACCTCCCACAGCGAGGGCACATGCAGCTTGGGGATGATCAGGAAATGGACAGGCGCGTGCGGCCGGATGTCGTGGAAGGCCAGCACTTCCTCGTCTTCGTAGACCTTCTTCGAGGGAATCTGGCCGGCAACGATCTTGCAGAAGATGCAGTTCGGGTCGTGGCTCATGAGGTCAGGTCGGCAAAGGCATGGGTTTGCGGTCGTTCAGGGCCAGCCAGCCGCGCACCACGCGGTAGAGGAACCAGATCGAGATCACACACCAGGCGATCCAGCCCGGCACGATGAGCAGGAACCACAGCGGCAGCGTGAGGAGGTACAGGCCGGCCGCCCACAGCACGCTGCGGATGCGCCAGCGGAAGTGGGACTCGTGCCAGGTGCCGGCCGCATCGTTGCGCTTGATCAGGTCGAGGATGAAGGCCGCCACCAGCAGCAGCACGCTGGGCTGGAAGGACGGGATCACCGCCCCCACGGCAACGATGGCATGCAGGGCGTAGCTGATGTGGCCGATGGTGCGCAGCGAGTCCTCGCCGCGTCCGCCCGGGCCGAAAATCTCGCTCACCGGCGAGTGTTCACGGGGGTCGGACGGGGCGCTCATGCACCGGACTCCCGTCGTTCACGGGCCGTTCGGGCGGCAAACTCCTCCAGCCCGGACAGGCCCTCGCGGCGCTGCAACTCGGCCAGCACGTCCGACGGCTTGAGCCCGAACTGCGCCAGCGCGACCATCGAGTGGAACCACAGGTCGGCCACCTCGTAGACGATCTTGCGCCGGTCCCCGTCCTTGGCAGCCATCACGGTCTCGGTGGCTTCCTCGCCCACCTTCTTCAGGATGGCGTCAGTGCCCTTGTGGAAGAGCCGGGCCACGTAGGAGGTCTGAGGATCGCCGCCCTTGCGCGACTCGATGACCTCGGCCAGGCGGGCCAGAACGTCCTGGGACAAAGGGGCGGGCGGGGCATCCATCCGACTCATCCGTAGATGCGCTGCGGGTCTTTCAGGACCGGATCGACCGTGACCCACTGCCCGTCGCGCAGAACCTGGAAGAAACACGAATGCCGGCCGGTATGGCAGGCGATGCCCGGCTCGTGGCCGAGCTGCGTGACGCTGAGCAGCACCACATCGGCGTCGCAATCCAGGCGGATCTCGTGCACCTTCTGGATGTGGCCGGACTCCTCCCCCTTGTGCCACAGGCGGCCCCTCGAGCGGCTCCAGTAGACGGCCTCGCCGCGGCGGGCCGTCTCAGCCAGCGCCTCGCGGTTCATGTAGGCGAACATCAGGACGTCCTTGGTGTGCGCCTCCTGGGCAATCACCGGCACCAGGCCGTCCGCGTCCCATTTCACATCGTCGAGCCAGCTCATCGGCACAGTGTAGCAACCATGGGTGACAACCCCATGCGGCCTCAAGCCCGCACCGGGATTCCCCTCGACGCCATCAGGGCCTTGGCCTGCCCGACGGTGTATTCGCCGTAGTGGAAGATGCTGGCGGCCAGCACGGCGTCAGCCCCGCCCTTCTGGATGCCGTCGGCCAGGTGCTCGAGGCTGCCCACACCGCCGGAGGCGATCACCGGCACGCTCACCGCGTCGCTGACCGCCCGAGTGAGCGCCAGGTCGAAGCCGCTCTTGGTGCCGTCACGGTCCATGCTGGTGAGCAGGATCTCGCCGGCCCCGTGCTCGGCCATCTGCCGGGCCCAGGCCACGGCATCCAGGCCGGTGTTCTTGCGCCCGCCATGGGTGTAGACATCCCAGCCGCTGCCGTCGCCGCGGGCCTTGGCGTCGATGGCCACCACGATGCACTGTGCGCCGTACTTGGCCGAGGCCTCGCGGATGACCTGCGGGTTGGCCACCGCCGCCGAGTTGAAGCTCACCTTGTCGGCCCCGGCGTTGAGCAGGCGGCGCACATCGTCCACCGTGCGCACGCCACCGCCCACGGTCAGCGGGATGAAGACCTGGGAGGCCACCGCCTCGATGATGGGCAGGATCAGGTCGCGCCCGTCACTGGTGGCGGTGATGTCCAGAAACGTGAGCTCGTCGGCGCCCTGGTCGTTGTAGCGCGCGGCAATCTCGACCGGATCGCCGGCATCGCGCAGCTCGACGAAGTTGACGCCCTTGACGACACGGCCGCCGGTGACGTCCAGGCAGGGGATGATGCGTTTGGCGAGCATGGATCTGCGTCAGGCGCCGCCGTTGAGCTCGTCGGCGCGCTTCTGGGCCTGGGCGAAGTCCAGCGCGCCGGTGTAGATGGCGCGGCCGCAGATCACGCCCTCGACCCCCTCGTCCTCCACCGCACACAGCTTCTCGATGTCGGCCAGGCCGCTCAAACCGCCCGAGGCGATCACCGGGATGCTCAGGGCCTGGGCCAACTTCACGGTGGCGTCGATGTTGATGCCGGTGAGCATGCCGTCGCGGCCGATGTCGGTGTAGATCACGGCCTCGACACCGTAGTCCTCGAATTTCTTGGCGAGGTCGATCACTTCGTGGCCCGAGAGCTTGGACCAGCCGTCGGTGGCCACCTTGCCGTCCTTGGCGTCCAGGCCCACGATGATGTGGCCGCCAAAAGCGCTGCAGGCGTCTTTCAGGAAGCCCGGATTCTTCACCGCGGCCGTGCCGATGATGATGTAGCTCAGGCCATCGTCGAGGTAGCGCTCGATGGTGTCGAGGTCGCGGATGCCCCCGCCGAGCTGCACGGGGATTTCGTCGCCCACTTCGGCCAGGATGGCCTTGATCGCCGACTCGTTCACCGGCTTGCCGGCGAAGGCCCCGTTGAGATCGACCAGGTGCAGGCGGCGCGCCCCGGCATCAACCCAGCGGCGCGCCATCGCAGCCGGGTCTTCGCCGAAGGTGGTGGAGTCGTTCATGTCGCCCTGCTTGAGGCGCACGCACTGGCCGTCTTTGAGATCGATGGCGGGGATCAGCAACATAGCCGAAGTCGAGTGGGTGGGATGGAGGCGGGATGGCGGAAGGCTCGGGCACCTCAGCGGTGCACGGGAGGGAGGGCGACGGTCTCGGGCGGTGTCAGGGCTTCCAGCTCAGGAAGTTGCGATACAGGGCCAAGCCGTGATCGGCGCTTTTCTCGGGGTGGAATTGCGTCGCGAAAATATTATCCCGGGCCACTGCACAGGTAAAGCGCACACCGTACTCGGTTTCCCCGGTGCCGTGGGCCGCATCGGCCACCCGCGCATAGAAGCTGTGCACGAAATAGAACCAGGCGCCATCGGGCACGCCGGCCCACATCGGGTGCGGCCGGGCCTGCCAGACCTGGTTCCAACCCATCTGCGGCACCTTGTAGCGGCTGCCGTCGGGCTGGATCCGGCCTTCGAGCTGGAAGCGCACCACCTCGCCGGGAATCAACCCCAGAGCGTCGGTGGGCCCCTCCTCGCTGCGTGAGAGCAGCATCTGCATGCCCACGCACACGCCCATCAGCGGCTTGTTCGCCGCCGCGTGCAGCACGGCCTCCTGCAGGCCGGAGTCGCGCAGCTCGCGCATGCAGTCGGGCATGGCGCCCTGCCCCGGCAGCACGATGCGCTCGGCGGCCAACACCTCCTCGGGGCGCGAGGTGACGATCACCTCCAGGCCCGAACCCTGCGCCACATGGCGCACGGCCTGCGACACCGATCGCAGGTTGCCCATGCCGTAGTCGACAACAGCCACAGTCGCCATGGTGCCGGTGCTCAGAGCGAGCCCTTGGTGGACGGGATGACGCCGACGCTGCGCGGGTCGAGTTCCAGTGCAGCGCGCAGGGCGCGGGCGAAGGCCTTGAAGACCGTCTCGCACTGGTGGTGCGCGTTCACGCCCTTGAGGTTGTCGATGTGCAGCGTCACCAGGGCATGGTTGGCAAAGCCCTGGAAGAACTCGAAGGTGAGCTGGGTGTCGAAGCTGCCGATCATGCCGGCCGTGAAGGGCACGTCCATGTGCAGGCCCGGCCGGCCCGAAAAGTCGATCACCACGCGCGACAGCGCCTCGTCCAGCGGCACATAGGCATGGCCGTAGCGGCGGATGCCCCTCTTGTCGCCCACGGCCTTGGCAACGGCCTGGCCCAGGGTGATGCCCACGTCCTCCACCGTGTGGTGGCCGTCGATGTGCAAGTCACCCTGGCACTCGATCTCCAGGTCGATCAGCCCGTGGCGGGCGATCTGGTCGAGCATGTGATCGAAGAAGCCGATGCCGGTGTGCAGCCTGGCCTGGCCGCTGCCGTCGAGATTGACGGCCACACGGATCTTCGTTTCGTTGGTGTTGCGCGTGACGTCGGCCACACGCGGCGTGGCAGTGGTGCTCATGGCTTACAGGCTTTCCCGCAGGGCGGCGATCAGGCGCTGGTTCTCGTCGGGCGTGCCCACGGTCAGGCGCAGGCAGGCAGCGAGCAAGGAATGCATTCTAGAAACGTTCTTCACCAGCACGCCGCGCTGCTTCAGGCCGGCAAAGGCGCGGTCGGCATCGGGCACGCGCACGAGCACCATGTTGGCCTCGCTGGGGAAGGGAGTCACGCCGGGCAGGCTCTTCAGGGCCTCGATCAACCGGGCGCGCTCCTCGCGCAGCACCGCGGCCTGGCGGGCGAACTCGTCGGCATGCTCCAGCGCGAACAGCGCGGCCTCGGCGTTGAGCACGCTCACGTTGTAGGGCGGGCGCACTTTGTCGATCTGGGCGATCAGCCGGGCAGCGCCCATCATGTAGCCGATGCGCACGCCGGCCAGGCCGAACTTGCTCATCGTGCGCATCAGCAGCACGTGCTCGTGGCGGGCCAGGCGGTCGATGTAGCTGCGGCTGGCAAAGGGCTGGTAGGCCTCGTCGATGATCACCAGACCCGGCGCGGCGTCGATCAGGCGCTCGACGATGCGGTCGTCGAAGAGGTTGGCCGTGGGGTTGTTCGGGTAGGCGATGTAGAGCAACGCCGGCTGGTGTGCTTCCAATGCGGCCAGCATCGCCGCCTCGTCGAGCTCGAACGTGGCCGTGAGCGGCACGCCGACGAACTTCAGGCCCTGCAACTGGGCCGACATCTGGTACATCACGAAACCGGGCACCGGGGCCACGACGGTGGCGCCCGGCACGTCGCAGGCCATGGCCAGCAGGCTGATGAGCTCGTCCGAGCCGTTGCCCAGCATCAGCGCGCAGCCTTCGGGCAGGCCGGCGTGGCGCGCCAGCGTCTCGCGCAGCGTGTCGATGCGTGCGCCGGGGTAGCGGTTGATCGCCACGGCGCCCAGGCGTTCGCCCAGGGCCTGCTGCAACGCAGGCGGCAGGCGAAAGGGGTTCTCCATCGCGTCGAGCTTGATCATGCCGGTGCTGTCCTGCACGGCATAGGCGTGCATGCCCTGCACGTCCTGGCGCAGCCAGCGCGCCATCACGGTGTCGAGGCGGCTCATCGCGCCCCTCCCTTCAGGCGGAACTCGGCGGCTTGCGCGTGCGCCTGCAGACCTTCCCCATAGGCCAGTTCGGCGGCGATCGTCCCCAGCACCTGGGCGCCTAGCTCGCTCACCTCGATCAGGCTGGAGCGCTTCTGGAAGTCGTACACGCCCAGCGGCGACGAAAAGCGGGCGGTGCCCGAGGTGGGCAGCACGTGGTTGGGGCCGGCGCAGTAGTCGCCCAGGCTTTCGCTGGTGTAGGCGCCCAGGAAGATGGCCCCGGCGTGACGCAGCAGCGGCTCCCAGCGGCCGGGCTCCTGCGACGACACCTCCAGGTGCTCGGGGGCGATACGGTTGCTGATCTCGCAGGCTTCTTCCATGCTGCGCGTGAGAATCAAGGCGCCGCGGCCTTCGAGCGAGGCGCGGATGACCTCCTTGCGCGGCATGCCAGGCAGCAGACGGTCGATCGCGGCCTTGACCTGCGCGATGTAGCCGGCGTCAGGGCACAGCAGGATGCTCTGGGCCAGTTCGTCGTGCTCGGCCTGGCTGAAGAGGTCCATGGCCACCCAGTCAGGCGGCGTGCTGCCGTCGGCCAGCACCAGGATCTCGCTGGGCCCGGCAATCATGTCGATGCCCACGGTGCCGAAGACATGCTTCTTGGCGCTGGCCACGTAGGCATTGCCCGGGCCGGTGATCTTGTCCACCTTCGGGATCGTGGCCGTGCCATAGGCCAGGGCGGCCACGGCCTGGGCCCCGCCCACGGTGAAGGCGCGGCTCACGCCGGCCGCGTGGGCGGCAGCCAGCACGAGCGGGTTCTTCTCGCCCTTCGGCGTGGGCACCACCATGATGATCTCCCCCACCCCGGCCACATGGGCCGGAATGGCGTTCATCAGCACCGACGAGGGATAGGCCGCCTTGCCGCCGGGCACATAGATGCCCACGCGGTCGAGCGGCGTGACCTTCTGGCCCAGCAGGGTGCCGTCCTCGTCACGGTAGGACCAGGAGCGGCCGCAGGCCTCGAGCTGGCGCTCGTGGTAGGCCCGCACGCGCTGCGCAGCGGCCTGCAGGGCCTCACGCTGGGCCGCCGGGATGGCTTCGAAGGCGGCCTTCAGCTCGGCCGGGCTGAGCTCCAGCGCGGCCACCGATGCCGCGTTCAGCCCGTCGAAGCGAGCGGTGTACTCCAGCACGGCCGCGTCACCGCGGCTGCGCACGTCGGCCAGGATCTCGGCCACACGGGTCTCGATCGCATGATCCGTCTGCGCCGCCCAATGCAGCACGCGCTGGAACTCGGCTTCGAAGTCCGGCGCGGTGGTGGCGAGCTGGCGGATCTGGACGGACATCATTCACTCCTTGGCGAGGTTGACGTTGGTGGCGGCGGCAAAGGCGTCGATGAGGGCGCGCAGCGTCGAGCGCTTGAGCTTGAGCGCGGCCTGGTTGACGACGAGGCGTGAGGAGATCGGCATGATGTGCTCGACCTCGACGAGGTGGTTGGCCTTGAGGGTGCTGCCGGTGGACACGAGGTCGACGATGGCGTCGGCCAGGCCGGTGAGCGGGGCCAGCTCCATCGAGCCGTAGAGCTTGATGAGATCGACGTGCACGCCCTTGTCGGCAAAGTGCTGGCGCGCCACCGTCGTGTACTTGGTGGCCACGCGGATGCGCGAGCCCTGCTTCACCGCGGCGGCGTAGTCGAAGTCGTCGCGCACGGCCACGCTCATGCGGCAGCGCGCGATGTTCAGATCCAGAGGCTGGTACAGGCCCTGGCCGCCGTGCTCGAGCAACACGTCCTTGCCCGCCACGCCCAGGTCGGCGCCGCCGTACTGCACATAGGTGGGCACGTCGGTGGCTCGCACCAGCACCACCCGCACGTCGGGCCGGTTGGTGGCCAGGATGAGCTTGCGTGACTTTTCAGGGTCTTCCGCGACCTCGATGCCCGCGGCCTTCAGCAGCGGCAGGGTCTCGTCGAAGATGCGGCCCTTGGACAGCGCCAGCGTGATCAGGGAGGCGTCGCGCGTCATTGGATTCTTTCGATGTCGGCACCCACCGCGCGCAGCTTGGCTTCCATGTGGTCGTAGCCGCGGTCGAGGTGGTAGATGCGGTCGACCACCGTCTCGCCTTCGGCCACCAGGCCGGCAATCACCAGGCTGGCCGAAGCGCGCAGGTCGGTGGCCATCACGGTGGCGCCCGAGAGCTTCTCGACCCCCTGCACCACCGCGGTGTGCCCGTCCACCTCGATGCGCGCGCCCAGGCGCACGAGTTCGTTGACGTGCATGAAGCGGTTCTCGAAGATGGTCTCGGTGATCCTGGCCGTGCCCTCGGCCACGCAGTCCAGCGCCATGAACTGGGCCTGCATGTCGGTAGGAAAGGCGGGGTATTCGCTGGTGCGGAAGGACTGGGCCTTCAGGCGCCCCGAGGCCGCCACGCGGATCCAGTCGGGGCCGGCTTCGATGCGCGCCCCGGCCTCGCGCAGCTTGTCGATCACGGCGTCCAGGTGGTCGGCACGCGCCTGGCGCAGCAGCACCTCGCCGCCGGCCGCGGCCACCGCGCACAGGAAGGTGCCGGTCTCGATGCGGTCTGGAATCGTCCGATGCGTCACACCGCCCAGGCGCTCGACGCCCTGGATGCGGATCTTGCTTGTCCCATGACCTTCGATCTTCGCGCCCATCGCGATCAGCATCTCGGCCAGGTCGGGGATCTCGGGTTCCTGCGCGGCGTTTTCCAGCACCGTTTCACCCCGGGCCAGCACGGCGGCCATCATCAGGTTCTCGGTGCCGGTGACAGTCACCATGTCGGTGGTGATGCGCGCGCCGCGCAGGCCACCGGCCGGCGCCTTGGCCAGGATGTAGCCATGCTCGACGCGGATGTCTGCACCCATGGCCTGCAGGCCCTTGATGTGCTGGTCCACCGGGCGCGAGCCGATCGCGCAACCGCCGGGCAGCGAGACCGTGGCCTCGCCGAAACGCGCCAACAGCGGCCCCAGGGCCAGGATGGACGCCCGCATGGTCTTGACCAGGTCGTAGGGAGCCTCGGGCGAGGTGACGGCACTGGCGTCCAGTCGGATCCGGTGCGGGCGGTCGGCATCGCGTTCGGCCCTCACACCCATGTTGCGCAGCAGTTTGAGCATGGTCGTCACGTCCTGCAGCACCGGCACGTTGTCCAGCGTGACGGGTTCTGCCGTGAGCAGGGCCGCGCAAAGTTCGGGCAGGGCGGCATTCTTGGCCCCCGAAATCGTGATCTCGCCCGAGAGGGGGCGGCCGCCGCGGATGAGGAGTTTGTCCATGCGTGGGCTTCTTCAGGCCCCCGCGCCGCGCCGGTCCCGGCAGTCCCCGTTTGCACGCCAACCGCGCCCAGGGGCCTGCCACCCGTGCCGCGGCAGCGGGTTGCCGATCAATGGTGGTGGGGGGAAGCCGAGGTGGCGGACCACTCGGCCGGGGTGAGCGTCTTCATCGACAGGGCGTGGATTTGCTCGCGCATTCTATCGCCCAGCGCGCGGTAGACGCGCTGATGACGTGCCACGCGGGACAGCCCCTCGAATTCGGCCGACACGATGGTGGCGAAGAAATGGCGGCCGTCACCATCCACCTCCAGGTGCTCGCAGGCGAGCCCCTGGGCAATGTAGGTGCGCACTTCCTGGGGGGTCGGATCGGCCATGGTGGACGAATTATCCCGGATTCCTCAATGCCGGATCTTGTAGCCGGTCTTGAGCAGGTGCAGGGCCACCGCCGCCACCACGGCGAAGCTGCTGCCCACGACGGCCAGGCTGAGCCAGGGCGAGACATCGCTGACGCCGAAGAAGCCCCGGCGAAAGCCGTCGATCATGTAGAAAAAGGGGTTGAGGTGGCTGACCGCCTGCCAGAAGGCCGGCAGCGAATGCACCGAATAGAACACCCCGGCCAGGAAGGTCATCGGCATGATCAGGAAGTTCTGGAAGGCGGCCATCTGGTCGAACTTCTCGGCCCACAGACCGGCGATCAGGCCGAGCGCGCCCAGCATGCCGGCGCCCAGCACGGCGAACACCAGGATCCACCCCGGCTGCGCAAAGGGCGGCACGGCAAAGCCGAGCGTGACCACGAAGACCCCCAGACCCACCAGCAGACCACGGATCACCGAGGCGCCGACATAAGCAAGAAACCAGTCGCGGTGCGACAGCGGGGTGACCAGCAGAAAGACCAGGTTGCCGGTGATCTTGCTCTGGATCAAGGACGAAGAGCTGTTGGCAAAGGCGTTCTGCAGCACGCTCATCATCACCAGGCCCGGCACCAAGAAGGCGGTGTAGCTGACGCCGTCGTAGACCTGGACGTGCTCCTCGAGCACGTGGCCGAAGATCAGCAGGTAGAGCACCGCCGTGAGCACGGGCGCGGCCACGGTCTGGAAGCTCACCTTCCAGAAGCGCAGCACTTCCTTGTAGAGCAGGGTGCGCACACCGGTCATCGGTGTGACGGTCGCGGGGTCGAGCGGCTTCAAGAGGGCACCTCCTCGAGCGGGCTCGGATGGTCGAGGAAGACCGGTGCGGTGTCGGCCTGCATGATCTCCAGGAACACGTCCTCGAGATCGGCCCGGCCGATCTCGAGATCCTCTGCGGCCACGCCATGCAGGCGCAAGGTGGACAGGATCTCCTCGACCTCCAGGGCATCGTGGGCCTTGATCTGCACGACGCGGCCGGTCACGCGCGCCACGTCGGCCAGCGAGGCCGGCAGCGGGTCGTCGGTCTTGAAGCGCAGCATGGTGCTGGCCCGCCCTGACAGCAGGGCCGAGGTGCGGTCCAGCGCCACCACCTGGCCCGCCTTGAGCATGGCGATGCGGTGACACAGGGCCTCGGCCTCTTCCAGGTAGTGCGTGGTCAGCAGTACCGTGTGGCCTTCGCGGTTCAGGCGGGCGATGAACTGCCACAGGGTCTGGCGCAGCTCCACATCCACGCCGGCCGTGGGCTCGTCGAGCACGATCACCGGCGGGCGGTGCACCAGGGCCTGGGCCACCAGCACCCGGCGCTTCATGCCGCCCGAGAGCTGGCGCATGTTGGCGTTGGCCTTGTCGGCCAGACCCAGGTTGGCCAGCAGTTCGTCGATCCAGTCGTCGTTGTGGCGCACGCCGAAGTAGCCCGACTGGATGCGCAGGGCCTCGCGCACGCTGAAAAAGGGGTCGAAGACCAGTTCCTGCGGCACGATGCCCAGCTGGCGGCGCGCCATCGCATAGTCGTCCACCACGTCGTGGCCATGCACGGTCACGCGCCCGCCGCTGGCCCGGCTCAGGCCCGCGAGGATGCTGATCAGGGTGGTCTTGCCCGCCCCGTTGGGCCCCAGCAGGCCGAAGAACTCGCCCGGCTCGATGTTGAAGCTCACCTCGCGCAGGGCCTGCACAGGGCCCCGGGTGGTGCGGTAGGTCTTGCTGACCTGCTGGAAACTGACGGCGGACATAAGGCGCCCGATTGTAGGCAGGGCGGCCCTGGCGTGCAGGCCGTGGGACAGACCCCGCTTGCGGCCCCGACCGGATTTGCTAGATTGGCGGCGGGCATGCAGGCGCACGGGGCGCCGGTGCCCCGGAGCCACCATGCAAGCCAAAAAGCCGCGCCGCACGGCCGAGCGCATCCTGGAAGTCACGCTCGATCTCTTCAACCGCTTCGGCGAGCCCAATGTCTCGACCACACTGATCTCGGCCGAACTGAACATCAGCCCGGGCAACCTCTATTACCACTATCCGGCCAAGGATGAGTTGATCAATGCCCTGTTCGACCGCTATGAGCGCGCGCTCAACGAGCTGCTGCATGCGGCCGACAATGTGCGCAATGTGGAAGACGCCTGGCTCTTCTTCCACATGCTGTTCGAGCTGATCTGGCAGTACCGCTTCCTCTATCGGGACCTCAACGACCTCCTGAGCAAGAACCGCCGGCTCGAAACGCACTTCCAGTTCGTGCTGAAGAACAAGTCGCGCGCGGTGCGCACGGTGCTCGACGCCCTGTCGCGCCACCAGTCCCTGCGCATGGACGGCCGCGAGGCCGAGTCGGTGTCCACCGCGATGGTGGTGGTGCTCACCTACTGGCTGAGCTACGAGTACGTGCGCGACCCGCGCCATGCCCTCGAACCGGAGAGCGCCGGCGCCGCCCTGCTGCGAGGTGCCTTCCATGTGCTGAGCCTGCTGCTGCCCTACCTCGAGCCCGACCAGAAAGCCCACCTGCTGGGCCTGGTGGGGCGCTACAACACCCCCTGACCGGAGACACCCCATGGCCCAATGGACTGCCTTCCCCTACGACAACGCCGCCTACGTCTACGACCTGACGGCGCTGAAGAAGCACTGGGCGCGGCTGCACGCCGGCGATGCCGAACCCTGGCCCAAAGACAAGGCCGTGCAGGAGGCCTGGGCGCTCTTCCACGCCGGCGAGTTCCACAAGGCGCGCGACGCCGGCCTGAAGGCCGGTGGTGCCGGCATCACGGTGGCCCACAAGGCCCAGGCCATCTACGCCACCTATCTGGAGAAGAACGAGAAGACCCGCCTGGCCCTGTTCATGGAAGTGGCCGAACGGGCGCAGGCCCAGCAGGCGGCCGAGCCTGACAACCCGGCGGGCTGGTACTGGCAGGCCTATGCCCTGGGCCGCTACGGCCAGGGCATCAGCGTGGCCAAGGCGCTGGCGCAGGGCCTGGGGGTGAAGGTCAAGACCGCCCTGGAAACCACCCTCCAATTGCAGCCCAAGCATGCCGACGCCCACATCGCCCTGGGCACCTTCCATGCCGAGGTCATCGACAAGGTGGGCAACCTGCTGGCGCGCACACAAGGCGCCAGCAAGGACGTCGGCCTGAAGATGTTCAAGGAGGGCCTGAAGCTCAACCCCCACTCGGCGATCGCCCGTGTGGAGTACGCCAACGGCCTGGTGATGCTCGAAGGCGAGAAGAAGATGAAGGAGGCCGAAAAACTCTATGCCGAGGCCGCCGCCTGCGAGCCCATGGACGCGATGGAGCGGCTCGACGTGGAGATGGCCAAAGCCGAACTCGAAGAGTGAGCCCGCGGCCGCCCCGTTAAGATGCGCGGCCTTGCCCTTTCCAGCCCCCCATGACGACCGCACTCAAGCAAATCATCTGCGTGAAGTGGGGCACCGCCTACGGCCCGGAATACGTCAACCGGCTCTACGGCATGGTGTCCCGACACATCACGGGCCCCTTCCGGGTGGTGTGCTTCACCGATGACCGGCGCGGCATCCGCCCGGAGGTGGACACCTTCGACCTGCCGGAACTGGGGTGTCCTCATCCGCAGCGCACGATGGGCAAGTGGCGCAAGGTGGTGCTGTGGGGCGAGACCTTGGGCGATCTGAGCGGCCCGGCGCTCTTCGTCGACCTGGACTCCGTGATCGTCGGCTCGCTGGACGACTACTTCAGCTACGGCGATCCCGAGGACGTGATCCTCGCGCGCAACTGGGCCAAGCCCCTGCAGCGCCTGGGCCAGACCTCGGTGTTCCGCTTCCCCGTGGGCCGCTACCCGCACATCCTGGCCAACTTTCGCGCCGACCCGCAGGGTGTGGCCGACCGCCACCGCTTCGAGCAGCACTACATCACCAGTTCCGTGCCCGGCGGCATCAAGCTCTGGCCCGAAGGCTGGACAAGGCATTTCCGCCTGCACTGCCTGCCGCCCTTCCCGCTGCGCTACGTCATGGCGGCACGGCTGCCTCGGGGCGCGCGCATCGTGACGTTCCCCGGCGGCCCCAACCCTGGTGACGTGGCCGTGGGCCGCTGGACCCCCGACGCCCCGGAGTACCCCTCCCCGCTGGACCATCTGCACGGGGCCCTGCGCCCCGGCCTGAGCCTCAAGCAGCGCTGGCGCCATGCCACCCGCTATGTCAAGCCCGTGCCGTGGATCGCGGAGCACTGGCGCGAGTGACTCAGACGTCCTGCGTTTCGTACTCGATGCCGCCCACCCAGCCGGCCACCTGGTTGTAGACCCAGCACGCCAGCGCCGTGCCGAGATAGCCAAACACCAGGTAGAACAGAGGCATCCCCACGGCCATCATCAAGGAGGGCCGGCCTGCATGCGGCATGCCACCCCAGAAGAGCAAGGTCAGGGGCACCAGGACGATCAGCGACACGAGCGCCATCGTGATCGCGGCGACCTTGCCGTTTTGGTGCGGGGACAGGCGTTGGATGCGTCGTTTCATGGGCTCCTCCTGCAGCCCAGGATACCGCAAGGAGGGCGAGTCAGGCTGGGCTGGCCCGCGCATCGCCGGCGGCAAAGAAGCGTTCGACCAGTTCCCACTGGTCCGGCACGTTCAGGGCCGGCGCGTGACCGCAGCCGGGGATGGTGACGACGACGGCCCGTGGGCCACGGGTGCGCATCTCCTCGGCCGTCTCGGGCAGCAGCAGATCGGAGCTTTCGCCCCGCAGGCACAGCACGGGAATGTCCAGGCTGTCGTAGGCCTCCCACAGGTCGTAGTCATTCGGGTGGTGCACGAACTGCTGGGCCATGGCCGGGTCGTAGTGGGTGGTGATCCGGCCGTCGGGCAGGCGACGCGCCGAGGTTTCGGCCATGCGCCGCCACTGCGCATCGGACAGCCAGCCATAGGGCTGGTAGACCACCCGCAGGAAGGCTTCGAGGTCGGTCATGCGCTCGAAGGCCGGGGGCTGGCCGGCGTAAGCGCGGATGCGCTCGAGGGCCGGCTCGGCCAGCTTGGGTCCGTTGTCGTTGAGGATCAGGCGCCGGATGCGGCCGCGCAGCGTGGTGGCCGCCGCCAGCGTGCCGATCGCTCCCCCCATCGAGGTGCCCAGCCAGTGGAAACGTTCCAGGCCGAGCTGGTCGACCAAGGCGGTGGCGATCTCCACGTAGAACGAGAGCTTGTACTCGTTGACCGGATCGGGGCTCCATTGCGAGAGCCCGCGGCCCAGGGTGTCGGGGCAGATGACGCGGTAGCGCGCGGACAGGTGCTCGGCCACCTCGTCCATGTCGCGGCCGGTGCGCGCCAGGCCGTGCCAGGCGATCACGGTCTCGCGGTGCTGAGAGCCCCATTCGGTGTAGTGGATCTCGCGGCCGGCGCAGCTCAGGTAGTGGGAAGTGAACGGCATGGGGATCTCGCTTGCTTCTCCGAATCAGGTGCGTGGGGCCTGCTGCAGGGCGCGCTGACGCAGCCTGCCCACGATGCCGGAGGGGAAGTGATAGACGCACAGCACGAACAGCACGCCCAGCCACAGCAGCCAGCGATCGGGCGAGACGAGCTCGGAGACGACCGGAATGCCACCGACCGCGCCCTCGCCCAGGCGCATCAGGTCCTGCAGGTAGTTCTGAGCCAGCACGAAGAGCACCGCACCGACCACCGCGCCGTAGATCGTGCCCATGCCGCCGATCACGACGATGAGCAAGATGTCCAGCATGATCTCGAAGCTCAGCGAGGTGTCGGGGCCGTTGTAGCGCAGCCAGACGGCCAGCATCGCGCCCGCCAGCGTGGCAAACAGGGCCGACAGCACGTTCGACAGCGTGCGGTAGACCACCGTGCGGTAGCCGATGGCTTCGGCGCGGAAGTCGTTCTCGCGGATGGCCTGCAGCACGCGGCCGAAGGGCGAGTTGACGATGCGCAGCATCAAGCCCAGCAGCAACAGGGTGAGCAGGAAAAGGCCGTAGTAGCTGATGATGCGCCCGTCGATGAGCACCCCGAAGAACTCATTCTCGAAGGGCTCGAAGCTCGGGCTCAGCCATTCGGGCATGCGGAAGGTCAGGCCGTCCTCGCCACCGGTGATCTCCGAGAGCTGCGAGGCCAGCGTCTGGAAGGCCGAGGCCACCGCAAGCGTGATCATCGCGTAGAAGATGGCCTTCACGCGCAGGCTGAACAGACCGATGACGAAGGACAGCACCAGCGACAAGGCCAGCGCGCAGACGATGCCCACCGCCAGCGCATCCCAGCCGGCACCCATGCGGCTGGAGGCGATGGCCACGCCGTAGGCGCCGATGCCGAAGAACATGGTGTGGGCAAAGCTCACGATGCCGGTGTAGCCCAGCAGCAGATCGTAGCTGGCCACCAGCACCATGAAGATGAGGATCTTGGCCGCCACGTTGAGCGACTTGCTGCCCGGAAAGATGAAGGGCGTGAGGAAGAGTCCGGCGAGGATGACGATCAAGGCCAGCGCGAGCCAGCGGCTGCGGGGCAGGTCGTGGGACAGCAGACGTTGGAGCATGGTCGGACCCTCAGCGGTTCGTGACCGGGTACAGGCCCTGGGGGCGCCACAGCAAGATGGCAACCATCAGGCCGATGTTGGAAAAGAGCGCGACCTTGGGCGCGAGAAAGCCGGTGTAGTTGGCCATCAGCCCCACCAGCAGCGCCCCGACGAAGCAGCCCAGTGTGGAGCCCAGGCCGCCGATGATGATCACGATGAAGAGCAGCACGTTGATCTGCGCGCCCATCTGCGGGATCACCATCTGCTGGTACAGGCCCCAGAGCACGCCGCCCAGGCCGGCCAGGGCCGAGCCCACGACGAACACGCCGATGAACAGGCGCCGGATGCGGTAACCCAGGCTCTCGACCATCTCGCGGTCTTGCACGCCGGCGCGGATCAGCAGGCCGATCTTGGTGCGGTTGAGCACAAAGAGCATGGCCGCCAGCACGATGACGCCAATGATCACCGCAAACAGCCGGTACTTCTCGATGGCCGCATCGCCCAGCAACACCGAGCCGCGCAGGCCTTCGGGCAGCGGCAGCGGGATTTGCAGCGGCCCCCAGATCACCTTGATGATCTCCTCGCCGATGATCATGCCGCCCATCGTGATGAGGATCTGCTTCAGGTGCTGGCCGTACACCGGCCGCACGACCACGCGCTCGAAAGCGTAGCCCACGGCGCCGGCCACGCTCATGGCCACCACCATCGCCAGGAAGATGGCCGTGAGGTTACGGAACAGGGAGTCGCTGGCCGTCCAGTCGCCCATTCCGCCCAGCACCGAGGTGGCCACGAAGGCCCCCAGCGCGATGAAGACGCCATGGCCGAAGTTGAGCACGTCCATCAGGCCGAAGACGAGCGTGAGGCCCGAGGCGATGATGAAGATGATCATGCCCATGGCCAGGCCGGCAATCGTGAGCGTGAGCCAGGTGGGCACCGAGCCGATGAGCGGCAGGGCCGCGCCGGCCAGTGCCAGCACCAGGGCCAGGGGGATGAGGTCGAAACGGGCGCGCGGCACGGCGGCGCTGTCATTGGCATTTGTCGCGGCTGCTGCGGCAGCAGGGGTGGTCGTGGTGGTCATCGCAGATCTCGTGTTCACTGGTGGGCCGCCAGCGACAGGCCCAGCAGGCGTTGCTGGAGTGCTTCGTCCTGGGCAAGTTCGGCCATGGTGCCGCGGTGCACGACGCGGCCGTCGTCCATCACCGCCACCTGGTCGCCCAGGGCCTTGGCCATCGCGAAGTTCTGCTCGACGAGCAAGATGGTGGTGCGCGTGGATTTCAGCTCGCGCAGGGCACCGATGAGGTTCTGGATGATGGCCGGGGCCAGGCCCTTGCTGGGCTCGTCGATGAGCAGCAGCTCGCGCGGCTCGACGATGGCACGCGCCACGGCCAGCATCTGCTTCTGCCCGCCCGAGAGCTTGCCGGCGGGGTAGAGCCAGAACTTCTTCAGCGCAGGAAAGAGCGCGAAGATCCATTCCAGGCGCTGCGTGTCGAGGTCGTCCACCGTCTGCGCGCCACGCGCGGCCAGCAGCAGGTTTTCCTTGACGCTGAGGTCGCTGAAGATGCCCATGCTCTCGGGCACGTAGGCGATGCCGCGCTGCGCGATGTCGGGGGTGCCCAGCTTCACGCCGGGGCCGCCGATGGCCTCGCCCTTGAAGCGGATGCCGCCCTGTTGGGCCGACCACAGGCCCATGATGGTGCGCAGCGTGGTGGTCTTGCCCGCGCCATTGCGGCCCAGCAGCATGGTGACCTGCCCGGCAGGCACCTCGAAGTCCACGCCGTGCAGGATGTGGTATGCGCCGATGTGGGTGTGCACGCCCGACAGGCTGAGCACGATGTCGTTGGGGTTCATGCAGCCTCCGTCATGTCGGCCGTGCCCATGTACGCGCTTTGCACGATGGGCAGGTTCATCACGTGGGCCGGTTCGCCGTCGGCCAGGAGCTGGCCGTTGTGCAGCACGATGATGCGGTCGGCCAGCTCGCGCACCACGTCCATCTTGTGTTCGACGAGCAAGATGGTCTTGTCGCGCCGCTCCTTGAGCGATCGGATCAGTTCGAGCACCACCGGCACCTCGTCCACGCTCATGCCGGCGGTGGGTTCGTCGAACATGTAGACCTTGGGGTCCAGCGCCATCATCAGCGCCACCTCCAGCTTGCGCTGGTCGCCATGCGGCAGGCTGGACGCAGTGGCATGGGCCTTGTCGGCCAACCGAACCGCTTCCAGCCGGGCATGGGCTTCGTCGATGTAGTCCTTCTGATCGAGCCACACGCGCAGCAGTTGCAGCGCACCGCCATGGCGCGACTGCACGGCCAGGCGCACGTTCTCCAGCACCGTGAGGTTGGGAAACAGCTGCGTGAGCTGGAAGGCGCGCCCGAGCCCGCGCCGGGTGCGCAACGGCGCGGGCAGATGACCGATCTCCTCCCCGTCGAGCCGCACGCTGCCGCTTGTCGCCTTGAGCTGCCCGGAAATGAGGTTGAAATAGGTCGTCTTGCCCGCGCCGTTGGGCCCGACGATGGCCGTCAGCGTGCCGGGCTGGAAGGCACAGCTGACGCGGTCCACGGCCACGTGTCCGCCGAAGCGGATCGTGAGATCCTGGGTTTCGAGCACGCCGCTCATTGCTGCTTCACTTTCTGTGTCGATGAATCGAAGAGGCCCTCAGGGACAGGTGCCGATGACGTAGTGGTTGGGCCCCGTCTGCTTCAGGGTCGTGGTGGTGTAGATGTTCCACAAGCCCATGTACTGGTTGGAGCCGTTCGCATAGGTGTATCCCCAGGCCGCATACGCCCGGCCTGCGGTGGTGTGGGCATAGTTGCTGGCCGTGTAGCAGGTGGCCGGGGGCGGGGCGGTGCCCGTGGTGGTGCCACTGGCCGGCGCGGATGGGGCGCTTTCCGCCCCGTTGCCATCGACGGCCGTGACCGTCCACTGGTAGGTGGTGGCCGGGGCGAGCCCGGTGTCGGTATAGCTGGTGCCGGTGACTGCACTGGTGGTCTTCTTCTCACCGTTGCGATAGACGTGGTAGCCCGCCGCCCCCTGCACCGAGGCCCAGGAGATCACCATCGAGGTGTCGGTGGCACCCGAGGTGCTCACACCGGTGGGCGCGGGCAGCGAGGACGTGGGCGCGCCGCTGGCGAGGTGATCCACCATGGCCTTGATGGCGCTGATCTGGGACCCGCCTTTCTGGGCGAAGTGGCTGCCGTACCAGCCGATCCAGTCCCAGCAGGCGTTGGGGTTGGCGAGCGAGCCGCTGGCGGCCGTGCTGCGGCTGGTGTTGTCCACCTTCGTCTGCGGGAAGAGCACGACGATGCGGTTGGTGTCGGCCCAGCGGGTGTAGCCGGTGTTCTTGATGAACTTGTCGCCGATCTGCGAATAGCTCTGCAGGCAGCCGTGCAGGGCCACGTGCAGCTTGCACTGGGCGCCACCGGCACAGTCGGCCGGCACGTAGACCCAGCCGGTGGAGGCCATGCCGGGGTTGCTGGTGAAGCTGCTCTGGCTGAACTCGATGTAGTTGCTGGCCGCCGGGCTGTTGTTGCGGGGGTTGAGCGTGCCGTAGATCCGCGTCAGCACGGCCTTGGCACCGTCGTAGCCACAGTTGCTGATGTAGGGGGAGGACGTGCTGCTGCAACTGTTGTTGCCGGTGGCGTCGAAGTCGGTGGGAAAGACGTGGGCCGTGCCGCTGCGCTTGACGTATTCGACATTGCCCGAGGGCACCGCGTTGTTGGTGTACTGCTTGCGCAAGGCGTCCATGGGGTTGGGGCCGATCGTGCTGTCGCTCGTGCCCACGAACATGTAGATCCTCTGGTTGGCGATACCGGCCTTGTTGTCGATCTGCGAGCCGCTCCAGTTGTTGATGCTCGACTGCATCGCCGAGAGCTGGCTGTCGCTGATCGTGGCGTTGTACATGCAGGCGGTGTAGTTGTTGAGCCCCGCACACATGTAGGGTCCGGCGGCGAACACACCCACCCCCATGAAGGTGGACGAGTACGCCACACCGAGCTGGTTGGCCATGAATCCGCCGGAGGACAGGCCGGACACGCTGATCTTGCTCTTGTCGATGTTGAGCTTGGGCAGGGCCTGCACGGCCAGGGCCGGGCCTGCCAGCAAGGCGGCTGCCGCCGCCCACCAATGAACCATCCTGAACTTCATCGTCTTGTCTCCTCGTTGTATGGGTGGGTGAGTCCCCCCCTGCCCCGTGTGTCCGGGGTCCTTCGGAACGATGCTGCTTGTGTCGAGTCGCGGGCTGCGGCATGCCGCGGCCCGCGCAGGCTCAGCGCTTGTTGCGGATGGGCACCTGCATCTCGATGGGCCGGATCTCGCGCACGAGTTCCGGCACACCCCAGGCAAAGGCCGGGTCGTCCTTGATGCGGAAGTGGTACATGCTCTGCATGGCCTGGTGGTCTTCCTTGCGGAAGGTCATCGGGCCCTTGGGCGTGTCGAAGCTCATGCCTTCCATCGTGGCAATGAGCTTGTTGGTGCTGGTGTCGCCGCCGGTCTTCTTCAGCGCGGTGACGATGGCCATGGCCGCCGAGAAGCCGCCGGCGGTGAAGAAGTCGGGCGGGCTCTTGAACTTGCTGTAGTGGTTGGCCACCAGCCACTCGTTGACCGGGTTCTTCGGGATGCCAAAGTAGTAGTAAGTGGCGCCTTCCATGCCCGGGAACTGCTTGTAGGCCGCCATGGCCGGCAGGATGTTGCCGCCGGTGGCGATCTCGATGCCGTAGCGCTTGAGGTCGAGGTCGGCGATCTTGAAGGGGTTGCCCGCACCGGCCCAGATGATGAAGATCACCTTGCGGCCGGGCTGGTCCTTGAGCTTGTCGATCAGGCGCTGCGCCCCGGCGGTGAAGTCGGTGGTGTTGGTGGGCAGGTACTCCTCATGGACGATCTTGGCCTTGCGGATCGCCCCCTTGAAGGCGGCCACGCCGTCGCGACCGAAGGCATAGTCCTGGGCCAGCGTGGCGATCACGGTGCCTTCCTTGTCCAGCGCCACAGCGTTGGAGATGGCGTCTTGCGAGCTGTTGCGGCCGGTGCGGAAGATGTACTTGTTCCACTTCTCGCCGGTGATGGAGTCGGCCACAGCGGGCTCGACCAGCAGGATCTTCTTGTACTCCTCGGCCACCGGCAGCATGGCCAGGGCCACGCCGGAGGAGGTGGGGCCCACGGCCAAGTCGACCTTGTCGTCAGCATAGGCGGCGGCCAGCAGCGACTTGCCCACGTCGGGCTTGCCCTGATCGTCCTTCTCGATCACCACGATCTTGCGGCCCGCCACCTGCATGGTGCCGCCGGTGGCGTACTCCAGGCCCAGCATCAGGCCGGTCTGGGTCTGCTTGCCATAGGCCTCCAGCGGACCGGTCTTGCTGTAGACATGGGCAATGCGGATGTCCTTGCCCTGGGCCTGGGCAAGGCCCGTGCCGGGTGCGGCCAGCGCCGCAACGGCCAGGGCGAGGAAGGCGCGACGAATGGGATGCGCGGTCATGGTGTGGTGTCTCCTGAAGTTGTCGTGGCGGATCCCTCCGCCACCTAGCCACCGCCCCGGAGGATTCGGGCCGGACACCCGGATTTCGCAAGGCGCGTGCCTGGTCCGGGCCACTCCCCCAAGCCTTTGTCATCATTGAGATTTCCAATCAATATCAGGGTTTACCCGAAACTTTTCTGAGACGGCGCCGTCTGGAAATCAGACAGCGTTTCCCCGAAGGGATTGGATGGATTCCGGACAGTGTCTGATTTCAGGACAGCTGGCGCAGCTCGGGCCAGGCGGCCAGTTTTTCGTAGAGCGTGGCGCGCGAGATGCGCAACAGGCGGGCAGCTGCGAGCTTGTTGCCACCGGTGGCGCGCAGGGCCTCGGCGATGGCGCGGCGCTCGAGCTCGGCCACGGCCTCGGCCAGCGGGCGCACGCGGGGGGCCTGCCGCTCCAGGGCCGCCGCGCGGGCCTCGCCCGCGCCTTCACCGGCCGCGGCAGAGACGGCCGGGGCGTCCCCGGGTGAGAGCACACGCATGAAATGGCGCGCCTCCAGGCGCAGGTCGTCGGTGAGCAGGCTCACCTGCTCGAGCACATTGCGCAGCTCGCGGATGTTGCCCCGCCAGGGGTGACGACGCAGGATCTCCAGGGCAGCGGGCGTCACCTCCCGGTGGGGCATGCCGCTGCGCCGGGCGATGTCCTCCTCGAGCGCCTCGACCAGGGCCTCCAGGTCGCCCAGGCGCTCGCGCAGGGCCGGAATGCGGATGGGCACCACGTTGAGCCGGTAATAGAGGTCTTCGCGGAACCGGCCCTGGGCCACCAGCGCCGGCAGGTCGCGGCTGGTGGCGGCGATGACCCGCACGTCGATCTTGATCACCTGGTTGGAGCCCAGGGGCTCGATCTCCTGCTCCTGCAGCGCACGCAGCAGCTTGGCCTGCAGCGATGCGGGCATGTCGCCGATCTCATCGAGAAAGAGCGTGCCGCCGTCGGCGAGCTTGAACTTGCCGTCGCGGCCCTTGCGGTCGGCCCCGGTGTAGGCGCCAGGGGCCACGCCGAAGAACTCGGCCTCCAGCAGGGTCTCGGGCACGGCAGCGATGTTCACGCCGATGAAAGGCCGCCGCGAGCGCGACGACGCAGCATGGATCGCATGCGCCAGCAGCTCCTTGCCGGTACCGGTCTCGCCCAGCAGCAGCACAGTGCTGTCGGTGCCGGCCACGCGACGGGCCTGGCGCTTGACCTCCATGGCCTCGGGGCTGGTGCCGATGAAGCTGGCAAAGGTGTACTTGGGCCGCCGCTGCTCGGCCAGCTGTTTGCGCGCATCGTCGAGATCGCGCTGCAGCATCGCGAACTTCTTCATCAGTGGCTGCATCGTGCTCTCGGGATGCGCCATCAACACCAGGCCGAGCGCACCGATCACCTCGCCCGCCTCGTCGCGCAGCGGGATGCGGCTGACGAGGAAGGTGCCCGCCTTGTTGGTGAGCAGGTCCACCAGGATGGGCCGTCCGGTGGCGATCACCTCGTGCATCAGCGTGTTGGGCACCACCTCTTCGACCGGGTGCCCGACGAAGTCGGCTTCGTCCTTCAGACCCAGGGCCGGCAGGAACTGCTTGTAGCCCTCGCTGATCCAGACCACACGGCCACTGCGATCCACGACCATCATGCCCTCGGCCGTCTCGGCGAAGAGCTGGAACATCGAGCGTGCGGCCATCTCCAGCACGCTGCGGGCATCACGCGGCAGGTCGCTGGCGGCGTCCAGGGGGTCGAGCACTCGGGAAGCAGACATCACGCGCATGCTACCCGCTCGGGCCGGCTCTGAGGCTGCGGGCTTTGCCGGGGCCGCACCGCCACACCCTTGAAACGCCGCGGCGCCATCCCTACATCGGAGGCAGGGTCTCAAGGCCCATCCCGATTGACGGAGGACACACCATGTATCGCTCGCTTTTTCCACGCGACCTGTTCGCCGAATTGGATCGCCTGCAGCGTGAGATGCAGCAGGTCTTCGATCTGTCGCCCAGCATCCGCGGCTTCGGCCGTGGGGGCTTTCCTGCGCTCAACATCGGCAGCACGCCCGCGTCGGTCGAGGTCTACGCCTTTGCGCCCGGCCTGGATCCGGCGCGCATCGAGGTCAGCCTCGACCGGGGCGTGCTGACGCTGGCCGGCGAGCGTGCGCCCCTGGCCGGTGCCAGCGACGAGAAGCAGACGCTGCACATCAATGAGCGCTTCGACGGACGCTTCCGCCGCGTGATCAGCCTGCCCGACGACATCGACCCGGCCGGCGTGAATGCCAGCTACCGCGATGGCGTGCTGCAGGTCAGCATCCCGCGCAAGGCCAGCGCCCAGCCGCGGCGCATTGAAGTTCAATGAACGCAAGGAGTGACGCCATGAACACGACCACTGCCGTGACCACCCCCGGCGACACCGCCGTGCGCAGCGCCGGCAACGACCGCAGCGAGCCCGCGCTCGTGCCGCCGGTGGACGTGATCGAGGACAGCACCGGCATCACGCTGTACGCCGACCTGCCGGGCGTGCCCAGGGATCGCCTGAACCTGCGGGTGGAGGGTGACACACTCAGCCTGGAAGGTGAGATGCAGCTTCCCCTGCCGCAGCAGATGACGCCCAGCCATGCCGAGGTGCAGCTCTCGCGCTTCCGCCGCACCTTCACGCTGAGCAAGGAGCTCGACCCCGACAAGGTCAGCGCCGAGCTCACCCACGGCGTGCTGCGGGTGCGCATCCCCAAGGCCGAGCACGCCCAGCCGCGCCGCGTCGAGGTGCGCGTGGCCTGAGCTGCGGCCCGTCCGACATCGAATGGAGGCCCGACATGACGATGAAAGACATCCGTGAAGGCTTCGACTCGCTGTGGGACAGCCTTTCCGAGGGGTGGTCGCGCCTGCGCGACTCCGCGCGTGGCGCCCTCACCCGGTTCCGCGCCGGCGACGAAGCCCACCTGCCCGACCGCAGCCGCGTCGACGACACCAGCTTCATCGCCTCGCACGGCTGGGCGTTGATCGGCGGCGACGTCTTCGAGGACGAACGCCGCCTGGTCGTGCGCCTGGAGGTGCCAGGCATGGACAAGAAGGACTTCGACATCGAGGTGCGTGACGACGTGCTCGTCGTGCGCGGCGAGAAGCGCTTCGAGCAGGAGTCCAGCGATGGCCGCTGGCGCGTGCTGCAGTGTGCCTATGGCAGCTTCGAGCGCACGGTGCCGCTGCCCGTGCCGGTGAAGGCCGAGCAGGCCCAGGCCCGCTACCGGGACGGCGTGCTGCGTATCGAGCTGCCCAAGGCCCGTCCCGGCAGCGCCCGGCGCATCCAGCTCCAGGTGAGCTGACCCCGGCGGCGACCCGCCTGCCCCCGCGCGAATCGGGGGGGCGGGTCGGCGACCTTTGCCCTGCATCAACCCCGGGGCGTGAGGGCGCTGGTGTGATCGGCCTGACCGATCCCCGGAGCCGCTGCCATGCCCTCACCCCATCCCGATGCAGCCGACCGCCCGCTCAAGCACAGCCTGTACTACTTCGCCAGCGACGAAGGCGGCGCCAGTGCGGCGGACAAGCGACGCCTGCTCTTCGACAGTGCCCGCTTTGCCGACCACCACGGCTTTTGCGCCGTGTGGGCTCCCGAGCGCCACTTCCACGCCTTTGGCGGACTCTCGCCCAACCCCTCGGTCACGGCGGCTGCGCTCGCTGCGATCACCTCGAACGTTCGCATCCGCTCGGGCAGCGTGGTACTGCCTCTGCACCCCGTCGCCCGCGTGGCCGAGGAATGGGCGCTGGTGGACGTGCTCTCGGGCGGGCGGGTGGACCTGGGGCTGGCCTCGGGCTGGTTCCCCAACGACTTCGTGCTGGCCCCGCCAGGCAGCTACGAACGCCGCGGCCCACTGCTGTTCGAGCGCCTGGAAGAACTGCGCCGCCTGTGGCGCGGTGAGCCCTTCGAGGCGGTGAACCCGCTGGGCGACACCGTGAGCCTGCGCACCCTGCCCCGCCCCGTGCAGCCCGAACTGCCGGTGTGGATCACCGCGGCCGGCAACCCCGACACCTTCGCCCGCGCCGGCCGCCTGGGTGTGAACGTACTGACCCACCTGCTGGGCCAGAGCCTGGAGGCGCTGGCCGGGAAGATCGCCATCTACCGCCAGGCCTGGGCCGAGGCCGGCCACCCCGGGCGCGGCGAGATCGCGCTGATGCTGCACGCCTACGTGGGCGACGATGACGACGCCGTGCGCCGCACCGTGCGCGCGCCCATGCTGCACTACCTGGCCAGCTCGGCCCAGCTCGTGGGCCACTACACGGCTTCGGTGCCCTTCTTCCAGCAACGCTGCGCCGTGGACACTGGCGCCCTCACGGCGCAGGACGTGGACGACGCGCTGGCCTTCTCGTTCGAGCGCTACTACCAGACCAGCTCGCTGCTGGGCACGGTGGACGACTGCCTGGACCGCCTGGACCGCATGCGCGCCATCGGCGTGGACGAGATCGCCTGCCTGATCGACTTCGGCGTGCCCACCGACGATGTGCTCGCCGCCCTGCCGCGGCTGGCCGAGCTCTTCGAGTTGGCCAACGTCAGCGAAGCGGAGCTGGCGGCCGTCTAGGTCAATGACCGCTGCCGGCTGGCGTGATACTTGGAGGCTGTGCTGCTTCTCGAGTCCACGCGCCATGCAAGTCATCACCGCGGCCCAGGCCGCTGCCCTGATCCAGGACCGCTGGACGGTCGCCACCGCCGGCTTCGTCGGCGCCGGCCATGCCGAGGCCGTCAGCGCGGCGATCGAACGCCGCTTTGAGGCCGAAGGCGCTCCGCGCGATCTCACCTTGCTGTACGCCGCGGGCCAAGGCGACCGCGGCCGGCGCGGCGTCAACCACTTCGGCCATGCGGGGCTGGTGCGGCGTGTCATCGGCGGGCACTGGATCTCGGCACCGCGCCTGGGCGACCTGGTGGAGCGCAACGAGATCGAGGCCTACAACTGGCCGCAAGGGGTGATCGCCCACCTCTTCCGCGCGATTGCCGGCGGCAAGCCGGGGGTCATCACGCGCATCGGATTGCACACCTTCGTCGATCCGCGCCACGATGGCGGCCGGCTCACGCCGCGCACCACCGAGAACCTCGTGCAACTGCTCAGCCTCAACGGCGAGGAGCAACTGCTCTACCCCAGCTTCCCGATCCACTGCGGCCTCATCCGCGCCACCACCGCCGACGAGCGCGGCAATCTCACCACCGAGCACGAGCCCTTCCACCAAGACCTGCTGGCCATCGCCCAAGCCGCGCGCAACTGCGGCGGCATCGTGATCGCCCAGGTCAAGCGCCTGACCCGTGCGGGCAGCATGAACCCCAACCTCGTGCGCGTGCCGGGCATCCTGGTGGACTACGTCGTGGTCACCGAAGACCCGGCCGACCACTGGATGACCTTCGGTGAGGCCTACAACCCCGCCTACACCGGCGAGGTGCGCGAGCCCGAACACGCTTTCGAGCCTGCGCCGCTGGATCTGCGCAAGATCGTGCAGCGCCGCGCCTTCCTCGAACTGAAGAAGCTGCGCAAACCCGTCGTGAACCTCGGCGTGGGCATGCCCGCGGGCCTCGGGGTGATCGCCCGCGAGGAAGGCCACAGCGACTTCACCCTCACGGTGGAAGCCGGCCCGGTGGGCGGCACGCCGGCGCAGCTCTTGAGCTTTGGCGCGAGCACCAACCCCGAGGCCATCATCGACCATGCGGCAATGTTCGACTTCTACGATGGCGGCGGCATCGACATCGCCTTCCTGGGTCTGGCCGAACTCGACCCGAAGGGTAACGTCAACGTCAGCCGCTTCGGCCGCCGCATCGCGGGTGTGGGCGGCTTCATCAACATCACCCAGACCGCGCGGCGCGTGGTGCTGATGGGCACGCTCACCGCCGAGGGGCTGGAGGTCGAAGCCGGCGGCGGGCGGCTGCGCATTGTGCGCGAAGGGCGTGTGAAGAAGCTGGTGCCGCAGGTGGGCCATCTCAGCTTCAACGGGCCCTATGTGCGCAGCCTCGGGCGCGACATCCTCTACGTCACCGAACGCGCCGTTTTCGAGCTGCGCGAGGGCGGCCTCACGCTCACCGAAATCGCCCCGGGGCTGGACCTGCAACGCGACGTGCTCGACGCCTGCGGCGCCCCGGTGGCCGTGGCCGAGGACCTGCGCCCCATGGACCCGCGCATCTTCACCGACGCGCCGATGCGCCATGCGGGTTGACCGGCGGCGGGTCCGTCTTCAGGACCGGGTCGCAGAGAAGGGCCGGCGCTGGCCGCTGGGGTCGATCACCGTGCCGCTCATGCGGCCGTCGTGACCGGCCCGGCCCTCGAAACGATGGCGGCGGCCCTGCCCATCCACGGCCGTGAAGCGGATGGCCCCGCCACGCAGCTCGGGCTGGTCGAGCGGCGCCTCGCGCCCTCCCCAGATCATGCGGCCCTGGATCTTCTGGTAGGTCTGCGACAGGCTCAGCTTCAGCGTCTCGCCCATCGTGCCGCTGCCGACCTGCACCGACCAGTCCCCCGCCACCTTGGCTGGCACCACCCAGAACAGTGCCCGGCGACCGTCCAGCTCGCGCACCTCATCGGGTGGCCAGTCGCCCATGTCGAACTGGTGCGAGGTCACGCGCGTGCCCGGCTTCATCTCCAGCAGGATCGGACGCAGCTTCTCGTTCAGCGACGGCAGCAGGTACAGCGTGATCACGTCGGCGTCGCGGAAGTCCGACTCGAAAATGTCGCCCTGCATGAAGGTGACGTTCTTCACCCCGGCGCGCTGGGCATTGCGCCTGGACAGCGCCACCAAGTCCGGGTTGTACTCGATGCCCAGGGCCCGTGCGCCCCGTCGGGCCGCGGCGATCGCGATCTTGCCGTCGCCCGAGCCCAGATCCACCACATAGTCCTTCTGGGTGACCTTGGCCATGTCCAGCATCGCCTGCACCACCTCGTCCGGCGTGGGCACCCACACCACGTCCTTGCCGGGCTGGCCCACTTCGGGCTGGTAGGCCTCGTCGCCATGCCGCAATTGGGCCAGCGCGACGACAGGGGTCAGGCCCAGCAGCAAGGCGGCGCCGCCTGCCGTCCAGACGACACGCCGGCGGGCGATCGGTTCGTTCAAAGCACAGGCCACAGGGTTCATGCTTCCTCCTGAGCGTTGGGACGATGCCTTGAGAACGCGACGGCCCGGGTCGAGTTCCGGCCGGCCGTGCGGCGAACGCACCCATGCGTGGCATGGCCGCCCCCTTGCCGGCTCAGGGACGATCCCTTACGCTGTGTCCGTCCGGTCGGCCCGTCATGGCCGGCGGCCGAGACCGCCTCGCGGCGGGCGGTACGCCCTAGGAGGAAAGCGCCATGCCCACGACACCGTCCCCCAGGACCGCCACGATCCGCAACCTGGCCCTGGTGGGGCAAAGCGCGTCGGGCAAAACCAGCCTCGTCGAAGCCCTGCTGCACCGCGCCGGCCGCATCAATGCCCCCGGCAGCCTGGAGCGCGGGACCACCGTGTCCGACTTCGACCCGCTGGAACGCAAGTTCCAGCACTCCCTCAACACCAGTATCGTCAGCCTCGAGCACGGCGGCTCGCTGATCCAGTTGCTCGACACCCCGGGGCTGCCCGACTTCCTCGGCCAGGCGCTGCCCGCGCTCGAGGCGGTGGAGACCGCCGCCATCGTCCTCAACGCGGCCGCCGGCATCGAGCCCCTGGCCACTCGCATGATGGACTGGGCCCGCCAGCGCGAGCTGTGCCGGCTGATCGTCGTCAACAAGATCGACGCCGAACGTGTCGACCTGCCGGGTGTGCTCGCGCAGATCCAGGAAGCCTTCGGCAAGGAGTGCCTGCCGCTCAACCTGCCGGCCGGCGGCGGCACCCGGGTGGTCGACTGCTTCTTCAATCCGTCCGGCGAGGCGGATTTTTCGTCGGTGGAGGCCGCGCATCGCGCGCTGGTCGAGCAGGTGGTGGAAGTCGATCCCGACTTCGTCGAGCGCTACCTCAACGACGGCGACGTCGACCCGCGCGAGCTGCACGCCCCGCTGGAGCAGGCCCTGCGCGAAGGCCACCTCATTCCGGTGTGCTTCACCTCGGCGCGCAACGGGGCTGGCGTGGCCGAGCTGCTCGACGTGATGGCCGCCTTGATGCCGCACCCCGGCGAAGGCAATCCGCCGCACTTCCTCGAAGGCGAAGGGCCCCAGGCCCGGCGCGTGCGGGCCGAGCCCGACGCCAGCCGCCACGTGCTGGCCCATGTGTTCAAGGTGGTCAGCGACCCCTATGTCGGCAAGCTTGGCCTCTTCCGCGTGCACCAGGGCACCGTCACCCGCGACAGCCTGCTCTATGTGGGCGACGGCCGCAAGCCCTTCAAGGTCGGCCACCTCTTTGCCGTGCATGGCAAAGACCACGTCGAGATCCCCAGCGCCGGCCCGGGCGAGATCGCTGCCGTGGCCAAGGTCGACGAGATCCACTACGACGCCGTGCTGCACGACGCCGCCGAGGACAGCCGCATCCACCTCGAACCCTTGCCCTTCCCGGTGCCCGTGCATGGCCTGGCCATCGAGCCCAGACGCCGCGGCGACGAGCAGCGCATGTGGGAAGTGCTGCAAAAGCTCGTCGAGGAAGACCCCTGCCTGAAGGTCGAGCACGTGGCCGCCACCAACGAAACCGTGGTGTACGGCCTGGGCGAGATGCACCTGCGCGTGCTGCTCGAACGCATGACCGAGTTCTACAAATGCGAGGTCGTCACGCGGCCGCCGCGCATCGCCTACCGCGAAACCATCACCCAGGCCGCCGAGGGCCACCACCGCCACAAGAAGCAGACCGGCGGGGCCGGCCAGTTCGGCGAAGTCTTCCTGCGCATCGAACCCCTGCCGCGCGGGGCCGGCTTCGAGTTCGTCGACGAGGTCAAGGGAGGAGCCATCCCCGGCGTCTTCATTCCGGCGGTCCAGAAGGGCGTGCGCCAGGCCATGGACGGCGGCGTCATCGCCGGCTACCCGGTGCAAGACGTGCGCGTGGTCGTGTACGACGGCAAGCACCACTCGGTCGACTCCAAGGAGATCGCCTTCATCACCGCCGGCCGCAAGGCCTTCATCGATGCGATGCTCAAGGCCGGCCCCATCGTGCTGGAGCCCATCGTCAAACTCGAGGTGGCCGCCCCCGAGGCCCACATCGGCGACATCACCGGCGATCTGGCCACCAAGCGCGGCCAGATCAACGGCACCCGCGCCCTCTCACCGGGCACCCTGGCCGTGCTGGGCCAGGCCCCGCTGTCCGAGCTCAACGGCTACCAGGCCCGGTTGCACGCCCTCACCGCCGGCCACGGCAGCTACATCGCCGAGTTCTCACACTACGAGCCCGTGCCCCCGGCGGTGCAGCAACAACTCGTCAGTCAGTTCCGGCCGCGCGAGGACGAGTGAGCCCGCGCATCATCCACAGGCCCAGCGCCGGCCCCAGGGCCAGCCAGGGCAGCAGTGCGGCCACATCGACGCGCGAGGCCAGCATCGCAAAGAGCTGGATGCTGACGATGGAGACCGCAAAGCCGATGCTGTTGACCAGCGTGAGCAGGCTGCCCACCGCTTCGCGCGGGGCGTTTTGCGCCGTCAGCGTCGAAAACTGCGGGGAGTCGCCCACCACCGTGATGCCCCACACGGCCAGCCACAGGGTAAAGACTGGGCCGGGAGCGTTCAGCATCCACGGCGCCAGCAGGCAGCACAGGCCGCTGGCGGCAAGCTGCACGCTGGCCACGCGGGCACTGCCGACGCGGCGCGCCAGCAGCCCGCCGCCCACGCAGCCCAGGGTGCCCAGCGCGATCACGGCAAAGGCCGCGGCCGAGGCGGGTGCGCCCGCCAGCCGGGTGCCGACGATGGCTGGCAGCAGCACCCAGAAGGTGTAGAGCTCCCACATGTGGCCGAAGTAGCCGAAGGCCGAGGCCCGCACCGGGCGGTGCGTCCACAAGGCCCCCAGGGCGCGCCATTGCAGGCGGGCCGACCGCGGCAGGTGCGGCCCGTCGGGCACGGTGGCCGCCAGCAGCAAGCCGCCGGCCAGCGCCAGCAGCGACACCACGTCCATCACCTGCTGCCAGGGCCAGTCCGTACCCAGCGCGCGCAGCAGGTGCGGGCTGGCCGTGCCCAGCACCAGCGCGCCCACCAGCCAGCCCAGGGCGGCGCCAAGGCCTTGCGGATACCAGCTCGCCGCGATCTTCATGCCCACCGGGTAGATGCCGGCCAGGAAGAAGCCGGTGGCAAACCGCAGCCCCAGCAAGACCTCGAGCGAGCCGGCGGCATGCGCCCCCAGGGCATTGCAGACGGCCCCCGCCACCGCGCAGGCCAGGAACACCCACCGCGGCGAGAAACGGTCGGCCACCGACAGCACCGCGAACACCAGGGTGCCCGTGATGAAGCCCAGTTGCACCGCCGAAGTGAGCGTGCCCGCCGCCGCAGGCCCCAGCGCCCAGTCGCGCTGCAGGTCGGGCATCACGGCATTGACGGCAAACCACAGCGAGGTGCCGGCGAACTGGGCCAGCACGATGACGGGCAGCACATGGGCCGGCGCGGCCGCCGGCAAGGACGATGCGGACATGCCCCGCACGATACGCCACCACCGCTCAAGGCTGCAGACGCTCCAAACCCGCCAGGTCCAGATCGTCGAGCGCAGCGCGCAGGGTCTTCAAATCCATGCCGTCGGCCAGCGCCTCCACCGCCACCCCGTTGGCCAGCACCCAATGCACCTGTGCCGGCATGGCATCGGCCGCCTCCACCTCGCGCCGCACGCGCCCTTGCTCGAAGCGCACCGTCTCTTGGCGCCCGGCCCGTTGCGCATCGGCGGCGGCGCGTTGCCACTCGGCCATCACCGCCCATACCGACAGCCCCCCCGTGTCGCTGACCGACAGCGCGATACGGCGCGACGCATCCACACCGTACTGCGTGCTCACCGACACGCTGGCCGCCCCCAAAGACTCGTCCCCAAAGGTGTCGCTCGGTTGCCGCGGCAAGCCGCCCAATTGCAACGGCAGCACCGCCTCGATCTGCTGTGGCCGCAGCGTGGGCCTCGTCCCCAGCCCCATGACCTCGTTGAGCGCACGCTGGGCCTGCGCCGCCGCCTCGTCGCGGCCCTCGCGCAAAGCCTGGTCTCGCTCGCGCAAGGCTTGCTCCAGGCGCTGACGGGCAGCCTCCAACGCCGCCTGCTGCTGCGGCGCCAGCGCCGGCACCTGGGCAGTCGGGACAGGCCCGTCCAGCCCAGAACGGCTCCACCAGAACCCTGCCGCCAACACGCCGCCCAGCATGACCACCACCCCGAGGGCCTTGAGCCCGTGCCCCCCGCTGGCCCTCCACCATGAGCCCATGCCCCGCCTCCTCGATCACGGCATCCTCGAAGCCGGCATTGTGCGCCGGGGGGACCACACCGCGGTGGTGCCCAGGAGACATCTCGCCCGGAACTTGCGGGTTTGTCCCATTCAAGCGTTCCGGCCCCTGTGCCGATATCCCCCCAGGAGTGTTCGTATGCTCACCCGCCCCTTGCCCACCCTGGACGCCTGGACGGCCCACTTCGCTGCGGCCACCATCCCGGTGCTGCCGCGCACGGCCGAGGCGATGGACTGGCTCGCCACCCGGCAAGACGACCTGGACGCTCACAGCATCGCCGAGTTTCTCGCCGGCGATCCCTTGATGACCCTCAAACTGTTCAGTCACGTGGCCACCTTGCGGCGGCCATCGGCTGGCGACGACGACCACGAAGTCTTGGCCGAAACCCTCACCGCCGCCTTGGTTTACCTGGGCGTGGAACCCTTCTTCCGCGCCTTCCCAACGCTGCAGACCACCGAAGACCTGCTGCATGCGCACCCCGAGGCGCGTGACGGCCTGCACGAAGTGCTCGCACGCGCCGCCCGTGCTGCCGTGTTTGCCCTGGGCTTTGCCGTGCACCGCATGGACAGCGACGCGCCGACGCTCTATCACGCCGCCTTGCTGCACGATTTCGCCGAAATGCTGCTGTGGTGCCATGCCCCCGACCTGGCGCTGGAGATCCGCCACCGCCAGCGGCGCGACCCGGCTCTGCGCTCGGCCCAGGCCCAGGTGGACGTGCTGCACATCCGCCTGGCCGATCTCGAACAGGCCTTGATGCGCACCTGGCGCCTGCCGCGCGTGTGGCGCCGGCTCACCGACGAACACGCGGCGGCCCACGACCTGCAGGCCCGCAGCGTGACGCTGGCGATCCGCCTGGCCCGTCACACCCAGCACGGCTGGGACAACGCCGCCTTGCCGGACGACATCGCCGACATCGCCGCCTTGCTCAACCTCTCGCCCGAGGCCACGCTGCGCAAGGTGCGTGACCTGGACGAGGGCTGAGACCGCAGGGCCGTTCAGGGGGTCGGGCAGGCCGGCATCAGCGTGCGCACGGTCACCGTGGTGGGGTTGTCATACGGCCCGCCGGCATTGACCGTGAAGCGGCAGCCATAGGCCGGATCGGCCACGACCGCGGCGTCCAGCACCTCGTCCCCCTCGGGCCGCGTGCCGTTCTGCTCCCATGCCACCATGTCGTCGAAGGCCGCCACCTGTTCGGCCACCGTGAAATCACAATGGCTGGGGGCGCGGATGGCACGCTGCACCAGCCAGCCCCCCGAGCCATTGGCGTCGGCGCGGCGCTTGTAGATCTGCTGCATGCTGAACGGCACGTACATGTCACCCAGCGTGTGCAGCGACACCACCGGGATGCTGAACTGTCCGTTGACCTTCGGGATCCAGCGCAAGCCGTCGCGGCGCAAGCGGTTGGCATCGGGCACCGGCGTGACGCGCAGCAAGCGCTGGTTGAGCAAGGTCTCCTCCTCACTGAGCGCCGGGTCGCTGTCGATCTGCAAGACCATGTTGCGCGTGTCCAGCACACTGGCATTGAGGATGCCGTTGATCGTGCCGTCGCCACCGAAGGTGCCCCAAACCACCTGCTGCAGTCCCGCATTCGCGAAACCCTGCTCGAAGATCGGCCGGTTGCCGCCGGTGAGGTTCATCACCACGCCCTTGAGCTTCTCGCCGTCGGCCGTGGGCGTGATCACCGAGCTGCTGAATGTCGTGAACAGCCGGCTGCGTACCAAGGCGTTGATGTCGGCCCAGGCCGTGGTCGGGTACAGCGGCACCCCGGCAAAGTACTGCGCCGCCGTCTGGTAGGCCGAGAAGTAGTCGAACAGCTCGGTGTCGCCCATCACGCCGCACATCGGCACGGCCCCGTGGTAACGCACCTTGTGATTGGCCGTGCGGAAGGTCTCCTCCTCGATCGCCGCGCCCGTGATATGCCCGCCCATCGAATGGCCGATGATGTAGCGCCGTGTCGGCTCGGCCAGGCCGGTGAGGCGCGAAAACGCCAACGCCAGCGCGTTGGTGTCCTCCACGCCGGCACGCACGTCGTAGTAGTTCTTGCTGTAGCTCGACGCCGCCCAGGCATAGCCGTTGGCGATCAGATGGGCGCGGATCGGCGGGTTGCTCACCGTCAGCGGCACATTGGTGCCGCGGTAGCCGTGGGCGTACATCACGAGGCGGCCATTCCAGTTCTGCGGCACCTCGATGCGGTAGCCTGCCCCGTTGAGCACGCCGTGGAAACGCGTGGTCGTGGTCCCCGGCAAGGCCTCGAAGGCCAGCGCGGTCTCGTCGAGCGGGAAGGTGCGCGCATCGTGCGGGCGCACCTCTTCCGGTTCAGGTGTACTGTCACCTCCGCCACCGCCGCACGCCACCAGCACGACGACGCTGCCCACCGCAGCGGCCCATTTAGAACGCCAAAACTGCATGCCTGTCTCCTGTTGAGTTCTGCACTGCAAAATGCACGGTCGTGCAAATTTGCAGTCCGATTGTGGAGACTCGAGGCCTCGTTTCTGTCGCCAACGCGACAGAGACCGCCTAGGGATTACACCGGCACGGCCGTCGTGTTTTTCACCCGATCGAGCACGAAACTGGTCTTGCAGTCCTCGACACTCGGATGCTTGAGCAGGGTGTCCATGATGAAGCGCGAGTAGTGGGCCATGTCCTGCACCACCACGCGCAGCAGGTAGTCCATCTCACCCGTGAGGGCCACGCACTCCACCACCTCGGGCCAGCTCTGTACTGCCGCACGGAACAGATCCATGGGATTGCGCTTGTGGCTCTCGGTGTGCTTTTCCAAGCGCACGTTGATGTAGGCCGTCAGCCCCAGCCCCACCCGCTCGGGCGGGACGATGGCCACATAGCCGGCAATCGCCCCGGCCTCCTCCAGACGCTTGACGCGGCGCAGCGCGGCCGAGGGCGACAGGCTCACCTGCCCGGCCAGTTCGTCGTACGTCATGCGGCCATTGGTCTGCAGCGCGCGAAGGATGCGCCGATCGATGGCGTCGAGCGTTATCGCTGTGTCCATAGAGAAATTCTCGCACTTTTATTGCGTTTTTGTAGCCTTTCCGCTCAAAAATGCAGAAAAACTGCGCCCCACGCCGCCTACAGTCTTGACACAGCTCAACATGCGGGCGCTACGGCGTCTGCCCACGCTTTGGAGACCGGCATGCAATTCACCCCCTGGGACAACCCGATGGGCACCGATGGCTTCGAATTCATCGAATACGCCGCCCCCGATCCTGCCGCGATGGGCCAGCTCTTCGAGCGCATGGGCTTCAAGGCCATCGCGCGCCACCGCCACAAGAACGTGACGCTGTACCGCCAGGGCGAGATCAATTTCATCCTCAACGCCGAACCCGACTCCTTCGCCCAGCGCTTCGCCCGGCTGCACGGCCCCAGCGTGTGCGCCATCGCCTTTCGCGTGCGCGACGCCAAGGCGGCCTACGAGCGCGCCATCGACCTGGGCGCCTGGGGCTACGCCAACCAGGCCGGCCCGGGCGAGCTGAACATCCCGGCCATCAAAGGCATCGGCGACTCGCTGATCTATCTGGTCGACAAGTGGCGCGGCAAGAATGGCGCCAAAGAAGGCGACATCGGCAACATCGGCTTTTACGACGTCGATTTCGAGCCGCTGCCCGGGGCCGAATTGAACCCGGTGGGCCATGGCCTGACCTACATCGACCACCTCACCCACAACGTGCACCGCGGCCGCATGGCCGAGTGGGCCGAGTTCTACGAACGCATCTTCAACTTCCGCGAGGTGCGCTACTTCGACATCGAGGGCCAGGCCACCGGCGTGAAGAGCAAGGCCATGACCAGCCCCTGCGGCAAGATCCGCATCCCCATCAACGAGGAAGGCAACGAAAAGGCCGGACAGATCCAGGAATACCTCGACCGCTACCACGGCGAAGGCATCCAGCACATCGCGCTGGGTTCGACCAACCTCTACGACACCGTGGACGCGTTGCAGATGTCGGGCATCAAGCTGCTGACCACCAGCGCCACCTACTACGAGCTGCTGCCCAAGCGCATCCCCAACCACGGCGAGGACCTCGAAGGCCTGAAGGCCCGCAACATCCTGGTCGACGGCCAGCCCGGCGAGCTGCTGCTGCAGATCTTCAGCGAGAACCAGCTCGGCCCCATCTTCTTCGAGTTCATCCAGCGCAAGGGCAACCAGGGTTTCGGCGAAGGCAACTTCAAGGCACTCTTCGAAACCATGGAACTGGACCAGATGCGCCGCGGCGTCCTGAAGACCGACGCCACCGCGGCCTGAGCATCCCGCACGAGGAGCGCGCCATGACGGCCCCTTCCACCGCCATCGATTTCCACAGCGGCGTCAACCAGGGCGTGGCGCCCGTCACCTACGGCGAAGGAGAGCGGCCCCCGCGCGGCAACTACGCCCGCGCCCGCGCCGACTACACCTGTGAGCAGGACTGGGCCGCCTACACCCCGGCCCAGCACGACCTTTACCGCCGCCTCTACGAACGCCAGGCGGCCCAGTTGCCGGGCCTGGCTTGCAAGGAGTTCGTCGAGGCCGTGACCCACCTGGGCGAGCCCGACCGGATCCCACGCTTCGACGAGTTGAGCGAACGCCTGATGCGCGCCACCGGCTGGCAGGTCGTGGCCGTGCCCGGCCTCATCCCCGAGGAGGCCTTCTTCAAGCTGCTGTCCGAGCGCCGCTTCCCGGTCACGGAGTGGATCCGCGAGCCCGAGGAGTTCGACTACGTCGTCGAGCCCGACGTCTTCCACGACCTCTTCGGCCACGTGCCCTTGCTGTTCAACCCGGTCTTCGCCGACTACATGCAGGCCTACGGCGCCGGCGGCCTGAAGGCCAGCCGGCTCGATGCCTGCGAGCTGTTGGCGCGCCTGTACTGGTACACGGTCGAGTTCGGCCTCATCGCCACCCCCGAGGGCCTGCGCGCCTACGGTGCCGGCATCCTGTCGTCCACCGGCGAGCTGCGCTACAGCGTCACCTCGCCCGAGCCCAAGCGCGTGGGCTTCGACGTCGAGCGCATCATGCGCACGCGCTACAAGATCGACACCTACCAGCGCACCTACTTCGTGATCGACAGCTTCGAGCAGCTCTTCCAGGCCACCGCCCCCGACTTCACGCCGATCTACGCGCGCGTGCGCCAACTGCCCCCGCTGGAAGCCGGCGAGTTGCTGCCTGGAGAACCGCGCTTCCCGCCCGCCTGAATTTAGGCATCGCGGGCGGCAGGCGACTACACTGTGCCCGGCGGTAGCGCCCGAGGGGCACCGCCGCCGCAGCCCTGTGGCGTCCTTGCGCCCTCACCATGGATTCGACATCACCCTCCCCCGGCAGCGGGCGGCAAGGCCCGTCCGTCACCAACCGCCCGCGCCTGCGGTTCTGGCCCCATTCGAGCGACCCCCTGGTCGCCAGCACCCGGATCCGCTGCCTGCAAGTCATCGAAGGCTTGCGCTTGGCCGGCCGGGACGCGGGCCTGTACGTCGAGCACGAACCCGCCCCGCATGTCCTCGTCCTGGGCAAACGTTATGACGAAGCCTCCCTGAACCAGGCCCTGGACCTGCGCCGCCGGCATGGAACCTGCCTGATCCTCGATCTGTGCGACAACCATTTCTACGCCAAGGACGACGCTCCTCGGTGGCGCGCGCGCGCCGCCTGCCTGCGCCGTGCCGTGCAAGAGGTCGACTTGGTGGTCGCCTCCACGCCCGCCTTGGCCGAGGTGATTCACCAGGAGACTGGCGGCGACCGGCCGATCCAGGTCATCGGCGATCCGCTTGACACGGCACTGCCGGTGGGGGGCGTCACGCTGCAGCAGCGCTGGCACGCCTGGCGTCTGCGGCGCTTCCTGGCATCACGCGACATCGCGCCCGGCCGCCGCTTGCTGTGGTTCGGCAACCATGGAGCAAGCTACGCCGACGGCGGGCTGCAGGATCTGACCCGCATCGAGCGCTCGCTACATGCGCACCATCGCACCCAGGCTGTGAGCCTGACCGTGCTGAGCAACAGCGAGGACGCCTTTCGCCGCCACCTGAGCCATTGGACATTGCCGACCCTCTATATTCCCTGGTCGCCCGCCGTGTTCCGACAGGCCCTGGCCGGTCACGCGATCGCGATCATCCCGGCCCAGATCAACCCCTTCACACGCTGCAAGACCCCCAACCGACTGGCCACAGCCTTCTACAATGGCCTGGCTGTGGCGGCCGACCGCATCCCTTCCTACGAGGAGTTCGAGGACTGGGCCGTCCTGGACGACTGGGACGAGGGCCTGGGTCGCCTGATGGCCGATGCCGGCGAACGCGAACGCCGTGTGCAGGCAGCCCGTCAGCGGTTGCTGCAGCACCACGACCTGGGCACCATCTGTCGGGCCTGGGATGCAGCACTCGCGCAACTGCTGCACCCTGCGCCCACTGCGCAGTCCGTGCATTCGACATGAACCGGGAACAGGCTTGAAGACCGAACGACTGATCGACCCGTCCACGCCGGCGCCGCCCCCCTCGGACGGCCTGCGGCTCAACCTGGGCTGCGGCTCCAAACGCATCCCAGGATTCATCGGCATCGACATCGGCGAAGGCAGTGCGGTGGACGTCCGCATGGACGTGATGGAGTACCTGCGCAGCCTGCCGGATCACAGCGTACAGGACGTCTACACGCGCCACTTTCTCGAACATGTGGACGGCCACCACCTGCGACCGATGCTGCTGGAGATCGATCGGGTCTTGCGCCCTGGAGGTAGCCTGCACATCATCGTGCCGCACTACTCCAACCCATACTTCTACTCCGATCCCACCCACCGCCTCTTCTTCGGCGTCCACACCTTCAGCTACTTCTGCGAACGTTCCTGCCTGCACCGGACCGTGCCACGCTATGCCACGATCCCCGGCTGGTCCCTCGACCAGGTGCGCGTGGGCTTCAAGCCCTATGCGCGTCCTCGCCTGCTGGGTGTGCGCGTGCCCATGCTCAGCGGCCTGCTCAACCGCGTGGTCAACCGCAGCACGCTCGGCATCGAGCTCTTCGAGCGTTACCTGTGCGGGCTCTTCTCGATCTACGAAGTGGAGTACCGCATCCGCAAGCGCGGCTCGTGAAGCGCCTGCGGCGGCTGGGCGTCTCCGCCCTCCCCGACGGACAACCAGCGCATCGCCTCGTCCCACACTGCCGGGTGAAAGGCCATGTGCACATGGGCCGTGGCCTCGAGATGCCGGTTGTCCGCGCCGGCCAGGGTGGCGGTCGATGCCGGGAAGACAATGTTGTCGCAATGCCCGTAGAAGCAGGTGAAACGCCGGTGGCATGACGGCGGCTCCTCGCTCGCCAGCGCCTCGAGCCAGGCGTTGGCCAGACGCATCTGGCGGGTGTTGCGCGCCAGGCCGAAGCGTGCCAGCCAGGTGCCGTGGTGAGGCGTGCCGATCGTGATCACGCGGTGCACGCGCCCCTGGGAGCGCCAGCGCCGCAACCAGGCTCGCGCCGCCAGCCCTCCCATGCTGTGGCACACCAGCACCGGCGGCAGTCCCGTGGCCGACTCCAGCCGGCTCACCGCCGCTTCGATGGTGTCCACATAGTCCTCGATCGAGCCGAACACCGGCTCGAGGTTGACGGCCAGGAAGGGATGCCCCTGTCGCGTCAGTTCGCGCAGCCACGGCGTCCACAGGCCCCGGTTGCACACGAAGCCATGCACAAGCACCAGGCCGCGCCGTCCGGGCCTGCCGTCCGGCCGATCGGGCACGGCATCCCAGAAGAAGGGCTGGCGCCAACAGAAGACCACGGGCGCCGTCGTCACCTCGCCCCACCAGGCGCGCAGCAACTGGCCAGCCGTCGCCCGCGGCGCCGCATCACCATCATGCAGGCAGGCCACCAGCACGAACTCCAGCGCCATCACCAGCACATACCCGGCCAAGACCATCAATGCGCCCAGTGGCATCCACGCCGGCCGCCCCAGGGCCCAGGCCGCAGCCGCCCAGCCCAGCACGAAGACCCCCAGGCCCAGCGTGAGCGCCTGCTGCAAGCGAGCCAGGCGGCTCGTCGTCCCAGCGGCACTCACGGCCCGCCCCCGCTCATGCCAGCACCGGGGTCCGCCCGGTCAGCTGCGTGGCCAGGCCGGTGGCCAGCCGGTTCGCAAAACCGTAGACCGACAACTGCGGGTTCGCCCCGATGCTGGTCGGGAAGATCGAACCGTCGATCACGCTGAGGTTCTCGAGCTGCCAATGCCGACCATCGGGCCGCACCACCCCCTGGGCTTCGCCCGCAGCCATCGCGCAACCGCCCATCACGTGGGCGCTCACCACCCGCGTGAGCAGCGGCTTCATCGGCAGCGTTTCCAGCGCCTGACGGGCCTCCTGCCAGGTGGTGTAAGGCCGGGCCATCTCGTGCACCGGAATCACCTGCCGGGCCCCGGCCGCGAACTGGATCTCGGCCATGCTCAACAGCGCCCGGCGGGCCCCGTCCATCACGAAGTCGTTGAGCGGATAGTCCAGCACCGGTGAGCCGTCATCACGCAGCACGACGCGCCCGCCCGGCGAGTCCGGATGGAAACCGTCGCGCAGCAGCGCCAGCAGGGCATGAGTGTGGGCGAACTGAGCCAGCAGCTCGGCCTGCGACCGACCGAACCCCGACAGCGTCGTGGCGAAGACCACCGGATGCAGCGGTGGCGCCTCCAGCTTGTAGCCCATCGGGCCATCGATCGGGTGGACGTCCAGGAAATGGTCCGTGTAGATCGTCTGAGGCGCCCCTTGCCACCCCTGCACACGCTGATCGAAACGGGCCGCCGAAATGACCACCGGATGCAAGAAGGTGCGACGCCCCAGCAAGCCGTGCGGATCCGGGGCCTTCGACCGCAACAACAGGGCCGGTGAGTTGATCGCACCGCCAGCCACCACATAGTGCCGCGCCTGGATGCGCGTGCCCGGCCGGCCCGTGGCCACATCGCCGTTGGGCTGCACCGGGACGCACAGCAGGCCCGAGACCCGCCCCTGATCGTGCTCAAAGCGCAGCGCGCGCGTCTCCACCAGCAAGCGAGCACCGCGCTCCAGCGCCGCCGGGATCGTGGTCACCAGCATCGACTGCTTGGCATTGGTCGGGCAGCCCATGCCGCAAGAGCCCAGGTTCCAGCAGTCCTTCACATTGCGCAAGATGGCCGGCGCGGCGATGCCGAGGCGGGCCGCGCCGCGCCGCAGCAGGTCGTTGTTCTCGTTGGGCGGCACCAGCCAGGCACCGATGTGCAGCCGCCGCTCGGCCTGCGCGAACCAGGGGCTCATCGTCAGCGGGTCCACATCGCGCAGGCCGAAGTGCTCCTGCCAATAAGCCAGCGTGGCATCGGGTGTGCGGAAGGAGCTCGTCCAGTTCACCGTCGTGGACCCTCCCACGCAGCGCCCCTGCAGGATGTTGATCGCTTTGTCCGCCGTCTTGCGCGCCGCGCTCTCCTGGTAAAGCTGCGGATAGGCCTCACTTTCGAGCTGGCGGAAGTCGCGGCTGCTGCGCAGCGGCCCCTCCTCGACGATCACCACGTCCAGCCCCACCTGCGTCAGCAGCTCGGCCGTGATGCCCGCACCCGCCCCGCTGCCCACGATCACCACGTCGCAGCCCATGCGCTCGGGGGGCTGGGCATGCCCCCCTCCCAGCACTCGCCAGCCCCGCAACAGGCCTTCGGCCACCGGATCGGGACGCCGGCTCATCGAGGCTGCCCCTCAAAGATCGGCCGGGCCGGGATAGCCCAGTGCCGGCCAATGGGCCGGTTCGGAAAAGTAGGTGCCATTGATCATGTCCCGCAGTGCGTGATAGGCCTGACGGCGCACGGCCAGCGAGGACAGCCGCATGTCCTGCAGCCCCTTCTGCACCTGCGCCACCGAGGCCTCGGCCCAGTCCGGCGCCACCCCTGCCAACCAGCGCCGCCCCGGTGGCAGGGCCAGCAACCCCAGCAACTGCCCCAGTTCGTCGCGGGTGGCCGCGGGCAGCCCGGCCGCAAAAGCCTCGAGCCGAACGATCTGCGCCTGCAGGGCCGCCTCGCGGGCCATGGGGGCCTCCGGCAGGTTGCCCTCGAGCACCGCCTCGCACAGGCGAACGAGCACCCGTCGCGTCGCCGACGTGAACCGCCCGTGCTCCAGCCCCGGGCGCCACCAAGTCAGGCCCGCGCCCAAGGCCCCCAGCACCAAGGCCGAGCCCAGCCCTAAGCGAAGGAAGGTCCGTCTCTGCATCGGCGCCAGTGTGGCACCCACCATGCCCTCTGGCCTAGGGTCCCCCCACTAACCGGCCCCCAGGCAAACCCCGACAATCCCGGCCATGCCCGTCCAGGCCGAAGACATCCTGCACGAACTGCGCGAAGTGGCCCGCCAGCGCGCCCTGCGCGCTGGCGACCCGGCCCTCGGTACACGCGTCGAGGCCCTGAAGCGCTACCAGCAGGCCCGTTTCCGCCGGACCTACGCCGACCTGCTCGCCAGCCCCCGCCATGGCCCGCCGGCCCGCTTTTTCCTCGACGAACTCTACGGCCCGGGCGACTTCAGCCTGCGCGACGCCCAGTTCGCCCGCATCGTGCCGACCCTGGTGCGCCTGTTCCCGCGGCACATCGTCGAGACCGTGCTGCGCCTGGCGCGCGTGCACGCCCTGTCCGAACGGCTGGACACACGGATGGCGCAGGCCTTGAACGGCCTGCCCCTCGATCCAGGCCGCTACGTGCGGGCCTGGCAGACCTGTGGCGAACCCGACCAGCGTCGCCTGCAGCTCGAGCTCACGCTGGCCGTCGGCCGCTCGCTCGACGGCTACGCCCGCCAGCCCATGCTGCGCGCCAGCCTGCACATGATGCGCGGCCCCGCCAAGGCCGCCGGCTTGGGCGACCTGCAGCGCTTCCTCGAAGCCGGCTTCGACACCTTCCGCGCCATGGGCGGTGCTGAGGAGTTCCTGCATTGCATCGAGACCCGCGAGCGCGAACTGATCGAGCGCCTGTTCGCACCCGATGCTGTCGCCTTGGCGACAGGCCCGGGACGAGCGAACGACCGTGCGTTAGTGCAATTACCGTTGGCATGAGTCGGCCAGCCTCCAAGAATCGGGGACGTTTCCTCGATCTGGAGTCACCGTGTCTGCCGTATCCATCGCGCTCGAGACCAAGCCCTGGCTGAAGCACTACCCCCCCGGCGTGCCGGCCGAGGTCGAGGTCGACGTCTATCAGTCCCTGCCCGAGCTGCTGGAGGAGGCCTTCCGCAAGCACGCCTCACGCCGTGCCGCCATGTGCATGGACGTGGCCATCACCTACCGCGACATCGACGAGATGTCCGCCGCGCTGGGCGCCTGGCTGCAATCCAAGGGACTGCAGCGCGGTGACCGCGTTGCCCTGATGATGCCCAACGTGCTGCAGTACACCGTGGCCATCGCAGCCGTGCTGCGGGCAGGCTTCGCGGTGGTCAACGTCAACCCGCTCTACACCCCGCGTGAACTCGAGCATCAGCTCAAGGACTCCGGCGCCAAAGCCATCATCCTCCTCGAAAACTTCGCCACCACGTTGCAGGAAGTGATCGACCGCACTTCCGTGCAGCATGTCGTGCTGGCCGCGATGGGCGACATGCTCGGCTTCTGGAAGGGCCTGCTCGTCAACTTCGTCGTGCGCCACGTGCGCAAGATGGTGCCCGAGTTCAAACTGCCGATGGACCGGGGGCGCACCGTCACCCGCTTCAACATGGCCCTGGCCGAAGGCCATCGCATGAGCCTGCAGCGAGCGCCGATGTCGCCCAGCGACGTCGCCTTCCTCCAGTACACCGGCGGTACCACCGGCGTCTCCAAAGGCGCCACGCTCACCCACCGCAACGTCATCGCCAACATCCTGCAGACCGAAGCCTGGTTCAAGCCCATGCTCGACAAGCTGGGCGACAAGCCGCTCACCGTCGTGTGCGCGCTGCCGCTCTATCACATCTTCGCGCTGACGATCTGCTACATGATGGGCGCGCGCCTGGGCTCGATGAACCTGCTCATCCCCAACCCGCGGGACATCCCCGGCTTCATCAAGACACTGCAGAAGCACCGTGTCAACATGTTCCCGGCGGTCAACACCCTCTTCAACGCCCTGGCCAACGAACCGGACTTCGCCCGTCTGGACTTCTCCGAGCTGGTGGTCAGCAACGGCGGCGGCATGGCCGTGCAGAAGGCCACCGCCGACAAATGGCTGAAGATCACCGGCTGCCCCGTCGTCGAAGGCTACGGCCTGTCCGAGACCTCGCCCGTGGCCACCAGCAACCGCCTGGACCTCAAGGAATTCACCGGCACGATCGGCCTGCCCATCCCCTCCACCGACATCGCGATCCGTGACGACGACGGCCGGGACCTGCCCTTCGGGCAGCCGGGCGAAATCTGCATCCGTGGCCCGCAGGTCATGGCCGGCTACTGGAACCGTCCTGACGAGACCGCCAAGGTGATGACCCCCGACGGCTTCTTCCGCTCCGGAGACATCGGCGTGATGGACGAGCGAGGCTACGTGAAGATCGTGGATCGCAAGAAGGACATGATCCTGGTCTCGGGCTTCAACGTCTATCCCAACGAAATCGAGCAGGTCGTCAACCTGCATCCGGGCGTGCTCGAATGTGCGGCGGTCGGTGTGCCCGACGCCAAGTCCGGCGAAGCCGTCAAGCTCTTCGTTGTCAAGAAGGATCCGACCCTCGTCGAGGAAGACCTGATCGAGTACTGCAAGCAGAACTTCACCGCCTACAAACGCCCGAAGTACATCGAGTTCCGCGACGAGTTGCCCAAGTCCAACGTCGGCAAGATCCTGCGCCGCGAACTGCGCGGCTGAAGCCGGCGCTGCGCTGCCCATGGGGCCGCTTCCCGACGACATCCGCGTCCTCGAGCGAGGCTGGCTGTCGTCGAACAACATCCTGCTCCTCGACGACGACCCCGACGGCACCCTCCTCGTCGACACCGGCTACGTGAGCCATGCCGATCAGACGCTTGCGCTGGTCGAGCAGGCCCTGCAGGGGCGACGGTTGCGCGCGATCGTCAACACCCATCTGCACTCGGACCACTGCGGCGGCAACGCCGCCTTGGCCCGCCGCCATGGCACCCCGATCTGGGTGCCTCAGGCCGAGTACCAGGCAGCCCTGGCCTGGGATCCCGAGCACCTCAGCTTCCAGGCCACCGGCCAGCGCTGTGAGCGTTTCGTTCCCGATGCGGCGCTCCAGCCGGGCGACACCCTGCGTCACGGCCGGCGCAGTTGGAACGTGATCGCCGCCCCGGGCCACGATCCCCATGCCCTGATGCTGTTCGATGCCCAGGACGGCCTGCTCATTTCGGCCGATGCTTTGTGGGAGAACGGCTTCGGTGTGGTCTTTCCCGAGCTGGTCGGTCAGCCAGGTTTTGACGACGTGCACGCCACGCTGGCGCTGATCCGCAGCCTGGGGGCACGCCGGGTTCTTCCCGGTCACGGCCGCGCGTTCGACGACGTCGAGGCGGCCATCGATCGCGCCCTAGCGAAGTTGGCCGGCTTCAGAGCGGACCCCTTGCGTCATGCCTGGTATGCCGCCAAGGTGCTGGTGAAGTTCCACCTGCTCGAAGTACGCCGTCAGACCTGGCCTGAACTGCTTGCCTGGCTCGATGCCACCCCCTACGTCCGCCTGCTTCATCAGCACTACTTCTTCAGCCAGCCCTGGCCGGCTTGGCAAGTGGCCATCGTGGACGCCTTGTGCGCTTCCGGCGCCTTACGGCGCGACAGCGACACGATCGTCGATGCCTGACCGTGGGTTGTTGGGCTGGGGATTGGAGAGGGTCCTGATCAAAAACAAACCCCCACCGCCTTGGTAGGTGGTGGGGGTTGGAGGGATGTAGCCTGACGATGACCTACTTTCACACGGGAGACCGCACTATCATCGGCGCTGAGGCGTTTCACTGTCCTG
>NZ_JBWQXA010000019.1:0-16739 GCF_056746695.1 Caldimonas hydrothermalis | reverse complement strand
CGCTGGCCTCCATGCCGCCGAACTTCGCCCGCCACTTGTAGAACGTGGCCGTACTGAAGCCTTCCTTGCGGCACAGGTCCGCCACGTTCACGCCGGCGTCAGCCTGCTTGATGAACCCAATGATCCGCTCTTCCGTGTACCTGCTCTTGCGCATCGCGCTTCCTTTGCGTTGCGCGGATTTTGTTCCTTTGCCGTGGTACGGATTTCGGGGAGCAGGTCACCAGCGCCACCTTCAGATCCTGTGCGAGGTAGGCCTCGGCCTCGCCTTTCGTGATCGGCGGGTGCTTCGGGTCGCACAGATGCCCGTAGCCGATGGTCCAGTAGCCGGCCGGGCAGAGGTACGGGTGAGCGCGCCCGGGGTCGTGCTTGGGCACGCGGTGGAAGCCCTCGAAGCGCTTGGCCAGATCGATGGCCGCCTGCGGAACCGTGATCACCGCCGCACCCGGTCGAATACCCGTCCGAGGAACCAGAAGTTCAGCACCCCGGCCCACAGCGCCTGATCGGCCTCGGTCCAGGCGTGCAGGATCGCCGTTCCCCAACCTGCACCGGCAGTCACAGCGGCCGCGAACGCCGCCATCTTGGCCGCGCAGTACAACGCCATGAACCAGTAGGTGATCACCGGCCGCACGCTGGAGGACTAGGCATCGGCCCAGCGCACGCCGGATCGTCGCCCTTGCGCGGCGACGGCCTCGCGCAAGGTCTCGAGGGTCCCGACGTTCCAAGCCGCATCCGCCCCGGCGCCGATCTCGGCCATCCGCTGCGCGCCGCGCAGCTTCTCGAACTCCAGTGCCTTGTCCTGCATCGCCAGTTCGTGGCTGCGCTCGCCCTTGCGGTCGAGCCATTTGAGGATTTCCGGCGCGAGACGGAAGACCCCGCCCAGCAGCCCACCGAGCAAGGTCTCGATCATTGCCCGCCTCCCATCAGCTTGAGCTTGATGGCAGCGCCGACCAGCAGAGCGGCAAGCAGGCCGGTGGTGATGACCTTGACGGCGGTCTGCCAAGCCGTGCGGCGGGCATCACGCCAAGCCTCCAGCAGGTCACGCAGTTCACGAATGTCGCGGGCGGCGTGGCCGTTCTCCAGGCCCAGGTGGGCGAGAACACGCTCGGCGCCGCGCTCGGCGGCGCGGTCGAGCAGCTCGTCGAAATCCTCCTTGCGCAAGAGGAGCATGTTCTCGACGAGCGCGGGCGTGTCGTGAGGTTCGGTCATGGGGTTCTCCACAACGAAGGGGACTCGGGGCTCAGGTGGCACAGCCACGTGATGCCGGAGCCAAAACGACGAACCCGCCACGCGGGCGGGTTTGGGGATGAGGGATTGGGGTGCTGAATCAGACGGGGATGCCGGCGCTCCAGCCAGCCGATTTGTAGGCCGAGAGCACAGCCTCGTCCTCGATGTAGCAGAGCCAGCCGACTTTCGGCACGTGGTATTCCCAGGCACCCGCAATACGCACGGCGATCTGATTGGCCTTGCCGGCCCACACACCGGTGGCGGCAGCCGGCACGATGTAGCGATCGCCCTCGGCGGGGCTGGCTGGTGGGGTGGTCACGGTGCGGCTTGCGACCGACAGGCCCACGATGGCGCCCAGGCGCTTGAGGTTGGCGTCCATCTCGGTGTGCCAGCCGGACTCGCCCAGCGTCCAGCCGTAGGCCAGGCCCAGGTTCGGATCAAATTGCGGCATGGGCGGGTTCCTGAACCGCCCCGGCTTTCTCGGAGGCTCCGAACCTTGAGAGGACTGGCGCTCACGAGGACCATGCCGGAAACCGCGCCAACACTGGCGTTCCGGGCAGAAAAAAACCCAACCGATAAGGGTTGGGTTTTGGGTAAGTGGTGGTGGATGGTTGTCCATTGTAAAAACTGCCCATTGAGCTCGATAGTAGACGAGCGGGCTCCCGCGGACTTGTAGTTGTCAACCAGAGGCAGATAACTCCGCTTCGACGGACTCCGCGGCGCAGTTGTCCTCAAACGCCTGGACAAATGCCGTGTCACAAGGAATCACGAGTCGCCGCGACGAGAGACAGAACGGCAACACCCAGAGCCGCAAACCCTCCGACTTGGGGAACTCGAACACCGGCAACGGCTGGTCGAAGGCTGCAGTCTTTGGGTAGATGAGAACGACATCGCCCTGGCCGTCCAGATAGCTCTGGCCGTACGCCTGCAACTGATAGAAGTCGCCTTGAGACAGGCCGTACTTGTCGGTGCCGCTCGCCTTCAAACCGTCCAGCAGCTTCCACTTGGTGTCCAGCACCAGTGCATCTCGGCCGGAGTCCCGAATCAGCAGATCGGGCTTGAGCCGAAACCAGTTCTGCTCGCGATGTCGAACGAGGTGATGGCTGCGAGCCTGGGTTTTCAGGATCAGCGGCCGTGCCAGTTGCCGGGCCAGGTGCTTGGCGACGAATGCCTCGAACACTGCCTCCATCGGAAACAGCAGCGACGGCGCCCGGTGGCCGCCCGAGCCGGTCAATGGCGACTCCTCGTCGAGGATGAGACGGGCCCACGCCAACGCATCGGCGTAGTACCCCATGCCCCGGTCCAACCGCACCCGCTGAAAGTCGATCCTCGGCTGCGCCGACGTTGGCACATCCGCGAACACGAACTGCAGCTCGCGGGCCAGTTGCTGGTTGCCCTGCGACGCGGCCAGCGTCAACACACGCCGCAATGCCGCGTGCAACACGCGGTTCTCAGGTCTATCGGTCGAGAACTCGTCGTGCTCGGTGAAGAAGCGGTCCGCCCGGTACAGGTTTTGCCGCAAATGCGGCGCCATCAGCAGCTTGCCTCGCAGGGCGAAGAGGTTGTCCTGGCGGCTGCAGTAGTCGCTGCGCAGTCCGCGCTTGACGATGTTCTCGACCGTGCGCAGAAACTCGGCGATGAAGACCTCCAGCAACGGCATGCGCGCCGCCGAGATCTTGGCGCTGTCGGTCTGGATGTGGCGGAAGCCCTGCAGGCAGCAGAGCATCTCGATCAGCAGTTGGCGCGCCTCGTTGGCGCCACCGCCGATCGCCTTACCGACCTTTGGCAGCACCTCGATCTGGAATCCATCTGGCGCGCGGATGACGCCGACGAAGCTGGTGACCTGCACGACACGGTGCCCTCGGCGCTGGGTGAGGCGCAGCCACGCAGCCTCGCCTTCCTCGGCGGCCCGTAAACACTGATCCTCAAGCCATCCGTACACCCTGGCCGGGATGCCGTGCAGCCCCTCGCCAGCGCCGATGCCCGAGTCCGCCGCCGTCAGCGCGTCGAACTCGTAGATCGTGATGCCGTTCACCAGGGCTCCGGCAGTCAGGCCGACAAGGTCTGGTAGATGCCGATGTAGGCATCCGGATTGGAGAACGCGGCATCCTGAACCGCGTAGCGGCGCTTCGTGGCGTAGCTGTCCAGGCCGTGGTCACTACCGAACAGGCGCGCCAGATCGTCCTCGTGGTCGGCGCTCTCACGCACGAACTGCGCGGCCTCCGGCTTCTGGTTATCGGCCAGAACGAGACGAATCTTCTGCCAGTCCTCGAAGAAGTACTCTTCGAGCAGCGGCAGGATGCGGGTGCTGAAGACCTGCTGCAAGGCGACCAGCCGCTCGTCGCCATCGGGCACCTTGGCCAGGGGCGTGAAATATGCGTGGCCGATGCAATGGTCGCGGTCGTACAGCGCCTCGATGCGCTGGTTGATGGCATCGAGCATTCGGGGAACGTCGATCACCTGCTCGCCCGCGCTCACTCGCAAGCCCGCGAGGGGCGCGCCCGGGGCATCGCGGGCATCCGGCATCACCGGCACGAACTCGAAGCGACGGCGCAGCGCGGTGTCCAACAGCGCGAGTGACCGGTCTGCCGTGTTCATGGTGCCGATGATGTCCACGTTGGCTGGCACCGAAAAACTCTCGCCCGAGTAGGGCAGCGTCACCGACACGGCGTTCTCGGCGCCCTCGCGCTTGTCGGGCTCGATCAGGGTGATCAGCTCGCCGAAGATCTTGCTGATGTTGCCGCGGTTGATCTCGTCGATCACCATCGCAAATCGCTGGTCCGGTGCAGACCGAGCGCGGCGGCACAGATCCTTGAAGACGCCCGAGCGGATCTCGTACTGGATCTCGCCGGCCTCCGACTCACCGTCGAGCACCGGCCGCAGACCCTCGACGAACTCCTCGTAACCGTAGGACTGATGGAAGGTGACGAAGCTGTAGCGCTGGACCAAGCCGGTTGATTGGGGGCCAGCCTGGTATGCCTTGACGGTCTCGATGAGGTCTGCGCACGTTTCCTGCCACTCACCGGCAAAGTGCCAGGTCGAGTCAGCAGCCTTGTCGAAGATCGCTGGAGCCAGTCGAAGCTTGATATTGACGGTCTTGGATTCCTCGACCGTATGGTGTTGCAGCGTGCCCCAAAGCGTCTGCTTGATGTTCTCGGTTCGAGCTTTTGCCGCCGCCAGTGCCTGAATGAACGGATGGTCGAAGAGTTGCGCGACCTTGGCCTTGCCGCCGAGGTCGTACAACGCGGCGACGGCGGCCTCCCACCATTTGAGCACCGCGATCTTTTCGGCGATGAACTGGCTGCGCCATTCCTCGGCCGACACGGCGGTCATGGCCTGCTCATACTCCCGCTTGAGCAGCTTCGAAAGCTCGTAGGTCTTGCCGGTGCCGGGCGGGCCGTAGTAGATGCGATTGACGGGTTGCCGCGCCTCCTCGGTATCGCTGGCCTCGTCGTCGTCCGTGTCCTCTCCCGGATCGAGAGGATCGTCCCGAAGTTGGTCGGGCCATAGACCAGGCCGCTCGGTTTCGAGCACCAGCCAGTCCTCCAGTGAGTCGCGCTCGGTCGAGAGAGCCGTTTCGATCCTCGACACCAGGTCGTCGGTCAGGAGTTCGCGGTTGAGCTTGGCGACCGGCCCCACGGGGCGGGTCCAGGTGAGCTTGCGGGCCCGGGTCCCGCGGACGACGCCCAGCACACCCACTGCTCGCTCACTGCCCGGGTTCTTGCGCCCGAAGCGCACCTGGATACCCTTGCCCATGTGCCACCAGTCCAACCCGGCAGCGTGTACCGCCCTGGCCAACCGGCAGAACAGCGCCTTGTCCTGCGGCGACCAGGATGCGCGGAAGGTCTGGAACGCCGGCTTGCCGTCAAAGTGCTTGAGCAGATCCTCGTCGCTCAGCGTCTTGCCGAGGTTGAGCTTGGTGACCACCTCGTCGTAGCGAAGCTTGAAGGTCCGAATCGCCTCGACGCTCCACGCCGCCAGTTGGTCCAGCGACTTCTCCAGGCCCTCGGCCGCCGGCAACTTGGCAACAAAGGGCGCCGTGTTGTCGTAGGCGCCGCGCAGCGCCAGATAGGCGCGACGCGTTGCGTTCGAATCGTCGAGCCCGACCGTGTCGATCTTGACCACGAACCCGTCATCGGCGCCAATGCCGACCGTGTAGGCGAGTTCCTTCGGTGATTCCGACGATGGGTAGATCTTGGCCCAGTTGTAGCTGGCGAAGTTGTTGCCCTGGTTCGTTGGACGCTTGCGGATTTCGACAAGGCCCATCGGGAACAACGCATCCTTGACCTTGTTGGCCCACGCCTCGGTCACCTCATAGGCCTTCTTGAGGTCCTCGTAAGCGCGATTCTGCTCCGGGTTCGACTCGTCGCGCTTCTGCCCTTTCCAACGGTTCAGCAGCTTGAAGTGGTCGCTGGTGAAGTAGTCCGCCATCGTTCTCAGATCCCTTCGACATCAATCCCGTGCTCAGCCAGCCAGGCCTTGCGCTGCGCGTAGTCCGGCATGGCGCGCTCGACACGCAGCCAGAACGCTGGCGTGTGGTGCGGCTCGTGCAGGTGGGCGATCTCGTGCACCACCACGTACTCGGCGATGCGCGCCGGCAGCAGGATCGCCTTCCAGTGGAAGTACAGCCAGTCCCCCTTGCCGCACGATCCCCAGCGGTAGCCCAGATCCTGCACCTTCACGCCAACCGGCGAGACTTCCATGCGCGTCTGGTACTCGGCCACCCGACTGGCCAGCCAGGCCTTGCCACGCTCGCTGTACCAGCGGATGAAGTGCTCGCGGGCAGCGGGCACGGCATCCCGGCGCAGGCAGAAGCGCCCCGCCGCCAGCTTCAGCGGCACGTCCTGCGCGTCCACCAGCTTCAGCCGATGGCTGCGGCCGAGGTACAGGAAACCCTCGCCGCCGACGAACGCCTTGCGCGGCACCTGGCGCTGCAGGCGGTCCTTCTCGGCCAACTTGGTGTAGATCCAGAAGCGCTTTTCCAGCACGAAAGTGCGCAGCGTGGCCTCGTCCACCTCAGGAGGCGCCGACAGCACCAACTCTCCATCACGCTCCACGGTGATCTGCATCGTCCTGCGGCGCGCGCTTCGCCGCACCTGGAACTGCAGGTCGTCCACCTGGAGCTTGGGCGACTTCACCGGTGCCAGCATCGGTTCACACCTGCACCAGCTTGTCGTGGTTGGCGCGCGCCTGCTCCATCAGCTTGTCGGCCAGAACGCCCGCCTTGTCGGCATCCACCAGCGGCGGGCGCACCCGCATCAGATGCTCGAACAACTGGGCATTCAGGTTGTCCTGATCGGCCCGCTTGCTCGGCGTCCAGATGTTGCGATTGCCCTGCAGTTCCTGAACCAGCAGGTCTACCAGCTTGACGGTCACGTCCTTCAGCCGCAGCAGCTCGGCCGGCGTTGGCGTCTGCCCGGCACACACCACGTCCAGCACCGTACGCAGGAAGGGCGCGCAGTGCTCCGGCAGGTCACCCGGGGCATCGGCCGCGCCCGCCTTGCCGCTCTTCAGCTCGTCGATGATCTTCTGCAGCTGGGAGATGACCTCGTTCCACTGCTCGCCCAGGGCCGTCAGGATGTCGTTCAGGCGCTCCGACAGCTTGCGGTACAGCACCGGGTCTTCGTCGGTGTGCCGGCGGATGTGCGAGCGGATCGCGTGCTCCATCTCGGAGGCCTTGGCGCGGTCGTTGGCTGCCCGTGCAAGGTGCGTGTCGAACTCTGCATCGGTCAGCTGGATCGGCGGGATCTTCGGGTCTAGCCCCAACGAGATCACGTGGTCGTCGATCAGCTTGCGCACCTTGGCGCCGACGTCCTTGCCGAGAACCGGCGTGTCCTTGTAGCGGTTGCGTGCCCGGGCGTAGATGTAGGCCAGCCGCTTCGCGTCACCGGAGTACGGCAGACCCTCGGGGCGCGGCAGCACCGTGTCCAAGGACGCCAGGAAGGCCTTGAGCTTCACCGCGAACTCGGCCCGCAGCTTCTCGCTGCCCAACGCCTCGACGCAGGCCTCGGTGTCTTCCAGCGACTCGATGCCCCGCTGCCGGAACAGGTCCACCACGCGCAGGTGCCGGTCGCGCAGCACCGGCACCTCGTCCTTCAGGCTGGCCAGCGCACCTTCCACGTCCTCGTCGGCGTAGGCCGCCAGCGCCTCCTTCAGGTGCTGCGCCACCCCGTAGTAGTCCACGACGATGCCGCAGCGTTTGCCGAAGCCGGTGCGATTGACACGTGCGATGGCCTGCAGCAGTTCCGCCTCGCGGATCGGCCGGTCCAGGTACATCACGCCTTCGATCGGCGCGTCGAAGCCCGTGAGCAGCATCGACTTCACCACCAGAAAGGCCAGCGGGTCGGTCTTGACGGGGTCGGCGTGGAACAGGGGCTTCTTGAAGCGCTTGATCAGCTGCTCGTGCACCGCGCCGTCGGTCCAGGTCTTCCACGCCGGGTCGTCGTTGTTTTGCCCTGAGATGATGGGCGCGAACTCGATGCGCGCCAGCGTCTCGCGGTAGCGCCAGGCCTGCACGGCGGCCTGCACCTTCGGCGGCCGCTGGCACAGAGCCTCGTCGTCCAGCGCCTTGTCCTGCGGGCTCAACGCCTCGCTTTCAGCCAGCAGCTCGTCGCGCGCCGCCTTCAGCGCCTCGAAGTAGCGGGTCGCCGCCAGCCGGCTGTAAGCCACCACCTGCGCCTTGTAGCCGTTGGGCAGGATGTGGGTGACGTAGTGGCGAATGATGTCGCGCGCCTTGTCGGCAATCAGGGCCGGGGCGTCGAAGATGTGGCCCTTGGTGGCGTACTTCTGCTTGATCGCCTCCAGCTCCTCGGGCGTGTGCTGGCGGAACAGATCTTCGAACAGTTCGTCCAGGCTGGCGCCGTCCTTGATGGCGCCATTGGCCGTGCGGCCTTCGTACAGCACCGGCACGGTGGCGCCGTCGGCCTCGGCCTCCTTGATCGTGTAGCGGTCGATGAACTCGCCGAAGATCTCGTGGGTGCGCTTCTTCTCACCCATGATGATCGGCGTGCCGGTGAAGCCGATGCGCGCACAGTTGGGCAGCCCTGCCAGCAGGTTGGCGTGCAGGTCGCCGGCCTGGGTGCGGTGCGCTTCATCCACCAGCACGAGGATGCTGTCGTCCTCGTTCAGCACCTCAAACTTCTCGCCGGCCTTGTAGCTGGCCTTCGGTTCTTCGACCTTGGGCAGGTCGTGTGCCGTCAGCGGCGAGTCACCCGTCGTGTCCGGGTCACGGTACTTCTGGATGGTGGCGAAGACCAGCCCCGGACCCTTGCGCCGCGCCAGCGCTTTGACGCCCGCGGTGCTGTCCGCCACCTCCACCACCTCGCCGGTCAACGTGGCGGTCACGGAGAGCTGGCTTTGCAGGTCCTTGCGGTCGGTGACGACGATGACCTTGAAGCGCCGCAGCTGCGCGTCCGCGCGCATCTTGCGCACCAGGAACACCATCGTCAGGCTCTTGCCCGAGCCCTGGGTGTGCCAGATGATCCCGCCGCGCTGGTCGTGCTCACCGTGCTGCAGTCGCGTCTTGCCGGTTTTGAGGCGGGCGATGGCCTTGTTCACCGCCCGGTACTGCTGGTAGCGGCACACCGACTTGATGGTCTGGCCGCCCACCTGCATGAAGAGCAGGAAGTTCTTCACCACGTCCAGCAGATGCGCGGGCGCCAGCAGGCCGGCGATCAGCCGCTCCTGCTCCGACAGGCTCGACTTGCCGAGCGCCTGGGCCACCTCGATTTCGCTGCCGGCACCGTCCGGGCCGACCACCGTCTTCCACTGCGCGTAGTGCTCGAAGGCCGCGCCCACGCAGCCCACCCGCGCCTCGTCAAAGCTGGTGGCCACCAGCAACTGGTTGGTGGTGAACAGCGCCTCGTTGCCTTCGTTGTCGTCGATCTCGAAGGCCGCCTTGCGCTGGTTGCTGTAGCGGCGCAGTTGATCCACAGCCTCGGCCAGCGGCTCGGGGATGGACGGGCTCTTGCACTCCACCACGACAAGCGGCAGGCCGTTCACCAGCAGCACCAGGTCGGGCACGATGAAAGCCTTGGCGCTATTGAACCCGGGCGGGCAATCGACGCGGTACTGATTGACGACCGTGAAGCGGTTGTTGGCCGGCGTATCCCAATCGATGTAGCGGAGGGTCTGGCCACGCCCGCCATCCCAGCCCGGCAGGCCTTCAACGGTCAGCCCTTTGATCAGCAGCTCGGTGGCCTTCTGGTTGGCCTCCATCAGCTTGTGCGTGCCGAGGCGGGTGATGGCGCCGACCGCTTCGGCGATGCGGGCGTCGTCCAGCCAGGGCTGGCCGTCCGGGCCGGGGTTCAGGGCGCGCAGCCGTTCGCGCAGCATGCCCTCCTGGATCACCTCGGTGAAGCTCGCGCGGCCGGTGATGGCCGGGTCGTCCAGACTGCCTTCGACATGGGTCCAGCCCAGCGCCTGCAACTGGGCGACGAAGGGCTTTTCGACGTGTTCGAGTTCCCAGCCCATCAGCTCACCGCTCCTTCACCCGGATCCTCTGCTGCCACCTCGTCGCGGTGCCGGGCGGGCTCGAACAACTGTTGCAGCAGGTCCAGCTTCGCGCGCACCTCGGCCTCGGCCGCGGCGGAAAGTTGTGCGTGCGGGATCAGCCGGTGCAGCTCCCCCTTTTTGAGCAGCATCGCGCCGCCCACCCGCTGCGCCAGGCGGCGGAAAAACGATTCGGCCACGGCGCTGAGCTTGAGCCGCTCGGTGCGGGCCTCCCAGATCAGGCGAGCCGCATCGGCCGGGGAGGCAGCCCACGTGTCGTAATCCGCCTGGCTGCCTGCGAACACCTCGTCGCGCAGCGTCTCGGCCAGCGCCTCATCCACCTGGGTACGGGCCTGCGGAGTGAAGAGGTCGTCGGCCGGGTATTGCCGATAGGCATGGTCGCGCAGCAATTCAGGGGTGATGAAGTAGTTCTCCGCTTCGTAGCGCCGCCAATAGCGGATCTGCAACGCGCCTTCGTCGCGGTCCTGGCGGTTCTGGCCGTCGTTGTCCAGGATGGCCAGCCCCCGCAGCTCGGGCAGCAGCCTGCGCAGCCCGTTGAAGTGATCGCGCGGCGTCAGCCCGAAGCCGCCCTCTACACGCTCCAGCTCGGCGTCCACGTCCTGCAGCGGGTAGTTGTTCTGCACATAGAAGCTGTTGACGCGCTCATCCCAGACGTCCGCGACCGGGTGTTGCAGCCGCTCGGCCAGCGCGCGCAGCATGTCCACGTCGGTGCCACCCTCCACATAGAGCACGTAGCCGCGCTCGCGGGCCTTCACGTAGTGGTCGGCACCAAAGTGCTTGAGGCTGTTGCGGATGTCGTGCTTCTTGGCAAGGTCGTCGGCGCGGCCTTCGAGCAGCAGGGTCAAGTTGGTGTCCAGCGCCTCGTCCAGGATCACCTCGGAGTGCGTGACCATCACCACCTGCGAGCCGTTTTCGTGGGCGATATCGCGCAGCAGCACGTACACCTGCTTCTGCCGCAGGATTTCCAGGTGGGCATCCGGCTCGTCCACCAGCAACACGCTGCCCTTGTGCGAGTACAGGTAGGCGAAGATGAGCAGCATCTGCAGCATGCCGCGGCCGGCCGACGAGATATCCAAGGGCTCCTTCACCCCCGGCTGGCGGTAGCTCAGCGTGATGCTGCCGCGCGTGGTTTCCTCCGGTGCCCCGAGCTGGATGTTGAACAGCCGCTGCATCAGTTGCGCCACCCGCCGCCAATCGTCGGCGGACGCTTTGGCCACCGCCAAGCACAGGTTGCGCAGCACGTCGGCGGTGCGCCCCTGGCCCAGCAGCACGTCCACGCGGCCGGGCTGGAGGATGGGCTCGTCGGTGTCCAGCCCGGACATGGGGTAGAGCAGCTCCACCTTCAGGCCCGCCGCGTGGCGGATCAGGTCCAGGTCGCCGATCACCGACTCGTCCGGTGTGCAGTACACCAGCTCATCGCCCTGGCTGCGAAAACGCATGGGCAGCGCCTTCACCTGGCCCTGGTGTTCGACCCCGACGGTCAGCCGCATCGGGATGTCCTGGTTTCCCGTGCGCACGCGGGCGTTGTGCCAGAACAGGCGCGTGCGCGTCACCGGCACGGCCACGATGTTCAGGCGGTTGAGCGAGGTGGCGGTGCGCTCCTTGGCGGAGGAGTCCTTGCGCACGTCGTACCAGGTGCGCACCGCCTGCGACCACAGCGCCAGCGCCTGAATGGCGCTGGTCTTGCCGCAGTTGTTGGGGCCGATCAGCACCGCCGGGTGGTCCAGCTCGATGCGCTGCCTGTCGCCAAAGCGCTTGAAGTTCTCGATCTCGATGTAGTGCAGCAGGCGCATGCTCAGGCGCTCCCTTCGGATGGTTCGGCGGCCAGCAGCGGCGTGACGCGGACGCGGCCGGTGAGGAGATCGTCCATGAGGCCAGACTTGAGGTCGCGCAGCTTTGCAGATTCCGCTGCAGCGTTCTGGATGCGGTTGTCGATCTCGTCCAGCCGTTCAGCGATGAGGTTTTGCTCGGTACGCGCGGGCCGAGCTGTAAGCAGCCCGCGAACGGTTGGCAGGTTCAGGCCAGCTTTCGCGCCGGCATCGTTCATCTTACTGATGTAGGTCTGTGCGACCGGGCTGGCGAGGTAGTGGCCCACGAAGCGCGGGTTGACGGCGCTCGGACTGGGCCGCACGAGGGCGATGTGCTGGTTGATGTACGCCTCCCCCATCCCATCGGGAACGACTCCCACGATGCCCAGATCGGCGGTGATCGAAATCAGGATGTCACCCGGTTCCAGCCTCGTCCGCTGACCATCCGCGTTTCGCGGCGGGCGCACGTACATGGTGGAGTCAAACCGAAAATTGATGTGCTCGCGCGTGAGATTGCCGATCCGAACAAAAAGCGCGCCACTGTCGGCGTAGAAGCGCGCCCAGTCACGAGAACCGCTGGTAACAGTGGTCGAGACTGCATCCAACGGGGCGATATCCCAGTCCTTCGGAATCCACCCCAGCGGCGACTCCTTGTAGAGGTGCGGAGCCTCGGCCTGGGGCGGGCGCAGTTCGCCGTTGGCGTCGATGCCGCGCGTCAGCAGGTCGTGCAGCAGGCCCTGCTTGACGGCCTTGAGCTTGGCGATGATCGCCTCGGTTTCGTGGATGGCGGTGTCGAGGGTGTCGAGGACCGTGCCGATCCTTTGCTGATCCTGCGTGTCGGGTCGGTAGACCTTGATCGCCTCAAGCAGCTCCCGATCGACGTGCGGGATTCCAGTACCGTTGGTCTGAGCCTTAAGAAACCTCTCGGCATGCTTAGCGACATGGAAGAAGTACGCAGAAAGAAAGGCTTGACTGGGTGAAACCTTCGCCATGGTCGATGCCACCACGCCCGCTCTCGCCTTGAAGAACTCCCCCGCGTTGGATCCATCCCATAGCAGGATGGTGTCGCCGTCTTGAGCACGCACGGCGTCTGACCCTACCTTCGCGAGCTCGACTGACGCTCGGCCTCGAAGGTACTCAGGATTCAGGTAAGGCTCTGCGCCGATGCCGAGATCGCCTATAGCAAGTGGAGCCTTGCCCTTTTGGATGGAGATGTGGGCGCCGAGCGCTACGAACTCAGACATACCCCAACCCTTTCAAGAAGCCCTGCAACGCCTGCGCCGCCGCATCGCGCTTGGTCTCGATCTCGGTCAGCGTCACGCGGTACTTGTCCCACCAGTTCTCGAACGCGGCGACGATGGCCTTGCGCTGCGCGGCGATGTAGCGCTCGACGATGGCGCGCATGTCGTTGTGCAGGATGGTCAGCAGCAGGTCGGCGGCGGCTTCGGGCGTCAGTCCGTCGACGGCGGCGTTGATGTGCGCGGCAAAGCTTTCCTTCTTGGCCTTGAGCTGCTTCTTGATGACGGCGAGTTCCTTCTTCCAGGCCTTGATCTGGGCTTCATCGACCGGGTTCTCGTCGTCGGCGCCCTCGTCCGGGGCTTCAGTAGCTTCGCCATCTTCGGCCACGGCATCCTTGGGGCTGGCCGCCTTGATCTGGCTGTCCAGCTCGGCCTTCTTGGCCTCCAGCTCGTGGATGGCCTCGACGAAGTCGCTCATCAGGAACTTGACCAGCTTGTGCTCCAGCGGGCTTTCCTTGCTGGCCTTGTCTTCCAGCGCCGTGACGATGCTGGTGCGCCAGGCGTCGGCCACGCCCTTGGCGCCGCGCGCCATCAGGGTGAGGAAGTCGTACTTGGTCTGGTACCAGAAGCCGGCCACGATGCCGCGCACCTGGAAGGGGTCGAGCAGGCCAATGGCTTCCAGCGAGGTGCTGAAGCTGGCCAGCAGGTCGTTGCGCAGGGCAACGAGGCTGGCGGCGTTGTCCATTTGCCCGGCCAGTGCCGTGATGCGCGCGCTGTGGGCCTGCCACCAAGACTCGAAGGCTGAGCGGATGGCGGCTTCCTTCGCCACGAGCCCGGCGTTGCCCTCGATGGCGGCCTTGAGGTCCTGGCGCTTCGAGAGTTCGGGCCTGAAGTCGTAGTACTTCGCGTCCCGTTCGACGAACAGGTCCAGCGGGTTCAGGCCGTGGGCATCGAACAGCGCCGCCTTGTCGGCCACTTCCGCCTTGGGCACGCCGCCCACCAGATGGGCGCGCACGTCGTGCGGCTCGGGCGGCGGGGCGTTGTCGGCGTAGCGGCGGATGTTCAGGTTGTAGTCGTTGGCCTTCAGCGTGGCGTTGTCCACGATGGCCGAGAAGCCCGGGATGGCGCGGAATTCGTCGAAAGTGGTGACGATCTTCTCGATGTGCTCGGGCAGCAGGTGGTTCTGCGCCCGGCCTTCGAAGAACTCGCGGTCGGCGTTGATGAACAACACCTTGCCCTGGCGCTCGGGCGGCTTGCCGCTGACGCGGTGGGCGCCGTGCTGCACCTGCTGGCGCAGCACCAGGATGCACGCCGGGATGCCGGTGCCGTAGAACAGGTTGGGCGCGACGCCGATCACGGCTTCGAGCAGGTCTTCGTTGATGATGCCGGCGCGGATGGTTTTCTCTTCGCCGCCACGGAACAGCACGCCGTGGGGCATGACGGTGGCGACCATGCCGCCGTCGCGGGTGACGGCCAGCATGTGCTGCAGGAACATCAGGTCGGCCTTCTTGGCGCCCAGCGGCACTTGGCCGAAGCGGAAGCGCTCCGGGAACTTGGGCGCCCAGGCGGGCGTGCCGTCGGCGTTCTTCTCGGTGTTGCCCCAGGGCAGGGAGAACGGCGGGTTGGTGAGCACGCGGTCGAAGCGCATCAGCTCGCCACCTTCGACGTGTTGCGGCTCGGCCAGCGTGTCCTCGTTCTGCAGGTTGGCGGTGCTGATGCCGTGCAGCAGCATGTTCATCTTGGCGATGGACCACACCGTGCCGTTGAACTCCTGGCCGAAGAGGTTGGCCTTGCGGCCGTCTTCGCCATGCTCGTCGATGTACTCCTTGGCGGCGATCAGCATGCCGCCGGAACCGCAGCAGGGGTCGTAGATGTCGTGAGCCAGTGAAGGCTTGATCAGCCGCACCATCATCCTTACCACGGAGCGAGGGGTGTAGAACTCACCGCCCTTTTTGCCGGCCGAGTCGGCGAACTCGCCGATCAGGTATTCGTAGGCGGCGCCGAGCAGGTCGGGGAACTCGAAGTCCTCATTGCGCAGGCGGTGGATGCCGAAGTGCGTGATCAGCTGGCGCAGCTTGATGTCGGGGATCTTGCTCTGGCCGACCTTGCGCGTGAAGTCGATGTGCTCCAGCACGTCGTACAGGCTGGTGTTGGCCGTCTCGATGCCGGTGAGGGCCTTGTTCAAGTAGTCGCCGACGTTCTGGTGGGCCTCGTTGAGCAGGAAGTCGTAGCGTGACTGCGGCGGCACCCAGAACGAGCCTTCCTTCCTGTACCAGCGCGAGTTCTCGGCCGACAGCCGTGCCTCGGCCTCGGTCTTGCCACCTTCCATCTCGAGGCGGATCACCTCCTCGCGGCGCTGGTCGAAGACGTCGGAGCAGCGCTTGAGGAAGAGCATCCCGAAGATGTATTCCTTGAACTCGGAGGCGTCCATCTTGCCGCGCAGGATGTCGGCGGCTTTGAAGAGGTGGCGCTCCAGTTGGGGCAGGGTCAATGGCATCGGTGGTCTTCCAGATCTTTCATGACTCGCCTTCCCGGTTCAGCAGTTCCAGGTGGGCGGTGTATTCGTAGATGCGGTTGCGCTTCATGCCGGTCACTTCGCGCACCAGGCCCAGCTCGATCATCGCGTCGAGCATCTTGCCGACGGTGTGCGGGCTCTGGCCGGTGACGGCGCCGATGGCCGGGATGGTGTTGACCGGGCGGGCAAACAAGGCCTGATGCACCTGCAGCGCCGACGGGGCGATACGGCCCAGGCTGCGGATACGCTCGCGGTCGGCTTCGCCCAGGGCGTTGAGCGCCTTGGCGGTGTCCACGGCCTGCGCGGCCGCGTAGCGCACGGCGGTGGCGAAGAACCACAGCCACTCCTCCCAGTCGCCCTGCAGGCGAACCCGCTGCAGCATCTCGTAGTAGTTGCTGCGATAGGCCTTGAAGTAAAGTGACGGGTACAGCAGCGGCTCGCGCAGCACGCCCTCGTGCACCAGGATCAGCGGGATCAGCAGTCGGCCCAGGCGCCCGTTGCCGTCCAGGTAGGGGTGGATGGTCTCGAACTGGACGTGCGACAGCGCCGCCTTGATCAGCGCCGAGTGGCGGATCGGCTGGTCGTTGAGGAACTTCTCCAGGTCCGACAGACAGTCGCCCAGGCGCTGCGGCGGTGGCGGCACGAAGGCGGCGCGGGCCGGTGATGGGCCACCGATCCAGTTCTGCGTGCGGCGCACCTCGCCCGGGGCCTTGCCAGCGCCGCGGCCGTGGGTCATCAGCTTGGCGTGCATCTCGTTCATCAGGCGCGTGCACAAGGGCAGACCGCCCTTGAGCAAGGCCAGGCCGTGTTCGAGCGCCGCGACGTAGCAGGACACCTCGCGCACGTCGTCCAGGGGCACGCCGGGTGCACCCTCGGCCTCGTAGAGCATCAGGTCCGACAGCGACGACTGCGTGCCCTCGATCTGCGAGGACATCACCGCCTCCTTGCGGACATAGCTGTACAGGAACACCGAGGTCTCCGGCAGCAGCACGGAAATGCTGTCCAGCCGGCCCAGCGCCAGGTGGGCCTCGTCCAGCCGCTCCTGCAGGCTGGCGTCGACAGCCAGCGCGGGGTCGGGCGGCAGCGGCGCAGGCACGAACGCGCGGCAGGTTTCGCCTGCCGCGATGGAAGTTTCGTACTGGCCGGTGGCGCCGCGTTCCATGACGGGTTCTGTGCAATAAGAATTGTTATTTATTGCACAAAAGGCCGAATCCAGCAATAGCGTGAGTGCCGAACTGCACTCCGCGCCTTGGCTTCGATGGTGATCAGCGCCTGAATGACCGCATCATCATCAGCCACGGAGCCCATGATGCGTACCCTGACCTGCCCCCGTTTCCCGTACCACTGGCTTGGAACATTTCCGCGGGGTTGATGGACTTTACTCTTGGGTCTTCTGGGTCACGCGGGCTGCGTCGTCAGCTTTCTGGCGATGCAGCGAGGCGA
>NZ_JBWQXA010000018.1:0-19000 GCF_056746695.1 Caldimonas hydrothermalis | reverse complement strand
CGGCGGCAGCAGCCTGGCCACCGCCCGGTCCTTGAATGCTTGTCCGTATCGAGCCAACTCGTTCTTCCATCCTCGCCCCCAGGTTCATCGTTCTATCGGGGCGACAACTATTCTGACGCAGGGGGCTTCCCCCCACTGCACACGCCAAGGCGTGGCCCTTGAATCTTCGCCCCCCCGGGGCTCTTGTGCCCCCCACGGGAGCCCGGCCCGGCTTCGGGCGGCCGGGCGCCGGCGGCCAAGACGGTTGCTCAGGCGCAATACCTGCTTACAAAAATCTCTTGAAATGTGCATGTTGCACATTTATGCTGGTCTCCGTAAGACCTGCCCGGGGTGTGCCCGGTTCTTTGATCCACGCTTTCGGAGACTTCCATGCCCATTGCTTCTTCCAAGCGCTGGCTGCCCTTGCTGGGCAGCGCTCTGGTGGCCGTCTCGGCCCTGCTGACTGCCTGCGGTGGCGGCGGCTCGGGCCCGGAGGTGGCGGCCACGTCCTACACCCAAGGCCAGATCACCGGCTACGGCTCCATCGTCGTCAATGGCGTGCGCTTCGATGACCGCAGCGCCGTCGTGCTCGACGATGAGAACCGCGAGGGGCGTCGCGCCGATCTGAAGATCGGCATGTGGGTGGAGATCGAGGGCGACGACGTCGACCGCGATCGTGGCGTGGGCCGCGCACTGCGGGTGCGCTGGGCCAATGAGTTCGTCGGTCCGGTCAGCTCGGTGGACGTGGGCGGCAGCACCTTCGTGCTGTTCGGCCAGACGATCGAAGTGCGGCCCCAGACCCAGTTCGAGGACTTGCCGCAGGGCCTGGCCAGCCTGGCCCCCGGCGCTGTCGTCGAGGTGCACGGCTACTTCAACGCCGCCGCCGGCCGCTACGTGGCCACCCGCGTCGAGGCCGAAGACGATGCCGAGTTCTACAAGCTGCGCGGTATCGTCAGCGCCCTGGACACCACGGCACGCACCTTCCGGCTGGGCTCCGAAACCATCTACTACGGCGAGGTCTCGGACCTGCCCTCCAACCTGGCCGACGGTCTGCGCGTGCGCGTGAAGCTGCGCACCGGGAAGAACACGGCCGACCAGTGGGTGGCCGTGAGCGTCAAGCATGGGGTGCGCCGTCCTTCGCTGGATCGGGTGGAGTCTGAGATTGAAGGCGTGGTGGACACCTGCACCTCGAACACCTCTTTCAGCGTCAACGGCATTCCGGTGGATGCCAGCACCGCCCTTTTCCGCGATGGTTTCGTCACCTGCGGCGACGAGGTGGAAGTCAAAGGCCGGATCGAAGCGGGCGTGATGAAGGCCGCGGTGGTCAAGAAGGAGGACGATGACGACGATGACGAGCGTCATGAACTGCACGGCACGGTCGTCTCGGTGGACACCGCCGCAGAGACCTTCGTGCTGCGCCACGAAGTGCATGGCGACATCACCGTCTCCTATGACCACATCCTGCGCTTCGAGGACGGCACGCTGGCCGATCTGATCCCCGGCGCCAAGGTCGAGGTGCGTGGCCGCTTCATGCTCGGCGGCGTGCTGCAAGCTGTGCGCGTGGAGTTCGAGGACTGATGGCGCGTCGCGGTGGCAAACCGCACGCGGCCCGCCGGGCGGGGTGTCGAAAGGGCGCCCCGCCCATTTGCCGCAGAATCCGGGCAGTCCCCCTGCCGCCATGACCCACGAGCCGCCCTCCAACAACACCCAAGCGCCCGAGCAGCAGGCGCTGTTGGAGGCGCTGTCGGCCGTGCTGGAGCCTCTGGCCCGGCTGGCGGTGGCGCGGGGGGTGCCCTATTCCGCCTTCGAAGAACTGGCCAAGTCGGCCTTCGTGCGGGCCGCCCATGCCGCCCACCCGGACCTGCCGGAACACCGGCGTGTCAGCCGCATCAGCACGACCACCGGCCTGTCGCGCCGGGAGGTCACCCGCATCGTGCAGCCCCCCGAACGACCGGCCCCGCCCCGCTCGCACGCCAGCGAGGTGTTCACCCGCTGGATGACCGACCCCGACTACCGGGACGGGCGCGGCCGCCCGCTCGCGCTGCCACGCCAAGGCCAGGCGCCCAGCTTCGAATCGCTGGCGCATTCGGTCACCCGGGATGTGCATCCGCGCAGCCTGCTCGAAGAACTGGTGCGGCTGGGCATGGCCACGGTGGACGAGGCGCGCGACACCGTGCGCCTGAGTCGCGAGGCCTTCGTGCCCCGCGGCGACACCGCCCGGATGCTGCGCTTCCTGGGCGACAACGTGGGTGACCATCTTTCAGGGGCGGTGGCCAACCTGCTGGGCAGCGGCTCGCAGCATTTCGATCAAGCCCTGTTCGCCGACGGGCTGTCGGACGCCTCGATCCAGGCCTTCCGTGAGCTGGTCCAGACGCAATGGCAGACGCTGCGCCAGGCCATGGTGCCCGCCCTGCAGGCCCTGATCGACGCCGACCGCGACGCCGGCCACGCGGGCGATCACCGCGTGCGCATCGGCCTGTACTCGTACGACGCGGTGCCTCCGCCGGCGAGCCCGCCGGCTCCTGCAACACCCAAGCGCTTGCGCGGCCGTCCGCGCAAGCGCACGGAGGACACATGACATCCCTCACGCAACACACCGGCCCCGGCGGTTCACGTTGGTGGCAAGGTGCGCTGGCCTTGCTGGGCCTGTTGATGCTGCTCAGCTCCTGCGGCGGTGGCGGCGTCGGTGAAGGCGGCACAGGCTCCTTTGCCTCGGGGCCGATTTCGGGCTTCGGCTCGGTGCACGTGGGCGGCATCCGCTTCGACGACAGCAGCATCGAATCGGTAGCCGTGGAGGACGAGGCCAACCCCGTGCCACCGTCGGCGCTGCGGCCGGGCATGGTCGTGGCGATCGACGCCGGGGAGATCCGCACCGATGCCGCCGGCGTGCGGCGCGCGTTGGCGCAGCGCATCGTGCTGGCGGGATCGCTGCGCGGGCCGGTGACCGATGTGCAGTGGTCTGTGCGCCAACTGCGCGTGCTGGGGCTGCCGGTGCGCTTCAATGCAGCCACCGTGTTCGACGACCGGCTGCGCGAGCAGATCCGCGAGTCGGGCCGGATCCTCGACCAGGTGGTGGAGGTCTGGGGTTATGTGGACCGCTCCGGCGCCGTGCCGCAGTTCGTCGCCACCTACATGGCGTCGGCGGCCGCAGCCCCCACGTACAAGGCCCGGGGCTTCGTGCGCGAGGTGGACGACGAGCTCGTGCGGCTCGGCGATCAATGGTTCGATTTCTCCGGCGTGAGCGGCCGCCCTGCGGTGGGCGATTTCGTGTGGCTGCGCGTGCCGCCCGGCAGCGGGATGGCGGCATGGCCGGTGCAGGCCTGGGCCACCATCGACCGTTCCGATTTCACCGAAGGCCGCCGGCTGACGATCGAGGGCTTGGTGACGGCGATGGACGATGCGCGCCACTTTCGCATCGACGGCCTGCCGGTGGTGGCCGAACAGGCCGTCGCCGGCTTGGCCCTGGGCCGCTATGTCGAGGTCGAGGGCACCTGGCGCGCCCGGGCCCTGCGCGCCGACGAGGTCGAGATCAAGGACGATGAAGAGCGCCTCAGCGAGTGGGAAGGCACGGTGTCTCAGCTCGATGCAGTGCTGCGCCAGTTCAGGCTGAGTACCGACGGGGGGCGCAGCGTCCTCGTCACGTACGACGACCGCACCGTGTTCGAAGACGGCAACGTCGGCGATCTGGGCCCGGGCGACCGCGTGGAGGTCAAGGGTGTGCTGCGTGACGGCGTCCTGCAAGCCCGGGAGATCGAGTTCGACGACTGAATCGCGCCCCCACCGCCTGGGGCGGGTGTGGGGCTCAGCCCCTGACCAGGTCGCGGTAGTAGTTGGGCAGCGCAAACAGCGCGCGGTGCACGTCGCCGTTGTAGTAGCGCAGCCCCGCGATGCCGCGCTGGGCCAGGCGGTGCTCGACCTCGGCCGGCTCCAGGGCCGCCGGATCCAGGGTGTCGGAGGCGCAAGCCATGCCCCAGTACGTGCCGTACAGGGGCACATACAGGCCGAAGGGCCGCACGATCGCAAACACGCTTCGCAGCGAGGCGGTGAGCTGGTGCACGCGATCGGGCGTGAAGATCGGCGAGCCGATGTGCAGGGTGACGGCCCCGCCCGACCGCAGCAACTGCTTCACCCGGGCAAAGAACTCGCGGGTGTAGAGCGGTTGGGCGGGGGTGTCGGGATCGGTGAGATCGAGCACCACGAGGTCGAAGCGCTCGCCGTCGGGGCGCGCGGCCTGCTCGGCCACGAAGGCCGCCCCATCGCCGATGCGCAGCACGAGCCGCGGATCGTCCAGCGCCCCCCGGTGAATGGACGGCAGGTGCTTGCGCGCCATGTCCACCACGTCGCCGTCCAGCTCGGCCAGCACCAGCCGTTCCACGCCGGGGTGCTTGAACATCTCCTCGGCCGAGCCGCCGTCACCGCCGCCCACCACCAGCACCGAGCGGGGCTGCGCGTGCGCGATGGCCGCCACGTGCACCATGGGCTCGTGATAGAAGAACTCGTCGCGCTCGGAGGTCATGTAGCGGCCGTCCAGGCGCAGCAGGCGGCCCCATTGCGGCGTCTCGAACACCTCGAGCTGCTGGTGGCGGGTGCGCATCGTCTCGAGGCGGCGCGCCACCTGGAAGCCGAAGGCGCTGTGATCGTTGAGCCACTCCAACAGGAGCTCGTCCGAGTGCGTCTCCGGGTCCTTCGATCCGCGCAAGATGCGGTTGGTGATGCGTTGCGCCGGGGCGAAGGTCGCCATCAGGTCGTTGAGCAGCCGCTCAGCCTTCGAGGAGTTGTCGGTCGAGAAATTGCACACATACACATCCAGCGTGACACCGCTGCGCTCGGGCCAGGTGTGCACGGCCAGGTGCGACTCGGCCAGGAGCACGGCCCCGGTCACGCCCCCGGGCTGGCCCTGCCATTCGGGGAAGGTGTGGTACTTCTCGTCGACGAGCGTGAGCCCGCACGCCTGCACGGCGCGGCGACACGTGTCCGCCAGCGCTGCGGCGTCGATCATCAACGCCACGTCGCACTGGCATCCATAAAGATCAGCGGTAAGGTGCAATCCCTGCATACGACCCCCTTGTCCTCGGCTTCCTCGCCCCGCGCCGCTGACGTGGGGGCCCACGCCGGCACGGAACCCTGGAAAGGTGGCGGTGCCCTTGCGGCACCAAAAAACGTCAGATTTTAACGAATGCAGAGAAAGCGATGCCCATCGGCCCCGCCCCCGGCTGGCACGGGCCCTGATGGCGCTGCACCGCACGCCGGGGGGCCCTGGGCGCTGTCGCGCATGGCAGCGACGGCCGGCCTGTCGCATCTGCTTGCCGCAGGCACATCGTGTTGCAATCCCACGGGCCGATGACGCTACGCTGCAGGGTTCGCTCTTGTGCCGGTTGCATCACCTCTTGCCGATCACCCATGCTGGGACGCCCCAAACCCGTCGTCTTCGACCCTTACGGCCGCCGCCGCTCGCGGCGCTTTCCTCCCTGGCTCGGCTGGCTGCTCTGCGGCGCCGCGCTGGGTGCGGCCGGCGTGCTCTATGTGCAGGCCGAGCACCTGCCCCCGCGCCTGAGCGCCAGCGAATCGCAGGCCCTGCGCCGGGCCCACGACACCGCCGAGGCGCAGCGCCAGCACCTGAGCGCCGAACTGGCCGCAACCACACAACGCCTGCAGATGGCCGAGGCCGAGCGGCAGAAGCTCGCGCTGGACCTCGCCGCGGCACAGGACACCGTGGCCCGTCAGCGCGAAGACCTGCTGGCCCTGGTGGAAGCCCTGCCGCCCGACCCGCGGGGCGGCACGGTGGCCGTACGGGCCGCCCGCTTCAGCGCCGCGCCGGGCCGCCTGGCCTACGATCTCGTGCTCACGCGTGACGGTGGCAGCCGGCCGCTGAACGCCACGCTGCAGTTCGTGGTGGCTGGCGTGGATGCGCGGGGCGTGCAAGCACAGCACCGCCTGGAGGCCCTGCCGGTGGCCCTGAACCGCGTGGACAGCCTGCGCGGGCAGGTGAGCCTGCCCGAAGGCTTCACCGCCCGCCAGGCCACGGTGCGCGTCATCGACCGCAGCGGCGCCCAGTTGCTGGGCATGCGGGTGCTCAATGTGCGCTGACTTCGCCCCCTGCCCGGCGCTCAGGCCGGTGCCGAGGAGCGGATCAGGTGGTCGAAGGCGCTCAGCGCCGCCTTGGCCCCCTCACCGGAGGCGATGATGATCTGCTTGTAGGGCACCGTGGTCGCGTCACCGGCGGCAAAGATGCCCTCGGCGCTGGTGTGGCAGCGCTCGTCGATGAGGATCTCGCCATAGCGGGACAGCTCGATGCCCGAGCCCCGCAGGAACTCAGTATTGGGCACCAGACCGATCTGCACGAACACACCCGCCAGCGCCAGGTGATGTTCGGCGCCGCTCACGCGGTCCTTGAAGGTCAGGCCGTTCACCTTCTGGCCGTCACCGGTGATCTCGGTGGTCTGGGCGTTGGTATGGATCGTCACATTGGGCAGGCTCTTGAGCTTGTTGACCAGCACCGCATCGGCCTTGAGCTGGTCGGCAAACTCGATCAGCGTGACGTGCTGCACCACACCGGCCAGGTCGATGGCCGCCTCGACGCCGGAGTTGCCACCGCCGATCACCGCCACCTTTTTGCCCTTGAACAGCGGGCCGTCGCAGTGCGGGCAGTAGGCCACGCCGCGGGTCTTGTACTGCTCCTCACCCGGCACGTTCACATTGCGCCAGCGCGCCCCGGGCGCCAGGATCACGGTGCGGCTTTTCAGCTCGGCGCCATTGGCCAGACGCACCGTGGCCAGCCCTCCCTTGACGGCCGCAGGCTCCACCGCCTCCACCCGCTGCAGGCTCATCACATCCACGTCGTAGGCCCGCATGTGCTGCTCCAGCGCGGCGGCGAACTTCGGACCCTCGGTATACGGCACGGAAATGAAGTTCTCGATGCCCAGGGTGTCCATCGTCTGACCGCCCAGGCGCTCGGCCACCAGGCCCGTGCGGATGCCCTTGCGGGCGGCATACACCGCCGCCGCCGCGCCAGCCGGGCCGCCGCCGACGATCAGCACGTCGAAGGGGGGCTTGTCCGCCAGCTTGGCGGCCTCTCGTGCGGCCGCGCCGGTGTCGATCTTTGCCAGGATCTCGCCCAGCTCCATGCGGCCCGAAGCAAACGCCTGGCCGTTGAGGAACACCATCGGCACGGCCAGAATCTGCCGGTCCTCGACCTCCTGCTGGAACAGCCCGCCGTCGATCGCCACGTGGCGGATGCGCGGGTTGAGCACGGCCATCAGGTTCAGGGCCTGCACCACGTCCGGGCAGTTGTGGCAGGTCAGACTCATCCAGGTCTCGAAGACCAGGTCGGTCTCGGGCTTCAGCGCCCGGATCTGTTCGATCAGCGCAGCCTCCACCTTGGGCGGATGGCCGCCGGCCTGCAGCAAAGCCAGCACCAGCGAGGTGAACTCGTGGCCCATCGGAATGGCCGCAAAGCGCACCCCCATGTCCTCGCCTGCGCGGGTGATCTGGAAGGCCGGGCGGCGCGTGTCCTGCCCGTCCAGGCGCAGGCGGATCCTGTCGGACAAGCCAGCAATCTCTTCGAGCAACTCGCGCATCTCACCCGACTCGGGACGCTCGTCCAGCGAGGCAATCAGTTCGACCGGGTGCTGCAGGCGCTCCAGATAGGTTTTCAACTGGGCTTGAAGATTGGCGTCGAGCATGGTGACTTCCTTGTGGGGCTATGTCCGCTAGACAACGGACGCGGTCTTGACGACCCCATCGACAGCGCCGCACTCGCAGCCACGGCGCTCTCGAGGGAGCCTGCCCTCGGGAACGAGAACAGACGGGGCGGGCACACACAGGCCGTGCCCGCTCACACGCCAGGCTGACATCACGCCAGCCCGGCCATGCGCATAAATGCGCGTGAATGACGGTTAGATCTTGCCGACCAGATCCAGCGACGGGGTCAGCGTCTTGGCGCCGGCTTGCCACTTGGCCGGGCACACCTGGCCGGGGTTGGCCGCCACATACTGAGCCGCTTGCAGCTTGCGCAGCGTTTCCTTCACGTCACGCGCGATCGCGTTGTCGTGGATCTCGGCGGTCTTGATCACGCCCTCGGGGTTGATGATGAACGTGCCGCGCAGCGCCAGGCCCTCTTCCTCGATGTGCACGCCGAACGCTCGGGTCAGCGTATGCGTCGGGTCGCCCACCAGCGGGAACTTGGCCTTGCCCACGGCCGGGCTGGTCTCATGCCACACCTTGTGCGAGAAGTGCGTGTCGGTCGTCACCACATACACCTCGGCACCCAGCGACTTGAACGTGTCGTAGTGCTCGGCCGCGTCTTCCACCTCGGTCGGGCAGTTGAAGGTGAACGCCGCCGGCATGAAGATCAGCACGGACCACTTGCCCTTGAGCGACTGCTCCGTCACCTCGATGAACTTGCCGTTGTGAAAGGCTTGCGCCTTGAAGGGCTGGACTTGGGTGTTGATCAGCGACATAGAAGCTCCTTGACAGTCAAGATGAGGGTTAACCTGATTGAGGTTCTACCCGAAAGGGAGAACCCGAATCTTAGTTGCAATGCAACATTGAGTGGATGCACTGCATCTATCGTCTTCATTGGAATTGACTATCATGCCGCCGTCACCCGCCAGTGCCGACCGCGCTCCAAAGTTCCTTGGACACGTGCACCGTTGGTTCTGAAAGCAAGGGCAAACCGGACCTTCCTCGCAACTGAGGGATCTTTCGGACCAGTCGGTTGAGAGTGACTTCGCAGCTGGAGCCCTTGCTGTGGTGCTTCAAGAGTAAGCAAACCTCTTGCCAGAACTGCCGCGCGTCATGTGTCATGTGCGGACTCCACCGTGCGACGTTTGCACACCCTAACACCTGAGTTAAGCCGCGCCGCGAAGCGGCGCCGGCTTGGACGAATTGTTAGGCATGGGCCGGTGAAATTAGCACTTCTGAGTCCGAGATGCTTTGAACAACATACTCATGAATAGTTTCAAGCTTTGCGACAACATGCGGATTGTCCCGTTTGGAAAAGCGAAAGCACTCGCCTTGTCCACCGCAGTATCCATTGATGCGAGCATACCCAACAATAAAGTCAAGCCCCTGATGAGTCCATAGCCTGATCTGTGTTCCAGGCTGACACTCTAGAAGAATTTTTTCATTCAGCGAACTGAACAATATATTGTCCGAACTGTTTAGTACAAGGAGCGGATTCCTTGTGGCAAATACAGGCCAGCGTGGAGCAGCCACAACGCGTTGAAGATATGTCTTGGAGCGAGCAGTTTTGCCGGTCCGCTGATTTAGTGCCTGCAGGAGCGCCTCTGCGTCTGACAACGCGTTGTGTACCGCTGGTCTCGAGATGCCGAACCGCTCACATATAGTTTGAAGGCTCATATGGTGAGTATCAAAGAACGGCCGCTGCCTCAGAGTGCATCGCCAATTCCAACTCAGCGCTTCCGGCAGCACTTTAGCCAGCATTCGCGCGTCGAATCGTGCATTGTGGCTTATGACGCACTCGGCGCCGGCCATCGTCTCGAATATGGTGTTTGCATCGAAGCTTTTACCCTTGAGCGTAGAGCTATCAATTCCATGCACAGCCTCCGCGTCGGGCGAGATTAAAACTGAAGGCTCTCGCTCTTGGTAGAGACACGCTTGCGGGTAACCGACGCCGTCAGCACCAAGCTCCGCCACAACAACACCAAAGCTGATCGGTTCATCGTCATCGTCTATGCCAGTCGTTTCGCAATCAACTATAGCTAGCCGCATCTCCGACTCCCAGGCCTAACGCCCGAGGTAAGCGGCGCCGGAAGGAGCGCAGCGAGTGAAGGGCACCGACACTGGCCATGAAGATGCCGAAGGCATGGCCAGTGTTGGCGTCCGCTTGACCGATATGTTAGGCGCAGCAGCCTTGATAGATGCTTGCCCCGGTGGTGCCGAAGCGCTACGATGTGTAGACGTTGCACAATCGGTACACATCATGCGCACGAACATTGAGATTGACGACAAGTTGATGAGCGATGCCCTTCGCCTGACCGGCCTGAAGACCAAGAAGGAGGCCGTCGAGCTTGGCTTACGCACGCTGCTGAGACTGCGCCAGCAGGAAGAGCTGCGACGCTTCCGCGGCAAGCTGCAGTGGGAAGGTGACCTGAACGCCATGAGGACGGACAAGTGATTGTTGTTGACTCCAGCGTGTGGATTGACTTCTTCCGTGGGCAGATGACGCCACAGACCGAGCGCCTGGATTCGCTGTTGAGCAGCGAACCACTGGCGGTTGGAGACTTGATCTTGGCCGAAGTGCTGCAAGGTTTTAGCAGCGAGAAAGACTTCAACCAGGCTAGAAGGCTGATGACCGCCCTGGACGTGATCACGCTGGGCGGGCAAGACATTGCGCTGCAGGCCGCGAGGAATTACCGTGTCCTGAGGGCGCAAGGCGTGACGATACGCAAAACCATTGACACGATCATCGCAACGCGGTGCATTGAGGACGATCTGCCTTTGCTTTACAGCGACCGGGATTTTGATCCGTTCGTTGAGCATCTGGGTTTGCGTTCTGCGATGGTGGAAAACTGAGCGCCTAACGTTCAAGGTGAGGGGCGCGAGCCGCCCCGCGGCGAAGCGTCCCTCTCAACCGCAGTGTTAGCCGTAGCCTCCGCAGTGGTTTGTTGGATGAAGTTGCGAACATTTTCGAGTGCTTTTTTAACAAGAAGAGCCTTCACCGAGATATATAGCGCTTGAAAAGCAAAGCCCCCAAATAGCAAAGCAATGAAGAAACCGGCCAAGTTTGCGTTCTCGGGAGTAGTGATGACATTCTGCGCCCAGAACGGAAACACAATTGCCCAAAAGGTACTTAATAAAAACATAAAGGCATACCCGGATATGCTATCGCAGACAATGGAGCCATCGCGGCAATCGACCCAGCCCAAAAGGCCATTATCTTCACGGAGTCCGTTTGGCGTTTCAAGAAGCGCAATGACCGTCATGCCTTGATCGATTCGCGGCCTTCCTGGAACCTTTACAGAGAAATAACGTTTCCCTGCGGCCTCAAATCCGAAACTTGTGTATGCCATAAGCCCTGTTCCGCTTAAGGCTGCGGGAAACAAGCGATCAAAGGTTAATTTCTGAAAAACCATGACGGCTAACGTGGAGCTAACCGGCGCTGCGCCGCTTTATGGCCCAGCGTCCAGCGACCGAAGGGAGCGAGGTTGAGCGCAGGGTTAGAACGGTTCATTTCTTGAGCAAGTATGCAGCCATGAAGTTTCCACCCACCCCGCCCGACACAAGAAGTATTACGTTTTGCACCATATCAACAACCTCAGCATGCTCGTTGCTCCCGATCATTGACTTGCCAATGATTGCTACAAATACCGATGCAACGATAAAAAACAGCCCACGGGTCAACCCATCGGTTTTCCAGTGAATGAATATTGCCCAAATGGCAAGCCATGCCCAGCACCACAAGGCAGTGGCATCAATTGACGTGAAATATGCCAGCGCAACGGGGCTTAGGGCGAAGATTAGCCAGAACCAAACCATTTTCTTGAAGAGGGGGGAGAGCGTCATAGATGTGAGGGTGAGTTCTAACGTTTGACATGAGCGGCGAACAACGGCTTGCCGTTGTTTGTCCGCTCGATGGAAGGGTTAGGACTCACGGTGCCAATGCAGATACGTGGCCTTGTCCGAGTACCGCATGAGCATTACCTGACCGCTGCAGTGTTGGCATGCTCTTTCAACCGAAAAGACCTCTACAGGCAGCGTGGGACAGCCTGCAAACATGTCGGTTTCTCCGATTCGAGCCAAGTCCAGGCGAATTGTGGCAAAGATCGGTTCAAGTCGGCTGGAACTCAGAGCTTCGATCTTGGCAGAAAGTGGATCGAGAAACTGGTCCACAGAGATTGCATAGGCCCAAAACTCATCAGGCTGTTGCCCGACTGAAAGCGAGAGAGTTCCTGTGCGGACAAAGCCGAATGGGACATGCGGGCACGAGGTATCGATCTCGCGCTGCTCAGCTTGTCTGAAGCGCTCCTCTTCCAAGGGAGCCATAGCCTTGAGAAGGATCTCGGCAAGTCGGTCCTCGGTGCTCATGAGTCCTAACGTTTGGTTAAGGGGCGGGCTTTAGCCCGTCCCAGTAAGCGCAGCGAACGATTTGAACCACTTGTTAGAGGCGGCCTAGGGGTTCGTAAACCACCTCGAACTCTGAGCCTAGCTCTGCTTGTAACTCCACGGACAGTGCTAATGCTTTTTTATCAAAACTAGCATATTCATCCGCGCTCCAAGGGCCGGGGTCAGGCGGATACTCCCAATTCAATGCGGCGTCATGCAACTGTGAAAGGCTATGTAGTTTTTCGCGTGACAGCTCACTAATAGGTAACAGTTCTTCTACAGGGCCTACATCGAACTTCTTTGAAGCTGTCTCGTTACCGCACCATAAAGACCAACCGCCCCATTCAAACATCAACCTGATGCGATAAACGCCTGACATGGATGTGGCCTCTAACGTTTGAGCTGAGGGGCCGACGCCGGGATGGCGCTTGGCCCGCGAAGCGGATGATAAGAACCAGCGCTTCGCGGGCCAAGTGCCAGGCCGGTGGAGGTCCCGCTCCAGCGAAGGGTTAGGCCTCACCCCGCTGCGCTTTCAGAAGACAGTCTTGGTGACCTTCTTCACGCCAGCGAGAAGATCGGCGATCTGCTCGCTTGTTGGGTCGGGTGTTCTGGCGTGATCGCACATGTTCCGAAGATCCGCCAAGTGCTGAATGAAGCGCCACTGGGGAAGATCGATCACCGTTGCAGACTTGAGCAGCTCGTTGAAGTCAGCAATTGTTGGGTTCTTCTTGGAAGCGCTGACGTTGTGGTTCTGGCAGACCGTTGCGAGGTGGCGCTCAAGGACGACGCCTGCTACGGCGCCTGAGGCCCGATAGAACTTGAACTTTGCGAGATGCTCAGCGGCCTCCAACTCGGAGTCCAAGAGGTCTGCCTGCACCAACTGCCGAATGTCAAATAGCGAGGAAGTGAATCGGGCCTCGGCGGCAGTGAGGATAGCCAGTTGTTGCTGAAACTGAGGGATGGCTGCGTCCTTCCCAACAACCTTCTCCTTCTCGTACCCCCGAGTGACATGAAGGCCCTGGAGGTAATCCTCGATCCGATAGTTCTCGTAGGTGATGTCCTTCCGCGACTTGGGTTTCTCGTAGTGACGGGTGAAGTCAGAAAGGCGGTCTGGCAAGAGTTGGCGAACGACGGCAAGTGCCTCGGAGTACCACCGTTGGTAGGTTGAGGAAAACGACGGGAGCTCCTTGATGTACTCGTCGGCCTTGTCCTTCAGTTGCTTTTTTAGAGCCGCCTTCACCTGCTCTGGAAAGCAATCGATCTGCATCGAAAGCTCCAACTGCCCACCCAACTTGATGAGGTGGCTGAGATCGGATTTGAATCGGTCGAGGTTGGACGACATCTGCGTACCCAGTGAGGCCTAACGTGAAGGTCACCGGCGCTGCGCGGCTTTATCGCGCAGCGTCCGGTGGATCGCAAGGTTATGCATCGTCTTTACCGTCTATGAAGAGGTCTCGATCGTTGCTAGCACTGGCAGAGATTTCGAACGCCACTCGCGCTAGGAGGTTGTCTAGAACGCGAGGTGATGCTGAGTCAATTGCTCTATCACCGACAAAGCACATGAAGTGCTCTTTGTAGAAGGCGCTGAGGTTCTTCGGATGCAAGGTGTGGAGGTCTTCGACGCCCTGGCAAGCAGCAACGCTAATTGCGGGAACTACAAAGACTCCGTTTAGGGCGTAGATGAATACGTAGCTGTCCGAGGTGAAGTTCAGCATTGTGCTGCACTGAGCTTGCATTCTCTTCCACTCGCTTGTTGCCAGCGGCTTTCCCGGTTCTTGTCTTTTCGCCTGTGCCAAGAAACCTTTCTTCACAGAGTAACCCGGCAGGTCTAGCGATAGCGCCCCAAGAACATCGGCGCCAAATCTCGACTCTTCAGTGTTCGGGCCGTGATTCGAAAGTATCTTTGCGCTCCAAGAGATTCCGCCTTTGGAAAAACCCGAGAGAGAGTCTTTGATCCTTGTTGCCAAGACAGCGGTAAAAGAAGGTTCGTCGGGAATATTTTTCTCGGCGTATTCCTGTGCCGTCTTCTTCGCAGCAGTACCTACCCGTGTGGCGGCGCTACTAAACGCACTATCGTATTTCTTCATGGCACAGTTCTAAGATGCATAACGTTTGACATGAGGGGTGGCTTGACGGCGCAGCCGGCAAGGCATCCCCTCGATGGAATGGTTAGGCCGCGGGCTTCTTCGCTTTGGTAAGGGCGCGCTTGATCAGCATTACCCGTGGCGCCAAGCATTCCGACGTTCGATTGCCGGTGAACGCGATCTCGTCCGTCGGTAGCTTCGTACCTCGCTTATTGAACAGTACGTGACCGTCCGTCTGGGCGTGCAGAATGAGAGCCTTCTCAAGGATCTTGACCTGAGTCTTTGCGCGCTCGAGAGAGTTCGTCTTGACCGTGCAGTACATGAAGAACCGCTCTCCCTTTGGGGCGTTCTCAATCTCACGCATGAGCGCGAGAGAATTCAAGTGTCCTTTTACGCGCCCGCGTACCGATATCGTCTCGCCGATGTAGATCGGGATCACTTTCCCGCCAAACTTTCTGCCAAAGACATATACGCCAGGCACTGCCGGCAGGTTGTCAATGTCTAGTTCGTAGATCAAGCGAGTGGACTTGCTCTTCTTGAGCGTAATCGGCTGCGACCACGCGGCGCTTATCTGCATACCCTACTCCTCCTCGAATACTGAGGTGCCTATTCTGCGGCCTAACGTTTGACATGAGGGGTGACCGACCGGCGCAGCCGGTTGGGCATCCCCTCGATGGAATGGTTAGACCTCAACCTTGACGACATACTTGGCCCGGAATTCTTCAACTCGATTGACGAACTCACTTCGATGGATCATGCGATGACAGTTCGAGCAGAGCACGCTGAAATCTCGTCTTGGGTCCAGCATAACAGCGTCGCCCGAGAGCTGACTTAACGGGGTGAGGTGGTGCGCCTCAATGAAGTCTTTTCCAATCGCGCCGTATGCTCGCTCGAAGTTGAACCCGCAGGCTTTGCACGTGTGGCCTTGAAGGCGCTTGACCTTAGCGGCCAACTTTCTGTTTCGCTCGATCCGCTTGTGCTCCCTGAGCTTCTTCAGGTTCTCGGCATCAAGCCCCGTTTCGTCGTCCTCTGTGTCAGCGCGCAAGTACAGGGAAGACTCGTTGTCCACCAAGTGGCGATAGAGTCCGATGAAGCGCCGTAGATCAGCATTAAGCGTGTCATCGTTCGGCAGGTGTTCTCTTGCGTAGTAGCAGGCGCACACCGAACCTTGCTGGTAGTCCGCCCCAAGACCACGCTTTGCGCCAAGATCGATCGGGCCGCAGTGCAGCCCTTTGGTTAGTGACCCCAGCCTTGCCTCGAAGTCTTTGGCACGAGTAGCGAGTGCCTTCTTGGTCGCCGCCCCGTACTGCTGCCGAATGGTGGTCACGCCTTGGTTTAGCGAAAGGTAGATGCCAGACAGGTCTGCCCGAATGAGGTACACAAGGTAGTAGCCTTGTTGAGCGGATTCAGTTACCAGTCGGTCAAGGATCGCGATCCACGGAACATCGGCCCAGTTCCCTTTGCCCGGACTTCCGTCCACCTCGTATCGGTCAGGATCGCCGACCACCGAGGCAATCTCTCTCGGAATGTCACTGCGCAGCATCTCTGCCAGTGCGTTCTTGGCGAAGTCTTCGGACCTCGCTCGCGTGTACTCCTCAAGTAGGAGGCTAAGTGCCGCGTTGATACTCATTGGCGCCTTGAGGTCTAACGTGCTAGCTAACCGGCGCGCCGCTTGTCGGCGCGTCCGGGTTGAGCGGCGTGTTAGGCCGCTTGCGGTTAGAAAGATAGCTGAGCAACAAACCTACAAGGCCTCCGAAAACGAGAACCAGAATACCGCTGGGAGACAAAACCATGAGGGCCCCGAAAGCGGCGACAAACGAACTTGCCGAGCCTGGCGCGATGAGAATTGCAACAAGCGAGGAAGTGGCAAGAGCCGTGAGGATTGTGATGGCAACACCGTAAAGCGTTGCAACGGCTTTGGAACGTCCCACTAGAAAACGTTGGCCCGCTGCCGCCAATAACGCAGCAATACCACTAGCGGGAAGGCCCAAGAATAAACCCATTGCAGTGGCATATTCGGGTCCCGTGCCACGGAGCACCCACAGAACACCTAGCACGGCGGCTAGGCCGAACACTAGCGCGCAAGAGAGCCGCCTTACGGGAGAGTGCTCGTAAACCTTGCGCTCCGCCTCAGTGGCCCTGACGGTAAGGAAGACAATACCAAGAGGGAGAGCGACAGCAAGCAACAGAACGAAGAGACCAAGCATGGGATGAGGCCTAACGTCGAAGGTGAGGGGCGCGGAGGCAGCAAGCGAAGCTTGCTGGCGTAGCGTCCCTCTCGACCGCAGTGTTAGACCACATGGAGATCAGACAGGATGAGAGCCCAATCATCTGCCGGAACCTCCACTGGGACAAAGACGGTTGTGCCAGTTATGTTCATTGCAGCCGACACGCCACCGGCGCCGACATTTGCGAGAACCGCCCACTTTTGTTTGGCGGTTGTGGCATCAACTTGGCGAGATGGATTGCCAAGTGGGTGAATTGAAAACGGGAGCCGCCAATTTTCTGACCAAATATTGCTTACAACTTTGTTTGGATCGGGCTCGGACACAACAACGAATGGGGTAGTGAAAGAATGGGTTTCGTTGCAGTAAAGGATGCCGAGGGAGCCGACCTTCATTCGTTTTGATTTTGTGATTCTCGCTTTCATATCGGTCGGAGATGTTTCGGCTACGGCCCACATGCGCGCACCAATTCCCGCCCAAATGTTTGTGAGATTTTTCGAGGCAAAGCAGAAGAGTTCCATAGTGCCCTTGTGGTCTAACGTTTGAGCTGAGGCGCGAGCGCCGGTGTGGCGCTTGGCCCGCCGGATGGATGATGAACCACTCCAGGAGGCGGGCCAAGTGCCATGCCGGTGCGAGTCGGCTCCAGCGAAAGGTTAGGCAGCAGGCTTCTTCTCAAGCTGCCGATCAATTGAAGTTGCGAGTTCGTAGGCGATCTGACGAATGCAGTGCAGTTCGAGCTCCATGATTGGCCGTTCCGTCTTTCCGTCGGTCGTCATCCAGCCTGCGCTGTTATGTCTGCTCAAGTGCGCGTAGTCGCTGTCTAGCTGAGGGTCCACATGGGCTCCGCCGTCCTGATTCGCCAAAGCAAGTACCAGATCGCGACGATTGAAGCGAGCGCCTCTGCTGTCTACTACCACTACGTCATTCCACCAATCGGGGAACAGGACGTACTTGTGAGGGCGTCCTGGGCTTGCATCTCCCTTTGGCGCCCAGTAACTTGACCGGCCGTTCTCCATGCGGAGGCCGATCAGTCCGTGGTGACTAAGCAGGTTCTTCGGGTTGTATGGATACGCGGTGTTCAGGAAGCCCATACTCGACTTCATGTGAAGCAAGCCGAGCAAGGATTTGGACTTCTGCGTGTCATGGACGAGGACTCGGATGGTCGTGGCCAGCCTCTTCGCTTCGTCAGTGAAGCCTGCATCGAACGCCTCACTCGATCGACGCAAGAAGCCCAAGCTCTCGCGGAGGTGCGTCAATAGTTCAGCTTTGGTCTGAGTAGTCTTCGACACGTGTCTCTGCTGCCTAACGTGGAGGTCACCGGCGCTACGCGGCTTTATCGCGCAGCGTCCGGTGGACCGCAGGGTTATGCGTACTTGGCCCAGCAATACGCGATATGACATAGGCCAAGACAAAGAACAGCGAATAGATGAAAAGTATTGTCAGCGCCTTGGAAGGAAAGAAATAGTTCTCTTTGTAAGAAGCTAAGGCGGGGTTCATTCCTGCCTGCATGGCTACTTGCTCCATGTACCACACGTAGAGCCAGTGAAAAGCATGCAGCAGGACAGGCCAAAACAAAACCGAATACATCAGCAACCGCTGGTGCCCAAAATAACGAACTGTCAGTCCAGCCAGAGTAGCGACCAATATGGTGTTCGGAATGGCCGACGCGAAGGAAACGAGTGCAAGCATCGCATCGTAGGGAAGCGTTAGAGCAAATGCCTCCGTTGTTGCCTTAAGAACTGACGTTGCGCCCTGCATTAGTGAATTGGTGAGCGCATCTGGTAGCGGCAACATTTGCGCCCAGAGGAGGTAGCCGTACAGCACTCCCAATGCAGTAAAGGCGATTCGACGCAGAATCAGGGCGGTCTTAGTACGCATAACGTGTTATAGGGAGCAAAACTGCTGCATAACACCGTCGGCTGTCTCCCTAAGGAAGGTCTGCACAACACCCGCCGTAGCGTGAGTTGATGCACTCGATTTCGGATGGCGGCGTTTTCAGGCTCGCGAAGTCGGTTTGAAGGCCGATTTCGCCCCGATTCGCGGCCCCCTGGCCGCCTGCAGACGCACTCATCCCCGCATCTCCTTCAGCAACGTGTGCCGCACCATCCACAGGTTGGACAGTGCGAACAGCGTGTGCAACTGCGCCGTGTTCTTGGCCAGGCCCCGGTAACGCACCTTCACGTGCCCGAACTGGCGCTTGATCACCCGGAACGGGTGTTCGACCTTGGCCCGGATACGGGCCTTGGCCTGCTCCAGTTTGTCCAGGATCGCACCCATCGGCGTGCTCTTGTCCAGCGCCCTGCGCTTGCCCGGTCGCATCGCTACGTGCCAGTTGACCTCGATGTCCTGCGTTTCATCGCGCTTGCCGACACCTTGGTAGCCCGCGTCGGCGAACACATCGGTTTCTGCTCCGTGCACCAGTGCGTGCGCCTGCGTCACGTCGTTGACGTTGGCCGCCGTGCCCACCACCGTGTGCACCAGGCCCGAATCCGCATCGACGCCAATGTGCGCCTTCATGCCGAAGTGCCACTGGTTGCCCTTCTTGGTCTGATGCATCTCGGGGTCACGCTCGCCGCTGCTGTTCTTGGTCGAACTCGGCGCAGCGATCAACGTGGCATCGACCACCGTCCCGCTCTTGAGCAGCAG
>NZ_JBWQXA010000017.1:0-36811 GCF_056746695.1 Caldimonas hydrothermalis | reverse complement strand
TTCGCCTCGCTGCATCGCCAGAAAGCTGACGACGCAGCCCGCGTGACCCAGAAGACCCAAGAGTAAAGTCCATCAACCCCGCGGAAATGTTCCAAGCCAGTGGTACGGGAAACGGGGGCAGGTCAAACGGACTCAGTGGGCGGATCAGGCATGATGGAGTCTTCTGTGTTCACCGATGAGTGCCCAGCGGCCTGATGGACCGTGTTATTCGGCTTGGCGATGCGAACCGACACGAAGGGAATCACCCGTGCCACTGTTTCGGCCCGATTGGGGATGCTGATCGCGGGGCTGGTGGCGGCTCGTGGGGAGGACGCACAGGCCTTGCTGGATGCCGCGGGCTGTGATCCCGCATGGCTGGCTGACCCGGACGCTCGCATGCCTCTGGAGGTCGAGACCCGCTTGTGGGAGAGCGCAGCCCAGGCCACCCGCGACCCTCATTTCGGGCTGAACGCGGCCCGCACGATCCGACCCGGTGTGTTTCAGGTATTGGACTACGCGGTTCGTACCGCCCCGGACTTGCGCACCGCGCTGGAGCGGCTGGCACGCTACAACCGGCTGATGCACGACCTGGCGCACTTTGAGCTCGTTCCCGTGGGCGAGACCGTGCGTGTCGAACACCGTTTTGACGACCCTGCGATGCGGCCGTGCCGACACGCCAGCGAGTTCACGCTGGCTTCGTTGATCGTGGTTGCGTCGCAGATCAGTGGAGAAGCGGTGCAGGCATTGGCCGTTGCGTTGGCCCATCCCGCGCCCGGTACCGAGATGCAAATTTATCGGTCGATGTTCGGCGTTACGCCCAGTTTCGGGGCTTCCATCTCGTGTCTGGTGTTCAGTGCCCAGGTGCTGGAGCGCCCCGTGCCGTCGGCCGATCCCGAGCTTTCGCGCATCGTCACCGCGCATGCCGAACGCCTGCTGGCGGCCCGAGAGCCTTGTGCCCCCAGCCTGCGCGGCCGGGTTCAGCGCGAGGTGGTGCGAGAGCTGGCCAACGGTACGGCCTCACTCGATCGAATCGCGCGCACGCTGAACCTGAGCACGCGCAGTCTGCAGCGACGGCTCAGCGAGGAAGGCTGTCGATTTGCCGACGTGCTCGACGAGGTGCGCCGCAGCCTGGCATTGCAGTACATCGCCGATGAGCGAATGGCACTGGGCGAGCTGGCTTACATGTTGGGTTACTCCGAACCCAGCGCATTCCACCGTGCCTTCAAACGCTGGACTGGCATGACGCCGCAGACCGCTCGCCGGCAGCATCGTTGAGCGTCCTGCCGAGCGGCATCGATGCGGGATGCGCTGCTTTCAACAGTGCTGGATGCGTTCGAGAAAGGCCAGCAGGGCCGGTGCGACTTGCTCGGGCATTTCCAGATGTGGGTAGTGCCCGGCGCCTTCGACAAGGAGCGGCTCGGTGCCCAGCAGGCCCGCTACCCACCGGGCCTCTGCGACCGGATCGGGAAAATCCGGGTCGCGCGTGCCCATGACCACCAGCGCTGGCAGCCGAGTCCGTGCGACGATCGCCTCGGTGATGGCCTTGGACAACCCGACCATGGTGCGTAGCGCCTGCATGCGTCCTGGTTCACGCAGATTGGCCGCCAGGGCGGCTCGGGCGGCCGCATGGTCCTGCGGTTTACGGCTGGGGAAGAGGCTGTTCCAGAAGGCCATCCAAAATGCCACGCGCCAGGGTCCGCCAAAGCCCACTGTCACCGCCAGCCGAAGCAGCCAAGACGGCTGGCCGTCCCGGACCACGGGCCCCAGCAGCGCCGCGCCCCGCACCCGCTGCGGCGCCTCATGCGCTGCCCACAACGCCGATCCGGCGGCAAACGAATGGCCCAGGATAACGGCTGGTCCGCCGCCCAGGTGATCGATCAGGGCCAAGGCATCGCGGCCGACCGCGCGGGCGGAGTAGTCGTCCCAGTGCGCATCGGTTTGCCCATGGCCTCGGATGTCCATCGTCACCACCCGATGGCCTGCCTCGGTCAGCCGCGGGCGCAGCGCCCGGTACTGCGAGCGCAGGTCGCCCATGCCGGGAATGGCCAGCACCAGCGGGCCCTGGCCCCCGGTGTCGTCGTAGGCCACGCGGCCGGACCCGACGGTGAGAAAGCGGGTCGGCAGATCGAATGTGGAGCTCATGCAGACGTGAATGGGTTGATGCGTGAAGCCTTCACTGTGCCGAACCCCGCTCGACGGTGCCGTGACCGAGTGCGCCGAATCATTGACGGCGCACGCCAAACACCGAGATCGACGGTTGGGACCGGCCGTGCCGAAGTCAAAGCGGGCGGTCAGGCGGAGGAGGGCGGGCGGCTGTGGCGATCCTTCGCGTCATCGTCCGGCGCGCGCCCTCGGCGCGCCGCCAGGTCAGTCCACCGCAGGCTCGTCCAGCGCTTCGGCCGCCGCATCGGGCTCGGGGGGCTTGACGATGGTGACGGGCACCGGCGAGTCGTCGAGCACGGCGCGCGAGACGGAGCCGAAGAGGCCCGCGCGCAGGGCGCCGATGCCGCGGGCGCCCATCACGATGGCCTGGCAGGCGTGGGTTTCGGCCAGCTCAATGAGCGTGTGGGCGGGGTCGCCGCTGGCAATCACGCTGTCGAACGGCAGCCCGGCTGCGCGCAGCAGCGCTTCGGCGCCCTCCAGGGCATGGCGGCCCGCGCCCTCGGCCACGCCTTCGAGCACCTCGGCATCATGCACCGTGACCACTTCGTACAGGGTGGGCGGCTCTTGCACGTTGGCCAGCACGAAGTGGGCTTGCAGGCCGCTGCGCACCAGCTCGACGGCATGGCGCACGGCCCACAGCGAGAGCTCGGAGCCATCGACGGGCAGCAGGATCTTCATGGTGCACTCCCGGGTGTTGTCGGTGTGCGTCCTTTCTACCCCAGAAGCCCCTGGCTGCCCAGAGGGGGATCAAGCAGGCCGGATCAGGCCTCCGGGCGGCGCCACAGCCACAGGGCCACGCCCAGCAGGACGAGGTAGACCCCGCCGCGCACCCAGGGCGCCACGGGGCTCCACCACAGCAAGGCGGCGCTGCCCAGCATCATCACCGTGGCCAGCCATTTGGCCCGGCGGGGCACGGCACCGCGCTCGCGCCACTGACGGATCACCGGGCCATGCCGCGGGTGGGCCAGCAGCCGGGCCTCCAGGCTGGGCCAGCCCCGCCCGCCGGCCCAGGCAGCCAACAGCAGGAAGGGCACGGTGGGCAGCACCGGGAGCACCACGCCCACCAGCCCCAGCAGCAGCGACACGCCGGCAAGCGTGCGCCAGAGCAGCAGGCGGGTGTGTCGGATCATCGGCAGCGCTCACACGGGCAGAGATGGGCCCGATGGTAGCCCGGACCGGCCGGGCTCACTTCATCCCCAGGCGGCGTGCGAGCTTGTGCAGGTTGCTGGCATCCAGGCCGAGGGCGCGGGCGGCCGCGGCCCACTGCGGCGAAGCCGTCCTGCAGCACCTCTTCCCGGAGACGCGGCGCTGGATGGGCGTCTCAGAGGAAGCGATCGAGCAGGCGGCGGCTGGTGCGGTCCAGCGCCGCCGGGTTGCGGATCAGGTAGCTCACGCCCTCGCGGTCGGCGATCAGCAGGCGGCCACCGGGCAGCCGCCGGATGTCTTCCTCGCCCTTGAGCACGAGCTGCGTGGGGCCGCGATCGGTCTCGATGTGCCAGGTGCTGGGGGTGGCGAAGCTGGAGACGGCCACCAGCCGCGTGATTTCGGGCATGAATTCGCGCTGGGCGAGTTCTTCCTCGATCAGTGCGCGCGCGGTCGGTGCCAGGGCCTGCAGCCGGTCGATCCAGGCGACCTCGTGGCCTTCGGGGGCCACCAGCGACAGACCCTCGTCAGGCGCGGTGATGGGGAAGGCGCGCACGGGCACGACGCCGACATGCACCTGACCCTGGGCGTCGGTGCAGACGAGCTGGCCGTGCGGGTTGCGGTGAAGTTGGAACGCGGTCATGGCACAGGCTCCGTTCAGGCGCTGCGGGCCGGTTGGTCGTGCCAGGCCTCGGGCGGGCTGCCCTCGCTGTCGACATTGCGGGCCTGGGCCTCGTACAGGCGCCAGTAGGCGCCGCGGCGTGCCATCAGCTCCTCGTGCGGGCCCACCTCGACGATCTCGCCGCGGTCCATCACCACCAGGCGGTCGGCCTTGCGCAGCGTGGACAGACGGTGCGCGATGGCGATCGTCGTGCGGCCCTGCACCAGATTGTCCAGGGCCTTCTGGATTTCCTGCTCGGTCTCGGTGTCCACCGCCGAGGTGGCCTCGTCCAGGATCAGGATGCGCGGGTCGATCAGCAGCGCGCGGGCGATCGAGATGCGCTGGCGCTCGCCGCCCGACAGGCCCTGCCCGCGTTCGCCCACCAGCGAGTCATAGCCCTGAGGCAGGCGCAGGATGAACTCATGCGCATGGGCGGCGCGGGCCGCGGCGACGATCTCCTCGCGCGTGGCCTCGGGCTTGCCGTAGGCGATGTTCTCGGCGATGGTGCCGAAGAAGAGGAAGGGCTCCTGCAGCACCAGGCCGATGTGGCGCCGCCAGTCGGCCACGGCCACCTGGCGGATGTCGATGCCGTCCACCCGGATGGCGCCCTCGCTCACGTCGTGGAAGCGGCAGATCAGGTTCACGAGTGTGCTCTTGCCCGAGCCGCTGTGGCCCACCAGGCCGATCATCTCGCCCGGGCGGATGTCCAGATTCAGCCCTTGGATGACGCGCCGGTGTCCATAGCGGAAGCCCACGTCCTCGAGCTGGATGCGCCCTTGCACCTGGGGCAATGGCACCGGCTGCGCCGGCTCGGGCACGGATGAGACGTGGTCGAGGATGTCGAAAATGCGCTTGGCCCCGGCCGCGGCCTTTTGGGTGACCGAGACGATGCGGCTCATGGAGTCGAGCCGCGTGTAGAAGCGCCCGATGTAGGCCAGGAAGGCGGTAAGCGTGCCCACGGTGATGTCGCCGCGCGAGACCTGCCAGATGCCGAAGGCCCACACCACGAGCAGGCCGATCTCGGTGAGCAGCGACACCGTGGGCGTGAACAGCGACCACACGCGGTTGAGCCGGTCGTTGACCACCAGGTTGTGGCGGTTGGCCTCCCGGAAGCGCCGTGCCTCGCGGCCTTCCTGGGCAAAGGCCTTGACCACGCGGATGCCCGGGATGGTGTCGGCCAGCACGTTGGTGACCTCGCCCCAGACCCGGTCGATCTTCTCGAAGCCGGTGCGCAGCCGGTCGCGCACCACGTGGATCATCCAGGCGATGAAGGGCAGGGGCAGCAGCGTGACCAGCGCCAGCCAGGGGTTGATGGAAAAGAGGATGACCGAGGTCATCGCGATCATCAGCACGTCGGTGGCGAAGTCGAGCAGGTGCAGCGAGAGGAAGACGTTGATGCGGTCGGTCTCGCTGCCGATGCGCGCCATCAGGTCGCCGGTGCGCTTGCCGCCGAAGTATTCCAGCGACAGCTTGAGCAGGTGCTCGTAGGTGGTGGTGCGCAGGTCGGCGCCGATGCGTTCACTCACCAGCGCCAGGATGTAAGTGCGTGCCCACCCCAGGCCCCAGGCGGCCAGCGCGGCCAGCAGCAGCCCGCCCAGCAGCCAGGCCACCAGCGCGGTGTCGATGGCCTGTCCGTTCTGGTAGGGGATCAGCACCCGGTCCATCAACGGCATGGTCAGATAGGGCGGCACCAGCGTCGCGGCAGTCGAGGCCAGGGTCAGCGCGAAGCCGGCCAGCAACTGGCCGCGGTAGGGCCGGGCGAAACGCCACAGGCGCAGCAGGGTCCAGGTGGACGGCGGGGTGGCTTCGGGGTCGGCTTCGGCCGACTCGGGCGCCTCGGCCGGCGCAGCGTCGGGCTCGGGCCCGGGGGCCGCCTCGCCTTGCAGCCAACGCTGTTGCGTCTGGAAACGTTCGATCAGGGCCTGGGCCGCAGGCTGGCGCCCAAGCCTCAGGTGCCACACGGCCAGCCGGCGCTGGGCGTCGTGCAGGGCCAGATGGGCCACTCCGGCGTGGTCGCTCAGACGCAGCTCCAGCGCCGGGTTCAAAGACCATGCGCGCCATGGGGCTTCAGGGTGGTCGCGGGCCAGCAGACGGCGGTCGGTCAGCACCAGCCACTGGGGTGAAAACTGCAGCCGGGCGTCGAGGTCAACCTCCAGCGTGGCCAGAACGTTCTCGGCAGGAGCCAGTGCAGGGCGCAACCCGGCCGGCCAGGGGTCGCAAGGGCTGCCGGCCAGGTCGGTTCGGAGGGAGACGGACAAGTTCATGGATTCGTGGACCCCGTCGGACGGGGGAGGGACGGGGCGCCGGGGGCGGCCCGGACGGCCGCACGACGCCCTGGGAGTGCTCACGCGCGAACCCCTGCACAGGTTGACATGCAAGCGCCGCAGGGGCGGCAGGATCGGGACAGAGGGTTGTCAGTCATGAGTCACAGAAGTATCGAATTCCTACGCATCGCCTACCTGCGCGGGCCCAATCTCTGGACCTACCGGCCGGTGATCGAGGCCTGGGTGGACATCGGCGAGCTGGAGGACCATCCCTCCAACACCCTGCCTGGCTTCTACGAACGCCTGTCGACCTGGCTGCCCGGCCTCATCGAACACCGCTGCGGCGTGGGCGAGCGCGGGGGCTTCCTCCAGCGTCTGCGCGAAGGCACCTGGCCGGCCCACATCATGGAACACGTGGCCATCGAGCTGCAGACCCTGGCTGGCATGCCCACCGGCTTTGGCAAGGCCCGCTCCACCGCCACCCGCGGCGTCTACAAGGTGGTGGTGCGTGCCCGCCAGGAAGAGGTCGGCCGCACCGCCATTGTCGCAGCCCGCGACCTGGTGATGGCGGCGATCGAGGACCGCCCCTTCGACGTGGCGGCCACCGTGGCCCACCTGCGCGAGCTGGTCGACCGCCGCTGCCTGGGCCCCAGCACCGCCTGCATCGTCGATGCGGCGGCCGATCGCAAAATCCCGTCCATCCGCCTGAGCCAGGGCAACCTGGTGCAGCTCGGCTATGGCCGGGCGCAGCGCCGCATCTGGACGGCCGAGACCGACCGCACCTCGGCAATCGCCGAAAGCATCGCCAGTGACAAGGAGCTCACCCGCCGGCTGCTGGCGGCCGCAGGCGTGTGTGTGCCCGAAGGCCGCGTGGCGCGGGATCCGGCCGACGCCTGGGAGGCGGCCCAGGAGATTGGCCTGCCGGTGGTGGTCAAGCCGTCCGACGCCAACCACGGCCGCGGCATCTCCATCGAGCTGCGCCGTCGCGAGGACATCGAGGCCGCCTTCCATGTGGCCGCGCGCGAGGGCAGTGAGGTGCTGGTCGAGCGCTACATCCCCGGCGGCGAACACCGCCTGCTGGTGGTGGGCGACCGGGTGGTGGCCGCCTCCCGGGGCGATGCCGCCTGGGTCACGGGCGACGGCCGCTCCACCGTGGCCCAGCTCGTCGAGGCCCAGGTCAACAGCGACCCGCGCCGCGGCGAGGACGAGGCCTTTCCGCTGGACATCGTGCGCCTGCACGAGCCGGCCAATGTGCTGGAACTGGCCCGCCAGGGCTGCACCGCCGACACCGTGCCACCTGCCGGCCAGAAGGTGCGGGTACAGCGCAATGGCAACCTCGCCATCGACGTGACCGACCGGGTGCACCCCGAAGTGGCCGAGATGGTGGCGCTGGCTGCGCGGGTGGTGGGGCTGGACATCGCCGGCGTGGACGTGGTGGCCGAGGACATCGGCCGTCCCCTGGCCCAGCAGGGCGGGGCCATCGTCGAAGTGAACGCCGGCCCCGGCCTGCTCATGCACCTGAAGCCGGCCGAGGGCGAGCCACGGCCGGTGGGCCAGGCCATCGTCGACCACCTCTTCCCCAAGGGCGAGACCGGGCGCATCCCCGTGGTGGGCGTCAGCGGTGCGCAGGGCACCACCCTCACGGCCCGCCTGCTGGCCTGGCTGCTGCACCTGGGCGGCCGCCATGTGGGCCTGGCCTGCGGCGAGGGCCTGTACCTGGGCCGCCGCCGCGTCGAGGCGGGCGACCGCGCCACCTGGGCGGCCGGTCAGCGTGTGCTGATGAACCGCATGGTCGATGCCGCCGTGATCGAGAACGGCCCGGAGGCCATCGTGCGTGACGGCCTGGCCTACGACCGCTGCCAGGTGGGCATCGTCACTGGCGTGGCTGGCGCCGCCTCGCTGGCGTCCTACCATGTCCACGACGACGAGCAGCTCTACACCGTGCTGCGCACCCAGGTGGACGTGGTGCTGCCCGAGGGCGTGGCCGTGCTCAACGCCGACGACCTGCTGGCCGCGCAGATGGCCCCGCTGTGCGATGGCGACGTGATCTTCTACGCCCGCGACGGCCAGCGCGAGGTGATCGAAACCCACCTGGCCGCCGGCCGCCGGGCGGTCTTTTTGCGCGGCCACCGGGTGCTGATGGTGCACGGCGCGAAGGAGACCGCGCTCATTGAGTGGCGCTGCCTGCCGGTCGTGGAAGGCCACGCGCCCGAAGCCGTGCTCGGCGCCGTGATGGCCGCCTCGGCGGCGGCCTGGGGCCTGGGCATGGAGATCGACCTGATCCGCGCTGGCATCAAGACCTTCGCCACCCAGTCGGTCCCGCCGGCTGCCGCCCCGCTGCCCGTGCTCGCCCATGCCGCTGCGACGGCCGAGACCCCGGCTCTGGCCAGCGCCGCCTGAATCCGACGAAAAGACCTGCATCATGGACGTTTCCCGCATCCGGGCCCTGCGCGGCCCCAATCTCTGGACGCGCCGCACCGCCATCGAGGCGGTGGTGATCCTGCGCGACGATGAGCTCGACCTCGAAACCTGTCCCGGCTTCGAGGCTCGCCTGCGTGCGCGCTTCCCCGAGATCGGCGCGCTGTGTTCCACGGGGCACACCGGGGCGGTCTCGATGGCCGATGCCTTGGCGGCCGCCGCGCTGGGCCTGCAGGCCCAGGCCGGATGCCCGGTGACCTTCAGCCGCACCACCGCCACCCCTGAGGAACGTGTGTTCCAGGTGGTGGTCGAGTACAGCGAGGAGCCGGTGGGCCGCCTGGCCTTCGAACTGGCCCAGGCGCTGTGCGAGGCCGCGGCGCAGGACACCCCCTTCGACCTCGCCGACGCCCTGGCCCGCCTGCGTGAACTCGACGAGGACGTGCGCCTGGGCCCGAGCACCGGCAGCATCGTGCAGGCCGCGGTGGCGCGGGGCATCCCCTACCGGCGCCTCACCGAAGGCAGCATGGTGCAGTTCGGCTGGGGCAGCAAGCAGCGCCGCATCCAGGCCGCCGAGATGGACCGCACCTCGGCGATCGCCGAATCCATCGCCCAGGACAAAGAGCTCACCAAGGAGTTGCTGCTGGCTGCCGGTGTGCCGGTGCCCCAGGGCCGGCCGGTGACGGACTTCGACGACGCCCGCCGTGCTGCGGCCGAGATCGGCTGGCCGGTGGTGGTCAAGCCGCGCGATGGCAACCAGGGCAAGGGCGTGACCGTCAACATCGTCAGCGACGAACACCTGCGCATCGCCTACGACGCTGCGCGTGCAATCAGCGACGAGGTGCTGGTCGAGCGTTTCATTCCCGGCTACGACTTCCGCCTGCTGGTGGTGGGGGACCGCCTCGTGGCCGCGGCCCGGCGCGACCCGCCGCATGTGATCGGCGACGGCCTGCACAGCATCCGCGAACTGGTGGACCAGGCCAACACCGACCCGCGCCGCGGCGACGGCCATGCGACGCCGCTCACGCGCATGCGCATCGATGACATCGCCCTGGCCCGACTGGCCCAGCAGGGCTTCGGGCCGGACGACATTCCGCCCAAGGGCCGGCGTGTCGTGCTGCGCAACAACGCCAACCTGAGCACCGGCGGCACGGCCACCGATGTGACGGACGATGTCCACCCCGAGGTGGCGGCACGGGCCGTCGATGCCGCGCGCATGATCGGCCTGGACATCTGCGGGGTGGATGTGGTGTGCGAGAGCCTGCAGCAACCCCTGGAGGCGCAAGGCGGCGGTGTGGTGGAGGTGAATGCCGCGCCGGGGCTGCGCATGCACCTGAGCCCCTCCTACGGCAAGGGCCGCCCGGTTGGCGAGGCCATCATCGACGCCATGTTCGCGCCGGGCGAGGACGGCCGCATCCCGTTGGTGGCCGTCACCGGCACCAACGGCAAGACCACGGTGGTGCGCCTGACCGCGCACATCCTGTCGCGCCAGGGCTGGCGCGTGGGCATGACCAACACCGACGGCGTCTACATCCAGGGCCGGCGCATCGACACCGGCGACTGCAGCGGCCCGCGCAGCGCGCGCAACGTGCTGGCCCACCCGGACGTGGACGCCGCGGTGTTCGAGACCGCGCGCGGCGGCATCTTGCGCGAAGGCCTGGGCTTCGACCGCTGCCAGGTGGCCGTGGTCACCAACATCGGCCTGGGCGACCACCTGGGCCTGAACTACATCACCACCGTCGAGGACCTGGCCGTGCTCAAGCGTGTCATCGTCCAGAACGTCGCGCCCACCGGCATGGCCGTGCTCAACGCAGCCGACCCGATCGTCGCAGCGATGGCCGAGAACTGCCCCGGCGAGGTCACCTATTTCGCGGCCGACCGCTTCCACCCGGTGATGGCCGCCCATCGCGTGCAGGGCCACCGCGTGGTCTATGTGGACCGCGGGGACATCGTGGCCGAACAGGCCGGTGCCAAGCACCGCTTTCCGCTGGCCGAGGTGCCGCTCACGCGCAACGGCACCATCGGCTTCCAGGTCGAGAACGCGATGGCCGCCGTGGCGGCGGCCTGGGCGGCCGGCGCCGGCTGGGATGCCATCCGCACCGGCTTGCTGACCTTCGAGAGCGATGCCGACAACGCGCCGGGGCGCTTCAATGTCTTCACCGTGCGCGGCGCCACCGTGATCGCCGACTACGGCCACAACCCCGACGCGATGGGCGCGCTGGTGCGCGCCGTCGAGGCGATGCCGGCGAAACGCCGCACCGTCGTGATCAGCGGTGCGGGCGACCGCCGAGACGACGACATCCGGCAACAAACGCGCATCCTGGGCACGGCCTTCGACACCGTGATCCTCTACCAGGACCAATGCCAGCGCGGCCGCGCCGATGGCGAGGTGCTGGCGCTGTTGCGCGAGGGCCTCCAAGGGGTCAGCCGTACGCGCGACATCCAGGAGATCCGCGGCGAGTTCGCCGCGATCGATGCGGCGCTGGCAAGCCTGCGCGAGGGCGACCTGTGCCTCATCCTCATCGACCAGGTCGACGAGGCCCTGGCTCACTTGGGCCGGCGCATGGCCGAGTTGTGATCAGAACACCTGGCCGACGTCGAACAGGGCCAGCAGGCCCAGCAGCAAAAAGAGGGCGGCGGCCAAGCGGTGGATCTGCCCGATCGGCAAGCGCCGCGTGAGGCGCTCGCCCAGCAGCACCGCCGGTGCGTTGGCGATCATCATGCCCAGTGTGGTACCCAGCACCACCGCGGTGAAGGCCGCGTACTGGGCCGCCAGCGCCACGGTGGCGACCTGGGTCTTGTCGCCCATCTCGGCCAGGAAAAAGGCCAGCGCCGTGGTGCCGAAGACGCCGAAGCGTGCGGACTGCACCCCTTGGGTTTCGTCCAGCCTGTCCGGGATGAGCATCCACACCGCCATCGCGAGGAAGGACAAGCCCAGCACCCCGCGCATCACCTCGGCGCCCACCGCCGAGGTGATCCAGGCGCCCAGCGCGCCGGCTCCTGCATGGTTGGCCAGGGTGGCGGCGAAGATGCCGAGCAGGATGGGAATGGGGCGGCGGTAGCGAGCGGCCAGCAGCAACGAGAGCAACTGCGTCTTGTCGCCCATTTCCGCAAGGGCGACGAGGCCGGTCGAGATGAGAAAGGCTTCCACGGGACAAGGTTCTCCGGCCGGCGTTGACACCCATGACCGCACCCGCCCCCGGCACGCGGGCGGGCACGGTCAAAGGTCTCGCCAAGTCCGGTCGACCCCCTGTGCCATGCCCGCAAGCGGGCAAGCCTGTTGACACAGGACCCTCTCATCGCGCCGATGTCGCGAAGGAGGGAGGCTACTCCCCAATGACAGGAGCTCATTGTAGCGGCTGGCGGCATACTGGGGCCCTTGCGCATTCCAGGAGCTCTCCTTGTCCCCGCACGCCGACCTGCCCCACGCCCAGCACCTGCGCGCCGCCGAGCCCGGCGATTTGCCGGCCATCGAGGCCTTGCTGCGCGAGCATGCCTTGCCCACCGCGGGTGTGGCCGAGCATCTGGCCGACTTTCTTGTGGCGCGTGATGCCAGCGCTCTGATGGGCTGCGCCGGCCTGGAGTTCCACGGTGAGGGCGTGCTGCTGCGCTCGGTGGTGGCGCGCACCGGGCACCAGGGCCTGGGCGGGCAGATGGTGCGTGCGGCCCTGCGCCAGGCCCGCCAGCGAGGCGCCCAGTGGGCCGTGCTGCGCACCACCACGGCCGAGGGCTTCTTCGCCCAACAGGGCTTCCGCCGCGTCGAGCTGACCGCAGTGCCCACGGCGGTGAAGGCCTCGATCGAGTTCCACGGTGCCTGCCCGGACGCCAGCACCACGATGCTGCGGGACCTGCGCTCGGGCGTGAGCGTGCGCGCCGCGCGCGAGGACGACATGCCCGCCGTGCTCGAGATCTACAACGAGGAAGTGCGCCACAGCACCGCCACCTACCAGTACGCCGAGCGCACGCTTGACGAACAGGTGGCGCAATGGCTGGCCAAGCGGGCCGACGGCCACCGCTTCTTCGTGGCCGTCACCGATGAGGACCAGGTGGTCGGCTATGCCAACTACGGCCTGTTCCGCCCTCGCGAGGGCTGGCGCTTCACCTGCGAGCACTCGGTCTATCTGCACCGCGACTGGCGCGGCCGCGGCCTGGGCAAGCTGCTGCTGCCGGCGGTGATGGCCCATGCGCGCGAACGGGGCTTCCACAGCATGGTGGGCGTGGTCGATGCCGCCAATGTCGCCTCGGTGCGCCTGCACGAGGCCCTGGGCTTCACGGTGGCCGGCGTGATCCGCGAAGGCGGCTACAAGTTCGACCGTTGGCTCGACGTGGCCTTCATGCAAGCCATGCTCTGAGGCTCAGGGGCGGGCCGGCAGGGCCCAGTGCTCCAGCCGCGGTGCATACGCGGGCAGGAAGATGAGGAACAGGGCGCTCGTGGCGATGTTGAACATCAGATGGGCCACGGCCACCGCCATGTCCGGTGTGGGCGAGTGCTTCACCACGGCCTGTGCGAAAACGATCAGCACCGGCGCGAACATCAGGGCTCCCGCGAGCTTGAAGCCGGTGTTGATGACGGCCGTGCGGCGCGCCAGCGACCCCATCGACAGCGACGCGATCAGGCCCGTCACCGTGGTGCCCACGTTCGAACCCACCACCAGGTAGACGGCCGCTTCGGGCGTGAGCACCTGCTGCTGCACCAGCACCACGGCCAGGCCGGTGGTGACCGAGGAACTCTGCAAGAGCGCCGTGATGACGATGCCGGCCATCACGCCCACCCAGGGGTTGCCGGCCTGGGCCAGCACCTCCAGCACGGCCGGGCTCTCGCGCAGCGGAGCCAATGCAATCCCAATGAGATCGAGCGCAAACAGCACGAAACCGAAGTAGAAAAGCACCTTGCCAGCGGGCTTCCACCGCGTAGGCGCCACCGCCGAGACCAGGGCCCCCAGGGTCAGTGCCACAGGCCCAAGCGCCGTCAGCTTGAGCGAGACGAGCCAGGCCGTGGCCGTGGTCCCCACGTTGGCGCCCAGCAGCACCGCGAGTGCCCCGCGAAAACCCAGCACGCCGGCGTCCACCAGCGCAATCGCCAGCGAGGACACGGCCGAGGACGACTGGATGAAGGCGGTGAAACCCGCTCCCAGCAGGGCGGCTGCATAGCGATTGGCGGTGGCGCGGCCCAGCCAGGCGCGCAGGCGTTCACCGCCTGCGGTCATCAGTTCCTGCGAAAAGCCCGACAGACCGAAGAGGAAGAGCACCACGGCGCTGACCGCCGAGAAGATCCACTGCCACTCGGTCATGGTTGCGGGGGCTGCTCAGGCAGGGGCCTTCACATGGATGCGCAGGCCATCGATCGTGACGACCTGGCCGGCGCGGATCTTGGCAGCCTTGCGCGTCTCGGGCTGACCATCGACCTCGACGCGGCCGGCCGCCACCAGGGCCTTGCCGTGGCCGCCGCTGCCGGCGGCGCCGGCGAGTTTGAGCAGGGCGTGCAGCTCGATGTGCCCGCCGCGCAGTTCGAAGTCGACGTCGGGCATGTCAGACGGCCAGCAGTTCCACCTCGAACAGCAGCGTCGCGTTCGGCGGAATCACGCCGCCGGCGCCGCGGGCACCATAGCCAAGCTGCGGCGGGATGACCAGGCGGCGCGTGCCGCCCACCCTCATGCCTTGGACGCCTTCGTCCCAGCCGCGGATCACCATGCCGGCGCCCAAGGGGAACACGAAAGGATCGTTGCGGTCCTTGCTGGAGTCGAACTTGGCACCAGGCCGGCCGTCCTCATAGAGCCAGCCGGTGTAATGCACCGTGACGTGGCGGCCGGCGCGCGCCTCGTCGCCGTGGCCAGCCACGGTGTCTTCGTACTGCAGCCCGGAGGCGGTGGTGATCATGGGGATCCTTTCTGCGTGAGACCCGGCCCTGGGGGGCTGGGGGAGGGGACGGGGCGTCACGGTAGCACAGCTTCACGACCGCAGCCGGGAGACGATCGGCCGCGGCGGGATTTCTCGGCCACAATGAGCGCATTGCATCGTCGTGCCTTCGTTCGTGGACCCGTCGCCACCCCCCGATCCTTCACCAGCCTTACCGGCCGATGAGGCCGTGCTGGCCTTGCTGGCTGCCGGCGAGCGACAGGAGGATGGGCGCTGGACGGCCCGCCACGGCCGCTACCGCCTGCACTCCCAGTTCCAGCCGATCTACAGCCTGTCCCACCACCGGGCCGTCGGGCATGAGGCGCTGCTGCGGGCGCTGGATGAGCAGGGCCGCGCCGTGGCGCCGCCGTCGGTCCTGGCGGCGGCGACTTCGCCCGACGACCTGGTGCGGCTGGACCGCCTGTGCCGGCTGGTGCATGTGGGCAACTTCAGCGCGCTGGCGGGGCCGGACCACCCGTGGCTCTTCCTGAACATCCACCCCGGGGTGTTCGTGCGCGGCCCCGATCTGGGCGGGCAGCGCTACATGCGCGCCCTGCTCGAGCGCTTCGGGCTGAAGCCATCCCAGGTGGTGCTGGAGGTGACCGAGGACATGGTCGGACGCGACCAGGGCTTCGAGCGTGCGGTCGCCGAGGCCCGGGAGTTGGGCTGCCTGCTGGCACTGGACGACTTCGGGGCGGGCCATTCGAACTTCGACCGGGTCTGGCGCATCCGCCCCGAGATCGTCAAACTCGACCGCAGCCTCGTGCGTCGCGCGGCCACCGAGCCGCGCATCGGCCGCATTGCCACGCAGATGGTCTCGCTGCTGCATGCCTGCGGGGCCATGGTGCTGATGGAAGGCATCGAGACGATGGACGAGGCCTATCTCGCGCTGCAGGCCGATGTGGACTTCGTGCAGGGCTATCTGTTCTCGCGTCCTGCGCCGGTGCTGGTGGGGCATGACGAGCCCCGGCGGGTGATCGATGCGGTGTGGCAGCGTTTCGATGCCCGTTTCGAGGCCGACAAGCGCGCCGAGCGTGAGCGCGTGGCGCCGTACATGAACGCCATCGGTCACGCCGCCACCTTGCTGCAAGCCGGCCTGCCGCTGGAGGTGTGCTGCCAGGAGTTCCTGATGCTGCCCGGGGCCGAGCTGTGCTACCTGATCGATGAGCAGGGGCTGCAGATCGGGCACAACGTCACCGCGCCGGGTTTCGAGGCCAAGCGCTCCGCGCAGTTCGCGCCGCTGCGCGATGCCAGCGGCGCACGCTGGGCGCGCAGGCCCTACTTTCGCCGGGCGCTGGACCAATTCGGGCGTGTGCAGGTCACGCGACCGTACCTGACCGTTCACGGCGCCCACTTGTGCGTCACCGTCTCCATCAGCCTGCGCTGGCAAGGCCAGCTGGTGGTGCTGGGCGGCGACATCGACTGGGACATCCACCCCGAGCTGGGGTAAGCTGTCTGCGTGACCGAGGCTTGCGGCCGCCCACCACCCCCACCCTCCGAGCCCGCATGTCCATGCCCCCGCTGCCCGCTCCCAGCACCACCGAGGCTGCCTCGGTGCGGGCCACCCCCCCTTGCGCACAAGCCGACGACACGAGGTCCTGGCGGCGGCCGCAGGTGCGCGAACCCGCGCAGCTCGAAGCGCGCATGCGCGAGCGCCTGTTCTGGTTCACCATGGCCCTCAGCCTGGCGGCGGCCTTCGGCCTGGCGGCCTATTTCTGGTGGCTGCAACGGCCCGTGCTGGTCGGGGTGATCGCGTCCTACCTGCCTCCGGCTCTGGTGGTGTCGGTCTACGTGGCCCGCACCGGGCGCATCCGGCGGGGCATCGCCGCGCTGATGGTGTCGCTCGCCGCCGTGCTGGTGGCGCTCACCTGGCTGCTGGGGGGCTGGACCGCACCGACGCTGTGGTGGTTGGTGCTGCTGCCGATGATGTGGATGCTGACCGGTGCGCGGCGCGAGGGCCTGATGCTCGGTGGGGCCATCCTGGTGGTGCTGGCGTTGACGCCCTGGGCCGTCAACCGGCTGGGGCTGCCCGATCTGTCGCCCACCGCGGCGGCGCAGCGTGCTCTCGACGGCGGGGTCTGGGCGGCCGCTGCGCTGGTGCTGTTCGGCTGCTTCGTGCTGTATGCCCTGACGCTACGTCGCGGCTTGCGCCGCGAGCTCACGTTGGCCCTGCGCGAGTTGCGACGCTCACGCGACGAGGCCCTGGCCGCCTCGCAGGTCAAGGCCCGCTTCCTGGCCAACATGAGCCATGAGGTGCGCACCCCCATCAACGGCATCCTCGGTGCGATCGAATTGCTGCGCAGCACGCCACTCGATGCCCGCCAACAGCAGATCGTGGCCTTGCAGCGCCAGAGCCTGGACACGCTGATGGCCCTGGTCAACGATGTGCTCGACTACACCAAGATCGAGGCCGGGCGCATGGAGCTCGAGCCCGTGGAGACCGATCTGCGCGAGCTGGCCTTCGATGCCCTGGAGCTGCACGCGGCCGTGGCGCACGAGAAGGGTCTGGAGCTCACGCTGGGGCTGGCGCCCGAGGTGCCGGCCGTCGTGCGGGTGGACCCGACCCGGCTGCGCCAGGTGCTGGGCCATCTGGTGTCCAACGCCGTGCGCTATACCGTCCGTGGCGGAGTACACATCCAGATCGGGATCGAGCCCGAGGGCTTGTCCGAGGGTCAGGCCCGCCTGCACATCGAGGTGCAGGACACCGGCGTGGGCATCGCCCCCGAACTCCTGCCCCGGCTGTTCGAAGCCTTTCCGCGCAGCGATGAGTCCACCACCCGTGCCTCCGGGGGCACCGGCCTGGGCCTGGCGATCTGCCGCGAGCTGGTCCAGCTCATGGGGGGCAGGATCTCGGCGCGCAGCGAGCCGCACAAGGGCTCGGTCTTCACGCTGGAGCTGACGCTCGATCACATCGAACAGCCCAGTGCCGGCCTGCCGCCCGGCGTGCCGCTGCATGTGCTGGTGGTGGCCAACTACCTGCGGCTGGTGCAGCATGTGCAGGCCGGTTTGCGCGAGTTCGGCGTGAGCTATGAGGTCAAGCCGGTGCCGCCCACCCAGGCCGAGCTGCAGGTGCTGCGCGATCAGGGCATCAACGCCATTTTGCTCGACGAAAAGCTGCTGGGCGCGCGCGGGCACGACCGCCTGGAGCAGATGGCCCGCGAAGCCGGCCTGCCGGTGCTGCTGATGCGCGGGGTCTCCAGCGACACCACGATGGGCATGCTCGATGGCGTGTTCGTGCTGTCCAAGCCGGTGCGCCCGCACGCGTTGCACGACGGCCTGCGGTGGGCCTTGCACGCCCGCCGTCAGAGCGGCCGCCCGATGCCCGGGCCGACGCTGCCGGCGCCGCCGGCGGCCGAGCGTGCGGTGCTGGCCGGCCGTGTCCTGCTGGTGGACGACAACCCCGTCAACCAGGTCATGACCCAGGCGATGCTCGAGCGCCTGGGTCTGGCCGTGGTGGTGGCCGGCGACGGAAAGGAGGCGCTCAACCGCTTTGCCGAGCAGACCTTCGACATCGTGCTCATGGACGTGCAGATGCCCGGGATGGACGGGCTCACCGCGACCGAAAAGCTGCGCGCGATCGAACGCCAGGCGGGCCGCGGTCGCACCCCGGTCGTTGCGGTCACGGGCAACCCCGAGCCCGAAGTGCGCCAGCGTGGCCAGGCCGCCGGCATGGACGATTTCCTGGGCAAGCCCTTCACGCTGGACCAGCTGCAGCGCACGCTGCTGCGCTGGCAGCCCGAGCTGCTGCCCGGCCCCGCCCCGGTGCGGCCCGTTGGCCCGACGGCCGGAGACGGCTTGTCCTGAGAGGCGGCGCTCGATCGCCCGGGGGGCGAGAGGCCAGGGCCGGCACCGCGACGCGTTAGAAGCCCGCACCCGGCTGGGCCAGGTAGGCCTCTTCCTCGGCAGTGCTGGTCCGGCCCAGCACCGCATTGCGATGTGGAAAGCGCCCGAACCGCAGGATCAGATCGCGATGGCGGTGGGCATAGTCCAGCGCATCGGCCAGGCGGGCATCCTCAGCGGCCAGCGCGGTGAACAGGCGCACGCTCTCGTCCTGCTCGGCGATGTCCTCCGCATGCTCGAACGGCAGGTACGCGAACCAGCGCTGCAGACTCGACAGGCGCCGGTCCTCGCCGGTGGACACCAGGCCCTGGGCCAGCGCCAGGGCCCGGGCATCACCGGCAAAAGCGCGCGGACTGCCCCGGTGGACATTGCGGCTGAACTGGTCGAGCACCAGGATGAGCGCGAGCGTGCCGTCCGGCGTGGCCGTCCAGTCCTGCAGCCCGCCGGCGAGGGCCTGCTCCAGCCAGGGGCCGAAGCGCGAGGCGATCAGGCGGTCGAAGCCCGGGTCCTTACGGAACCACTGGGCCCGCGGCTGCCCGCGCGATGTGCCGTCATCGCCGTCGAACCAGAAATCGAGCACCACCCGTGCCGGCGGCGGCGTGGCACTCACCGTGCCCATAGCGCCTGGGTCTCGGGGTGGCGCTGCATGTAGGTCCGCACATAGGAGCACAGCGGATCGACCTTGAGCCCGTGGGCGCGTGCATGGTCGAGCGCGGCTTGCACGAGCTGCGCCGCGATGCCCTGCCCGCGCAAGACCGGTGGCACGCCGGTGTGGGTCATGTGCATGACGCCGTCGCGCAGTTCGTAGTCGGCGACGCAGAGCAGGCCATCGAGCGCCGCCTCGAAGCGCTGCGCGGCAGGGTTGTGGGTGATTTCGACGGGCATGGGCAGGTTCCAGGACGGGCATTGGAGTGTTGATGGTGCCATGCCTGGCCGTCCCGGTCTTCACTGCGGTCAAGGCTGCACTGTGCCGCTGCCCTGCCGCCGGGCCGTGGCCCGCCCGTCCGTGGGGGAGGGCATGGACACCGCCCGGCCCTCGGCGCACCATGGCAGCCTGAGCAACCATCTTGAACGTCAAGCGTGATGTAGCGCCCGCCCGCGCGCGCCAGCCACGGAGGTTTGCGATGAACGAGCTGATGATGCCGCCTGCCCCGCCGGCCCCGGGGTTTCGCACCCTGCTGTACCGCTACTGGTTCTTCGCCTGGCTGTTCCGCGATGCAGGCCGGGGGACGGTGTTCGAGCGTTCTGCCGCCTGGCGTCACAACCGCGAACAGGCGCGCTGGCTGCCCACCTATCTGCGCCGCTGGTCCACCCTGGGGGTCGTCCTCTTCGTGTTGGGCGCGCTGGTCGAACTGGCCGGCGGCGCGGCCCTGCTGGCGGCGCTGTTCTTCGTGCCCTCGGCGATCAGCGTGCCGGTCAATGCGGTGATCAGCGTGGCTTGGCTGGGCTTGAAGCTGTTACCCGGGCCGCTGTGAGGTCTGGGCATCGCCGGCGGGGTCGCAGGGGCTGCACGTGCAGGCCGCTTCGCGCTTTGGCACACTTGCACCATGAACTCTGCAATGCCCCTGCGCACCCTGGGCCACAGCGGCCTGCACGTCACGCCTGTCTGTTTGGGCACCATGACCTTCGGCGAACAGGTCGATGAAGCCACCGCGCACCGCATCCTCGATCGTGCGCTGGAGCTGGGGCTCAACTTCCTCGACACGGCCGAGATGTACCCCGTGCCGCCCTCGGCCGAACGCTACGGCGACACCGAACGCATCCTGGGCCGTTGGTTCGTCTCGCGCCCCGGGGTGCGCGAGCGGCTGGTGCTGGCCACCAAGGTGGCCGGCCCGGTGCGCGGCTACGGATGGATCCGCCAGGGCAGCGCCGACCTGAAGGCGCAGGACATCCTCAAGGCTTGCGACGACAGCCTTCGGCGGTTGCACACCGATGTCATCGACCTCTACCAGATCCACTGGCCGGTGCGCAACGTGCCGATGTTCGGGGCGCTGTACTTCGACCCTTCGCGCGACAGGCCCGTGTCGTCGATCCACGAGCAGCTCGATGCCCTGGGGCGCCTGGTGCGCGAGGGCAAGGTGCGTGCGATCGGTCTGTCCAATGAGACGCCCTATGGCGTGGCCGAGTTCGTGCGTGTGGCCGAACAGCATGGCCTGCCGCACGTGGCCACCGTGCAGAACCCGTACAGCCTGGTCAATCGCTCGGTCGAGAACGGTTTGGACGAGGTGATGCACCGCCACGGCGTCTCGCTGCTGGCGTATTCGCCGCTGGCCTTCGGGCTGCTGACCGGCAAGTACGACGAGGGCGGCCTGACGGGCGGCGCCAAGGGCCGGCTCGCGCAGTTCGAATCCATGCGTCAGCAGCGCTGGGGCCGCCCCGAGGCCCTGGCGGCGGCCCGTCGCTACAACGCCCTGGCGCGCGAGCATGGGCTCACGCCCACGCAGATGGCCCTGGCCTTCTGCTACACGAAGTGGCAGGTGACGAGCACGATCATCGGCGTCACCAGCCTGGCACAGCTCGACGAGGACGTGGCCGCTTATGGCACCACGTTGTCGCCCGAGCTGCTCGAAGCCATCGACCGCATCCGCTGGGAGATGCGCGACCCGGCGCAGTGACCTCGGGCGTCATGGCCCGAACGCCACACGTCAGCGAGACCCCGGCCACGCAGTGGCTGCGCCGGCAGGGGGTGTCTTTCAGCGAGCACGTCTACGACTATGTCGAGCATGGCGGCACCGCCGAGTCGGCGCGCCAACTCGGGCTGGACGAGCATCGGATCGTCAAGACCCTGGTGATGCAGGACCAGGACGGCCGCCCACTCCTGGTGCTGATGCACGGTGACCGTCAGGTGAGCCTCAAGGCCCTGGCGCGCGAGATCGGCGCCAAGAAGGTCGAGCCTTGTCGGCCCGAGGTGGCCGAGCGTCACAGCGGCTACAAGGTGGGGGGCACCTCGCCCTTCGGCACGCGCAAGGCCATGCCGGTCTATGTGGAGGCCGGCATCCTGGAGTTGCCGCGCATCTGCATCAACGGCGGCCGCCGCGGCTACCTCGTCGGGCTGGAGCCCGCGGTGCTGACCGAGCGGCTGGGAGCGCGGCCGGTGCGGTGCGCCAGTGCAGAATAGGCGTCCTACGCATTTCACCCACATCGCCAAGACCGTCCATGGAGACTGCCTACGCCCTGGCCGCCATCGCCGCCGGCTACCTGCTCGGCTCGCTGTCGTTTGCCGTGATCATCAGCCGGCTGATGGGTCTGCACGACCCGCGCACCTACGGCTCGGGCAACCCCGGCGCCACCAACGTGCTGCGCTCGGGCAACAAGGCGGCGGCCATCCTGACCTTGGTGTTCGATGCCCTCAAGGGCTATGTGCCAGTGGTGCTCGTGCTGCTGTTCGGGCCAGCCTACGGCATGGGCGCGGGCACGGCGGCGCTGGTGGGGGTGGCGGCCTTCATCGGCCACCTCTGGCCGGTGTTTTTCCGCTTCCAGGGTGGCAAGGGCGTGGCCACAGCCGCGGGCGTGCTCCTGGGCATCAACCCCTGGCTCGGGCTGGCGACGCTGCTGACCTGGCTCATCATTGCCGTCTTCTTCCGCTACGCCTCGCTGGCCTCGATCACCGCGGCGGTCTTCGCGCCGTTCTACCAGATGCTCATCTGGGGGGCGGGACCGGTGGCCGGGGCCATCTTGCTGATGAGCCTGTTGCTGGTGTGGCGTCACAGTGCGAACATTCAGAAGCTGATCGCCGGCACCGAGAGCCGCATCGGCCAGAAGGCCGTGCCGCCGGCACCGGCAGGGTCCCACCGGCCCCCCCGCAAACGTCACTGAAGGATTCCCCATGGTGCAACGTTTCCACCCCGGAGCGCGCCTGTCCGAGATGGCGGTGCACAACGGCACGGTCTACCTGGCCGGCCAGGTGCCCGAGGACGGCACCCAGGACATCCGCGGACAGACGGCCCAGGTGCTGGCCGCGATCGATCGGCTGCTGGCGCAGGCCGGCAGTGGCAAGGACCGCATCCTGATGGCGCAGATCTTCCTGGCCGATCTGGCCGATTACGACGGCATGAACGAAGTCTGGGATGCCTGGATCGGCGAGGTCCCGGGCCAGGCCCCACCGCGTGCCACGGTGCAAGCACGGCTCGCGCGGCCCGAGTGGCGCATCGAAGTGGTGGTCACGGCGGCGGTGTGAGCCGCAGCCGAAGCGGGCGGCCTGTATGAACCCCCACCAGCGTTCCAGGCGGCCGGCGGCCCAAACGAGCCTGGAGCGCGCGCCGCAGCTGCTGCGCCATGTGTTCGAGACCAGCCCGGACTGCATCACTCTCACCGAGCGGGCCACCGGCCGCTACGTGATGGTCAATGCCGAGTTCACACGCATCACCGGCTACACCCCCGAGGAGGTGATCGGCAGGACATCTTCCGAGCTGGGCATTTGGGTCCACGCCGCTGACCGCCAGCGGCTCTTGGAGGCGATCGCACGCGAGCACGCAGTGCGCGACCTGGTCGTCCATTTCCGCATCAAGAGCGGCCAGGTGCTCAAGATGCTGGTCTCGGGCTCGTGCTTCGACTGGCAGGGCCTGTCCTACCTCGTGCTCAATGTGCGCGACGTCTCGGAGATCGAACGTGTGCGCCTGCAGCAAGATGCCATCTTGCAGAATGCCTCCATCGGCATTGCTTTCACGCGCGACCGTGTCTTCGTGCATGCCAACCCGCGCATGGAGGAGATTTTCGGCTGGCCGCCGGGCACGCTGACCGGCCAGCCGGGTTCGGTGGTGTGGTGCAGCGCACAGGACTACCAGCGCATCGGCCGCGAGGCCGGCCCGGTGCTGTCGCGCGGCGAGCCCTTCGAGACCGAGTCGTTGATGGCGCGGCGCGACGGCAGCACGCTGTGGTGCAAGGTGCGTGGTCGTGCGGTCGATCGTGTCGAGCCTGCCGTGGGCGGCACCATCTGGATCGTCGAGGACATCACCGAGCGCAAGCGCTTCGAGCAGGAACTGGCGGCCGCGCGCGATGCCGCCGAGGCCGCCAGCCGTGCCAAGAGCGCCTTCCTGGCCAACACGAGCCACGAGCTGCGCACGCCGCTGCACGGCCTGCTGGGCATGGCCCGCCTGGCGCTGCGCAGCGACATCGACGAACGCCGCCGCCTTGACTACCTGCAGCGCATCCTGGAGAGCGCGCAGGTGCTGCGCGACATCATCAGCGACATCCTCGACCTGTCCAAGATCGAGGCGGGCCAGCTCGCGATCGAATCGGCTCCTTTCGACCTGCACCGCCTGTTGCAGGGCCTGGAGCGCGCTCACGGTGAGACGGCCCAGGCCAAGGGCCTGGCGCTGCGGCTGGTCTTGGCGGAGGACCTGCCGGCCAGGGTGCGCGGGGATGCCGTGCGCCTGCGCCAGATCGTGGGCAATTACCTGTCCAATGCCCTGAAGTTCACTGAGCGCGGCGAGGTGGTGCTCCGAGCCGGGCGTGCCGGGGGCGAGCGCGTGCGCCTGAGCGTGAGCGACACCGGCCCGGGCATCCCGGCCGAGCAGCAGGGCCGGCTGTTCCGCCCGTTCAGCCAGGCCGACACTTCCGCGACGCGCCGCCATGGCGGCACCGGCCTGGGGCTGTCGATCTGTCGCGAACTGGCGCAGCTCATGGGGGGGGAGGTCGGTCTGGACAGCCAGCCCGGCCGCGGCAGCACTTTCTGGGTCGAGCTGCCGTTGCCGTGGACCGACGAGGAGGCCATCGCCCAGGCGCCGGCGGAAGAATCCGTCAACCTGCGGGGCCTGCGTGTGCTGCTGGTCGAGGACAACCCGGTCAACCTGCTCATCGGCGTGGCGATGCTCGAACAATGGGGCCTGGATGTGGCCCATTGCAGCGACGGTCGCTCGGCCATCGAGGCCGTGCGGGCGGCCGCCAGCGAGCACCGCCCCTATGCGCTGGTGCTGATGGACCTGCAGATGCCGGGGATGGGGGGGATCGAGGCCGCACGGGAACTGCGCCGCTGGTTCGGGGCCCAGGAGCTGCCCATCATCGCGCTGACGGCCGCGGCCCTGGTGTCCGAGCGCGACGCGGCGCTCGAGGCCGGGATGAACGACTTCCTCACGAAGCCGCTGGATGCCACGGTGCTGCACCGCATGCTGTGCCGCTGGGTGCCCACAGGGTGTGGCGCCACCACACCCGCACGCGACACCACCGGCTCCTGACGCTCACTGCGGCGCCAGCCCCAGCGACAGCGGGTCTCCCCGGCCCAGCCGCACCAGCACCGGTTCGTCGCCGCTGAGGTCGATCACTGTGGTGGCTTCGCGAGGGCAGGCCCCGGCGTCGATCACCGCCTGGATCTGCTTTTGCAGCCGCTCGCGGATTTCCCGCGGGTCGTTCATCGGATCGCTCTCGCCGGGGGCGATCAGGGTGGTGCCCAGCAGCGGCTGGCCGAACACCTCCAGCAGCGCCTGCGTGACGCGGTGGTCGGGCACGCGCAGGCCGATCGTGCGCCGCGAGGGGTGCGATACCCGCCGCGGCACCTCCTTGGTGGCTTCCAGGATGAAGGTGTAGGGACCCGGCGTGGCCAGCTTGAGCAGGCGGTATTGCCGGTTGTCCACGCGCGCATGGCTGGCCAGCTCGGACAGATCACGGCACAGCAGCGTGAGGTGGTGTTTGTCGTCCACGCCGCGGATGCGGCGCAGCGCCTCGGCGGCCGCCTTGTCGTCCAGATGGCAGACCAGGGCGTAGCTCGAATCGGTGGGGATCGCCACGACCCCGCCGCCATGCAGGATCTGCGCAGCCTGCTTCAGCAGGCGCGGCTGCGGGTTGTCGGGATGGACTTCGAAGTATTGAGCCATGCGGGCATTGTCGCCGCAGTGTCAGTGTGCAGAACGCAGGCCGTTCAGAACCCGGCGCCCGGGATCATGTCGCGGGAGCGCTCCAGTGCGGCACGGGCTTGTGCATGGCCCATCGCGATCATCCGTTCGGCGCAATGGAAGTCGAGCAGCCCGCAGGCGTTGGCGGGGATCTCCACCAGAATGTCAGGCCGGTAGGCCGCGATCTGGTAGCGCGCGATGCGGTCCTGCATCGCCTCCAGCGACCGGCTGATGATGTCGAAGGCATCGTCGGAGGGTTCGTCGCTGCCGCGCGCCAGTCCGAGGCTGTCGCGCGTGCGCTCGATCCAGCGCTGCAAGGCCGTGCGCGGCGGCTCGTCGGCGGTCGCGCTGCCTGGCCCCGAACCGTTGCGCGAGCGGGGCAGTGGCGGGCCGTTGAGCGAGACGGCGACGATGCGCTCGGCGCCATGGCGCAGGCTGGGTGCGATCGGCAGCGGGCTGAGCAGGCCGCCGTCCACCAGGGTCACGCCGCGTCGCTCCAGCGGGGTGAACAGGCCCGGCACCGCGATCGAAGCGCGGATGGCCTCGAACAGCGATCCCTCGTTCAACCAGACCTCGCGTCGGCGCCGGATGTCCGAGGCCACGGCCGTGAAAGGCAGTGGCAGCTCCTCGATGCGGGCATCGCCCACCAGATCGGCCAGCTTGTTCATGAGGCGCTCGCCCTCGATCAGCCCGCGTCGGGTGAACGAGAAGTCCATCAGGGCCCAGACGTCGGTGCGCGACAGGCCGCACACCCAGTCGGTGTAGGCCTCGAGCTTGCCGGCAGCGTACAGACCGCCCACCAGAGCGCCCATCGAGCTGCCGGTGATGGAATGAATGCGATAGGCACCGTCCTCACGCAGCGCACGGATGACCCCAATGTGAGCCAGGCCGCGCGCGCCGCCACTGCCCAACACCAAGGCCACCGGGATGGACGGATCGAGCATGGGCCTCCTCCTCTTCAGGGGGCGCATCCGGGCCGCTCCCCGCTTGGAAGTATCCCCCATCGCGAGCGCCGGGCCGGCCTCTCACTTGGGGGAGGGTTTCGGCACTTCAGTGCTTGTGGTGGCCGCCGGCTTCATGACCTTTCGCAGGCGCGGAGCCGAGCGCTTCGACCTGGACTTGCACCGTGACCGAGCCGGCCTTCTCGAAGCGGAGCACCAAGGGCAGCGTCTCGCCGGCCTTCAGCGGCGATGTCAAGCCCATCATCATGATGTGCAGCCCGCCGGGTTCCAGCGCCACGGTTTGGCCGGCCGGGATGTCGATGGCGGCGACTTCACGCATGCGCATCACGGTGCCTTCCATGCGCATGCTGTGCAGCTCGGTGCGGCCGACCCGCTCGGCCGGCGCAGCAGCCGACAGCAGCCGGTCTGCGCTCGGCCCCCGGTTTTCGATTTTCAGGTAGGCGCCGCCGGCCTTTTGGCCTGGTGCGGTGGCGCGAGCCCAAGGATGATCGATGACGAGATCGCCCACACGGTAGTCGTGGGCCTGGACAGACAGGGCCAGCGTGCTGGCGACAATCAGCGCGGCGCGCCGGGTCAGGGTCGAGAGGCTCATACGAAAAACTCCTTCAGAGGCTGCGAAGAAAAACGCTCTTGCGATCATGCGGCGTCGGGTACCGGGCGACGCCACACGGCGGTGATGCCCTCAGCCACACCATAGACGAGCAGGCTGCAGGCGAACACGGGTTGGGCGTAGGCCAGCGCAGCCAGCACCAGCCACAGCCCGATGGGCACGGCGCGCCAGCCCGATGCAGGCAGCGCAGGCACGGGCCAGCCGGCGCCCGCGGGCCGGCGCAGCCAAGCCATGCGCAGGCCCGAGACGACCGCGCCGATGCACCCCAGCGCCACCAGGATGAGCAGGACCTGGTTCCACAGGCCGAACTCCCCGCGATGGAAGGGAATGCCCACCGCGGTGGCGCGCGCGAGCACAGGCATCTCGTCCCAACCGGCGGCAAACAGGGCTTGCCCACGATAGGCATCGAGCACCAGCACGAAGCGCCGTGTGGGTTGGCTGCGGTCGAAGTTCTCGACGCGCCACACGCCTTCGGGCCCGCGCGGCGGGGTGAGCATCATCGAGATGTCCGGCGACTGGGCACGGGCGGCCTCGTAAGCCGCCTGCCACGACAGCGGGGTGCGCCCATCGGCCGGCAGCGCGCTGCGCAGATCGGCCGGCGGGCGCAGCGCCGCTTGCCCGAGGGCCTGCTGGGCGGCCCGGAAGCGCTCGCCGGTGTGGGCCGACCAGGTCAGGCCGGTGAGCAAGATCACCACGAGCGCGCCGCTCATCAGCACGCCGCCGGTGGTGTGCCAGTGGCGCCAGCGCACGCGCAATGGCCCCACGCCTGGGCGCCGCCAGGCGGCGCCCAGGGCGCGCCAGCCGCCGCGCGGCCACCACATCGCCAGCCCGGTGGCCAGCATCAGCAGCAGCCAACTGGCGGCCAGCTCGATCAGCCAGCGCCAGCGCTCGCCTTGCAGCAGCGAGGCATGCAGCTTACGCGCCCAGTTCCGGTAGCGTTGCAATTCGTCGAGTGCGCCGACGACCTCGGCGGTGTGCGGGTTCACATAGACGATGCGCCCGGCGGGTAGTCCGTCGGCGCGCGGCGGGGCGGACGGGTCCGGCCCGAAATGCACCTGGGTTGTGTCGCCCGGGCGATGCGCCGGCACGGCAAAGCGCAGGGGGCGCGAGGGCTCGGCCGAGCGCGCGGCAGCCATCTGCACATCCAGGGGCAGCACTGTGTCGGTTGGCGTCACGTGATCCACAGGCCCATGCAGCCAGGCCTCGACCTGCGGCGTGACGACGTAGAGCAAGCCGGTGAGCGCGGCCACGACCACCAAGGGGGCCGTGACCAGTCCCGCCCAGAAGTGCATGCGCCAGAACACGCGATACAAGGCGGCCCTGCGGTTTGAGGAGGGGTTCGTGTGCATCGGATCCTCGCTCAATGCACCCAGCGCAGCTCGGTGTGCAGCGTGCGGCCGGGGTAAGGGTGGAACTGCCAGGCGCGTTGGTCGGTCAGGTTGTCGATGCCCACCGCCCATTCGAGCTTGGGTTGCAGCTTGACGCTGGCGCGCCAGTCGAGCTGCTTGACACGCGAGACACCGCCATAGACATCCGGTTGGATGTCGCGGTTGTAGACGTCGTTGTAGGCGCGTCCGCTGTAGCGCAGGCCCAGGCTGGTGCGCCACCGGTCGTTGGGCCGCCAACTGGCCAGCAGCGCGCCGCGCGATTTGGGCACGCGCAGCCAGTCGGCGCCCACGCTGGCGGGGTCGCGGCTGTTGGCCGTGATGATGCTGCGTGTGAAGGCGAGGTGGCCTTCCAGATCGACGCCGCGCACGAAGACATCCTGCCGCGCCCACACGAACTCCACGCCGCGCGTGCGAACGCGATCGACGTTGGACACCCTGGTGACGCTGGGCGTGACGGTGGCATCACTCTGACGCAAGATGGCATCCTTCACGACATCGTGGAAGACGGACACCCGCAGGCGATGCCGCGCGCCCGTGTGTTCGCTCGACAGCTCGATGGCCGTGGAGCGCTCGGGCTGCAGGTTCGGGTCGCTCACGATCACGCTGGTGCCGGTGGCCGTGCCGTTGTAGAGCTCTTCCACGTTGGGAAAGCGCACACCATGGCCAGCGCTGAGTTTGAACAGCCAGTCGGGTGTGGCCCACCAGGCCAGCGAGGCCTTGGGCGAGCGGCCGTTCAGACGGCGCTCACCGTAGACCGTGTACACGCCGTTGGCGGCCAGCTGTTCGCCCTCATAGGCGCGGAAATGCTCCACGCGCAGGCCCAGTGTGAGCTGCAAGTCCTCGCGCAAAGCCCACACATCCTGGGCGTATGCGGCGGTGATGTCGGTGCGCCCCCGATAGAACTGGGCCAGGCTGCCGCTGCCATGGCGCCAGTCGCTGAGGTTGTCCACCGTTTGATCCAGGCGGTAGCCGTTGCGATGCACGCCGAAGGTCAAGGCATGACGGCCGTTGCCGAAGTCGCCCGCCGTGGGCGTGTAGGCCGCTTGCAGCTCCAGCGTGTGCCAGCCCGTGCCATCGCGGCGGGTGAGCGTGCCCGCGCCCCCCTGTGCCGCCACCGGGTCGGGCTGACTGGCCTGGCGGGCTTCATCGTGGGCAATGCGGTACAGCGAAGCCACGAGCGAGCCGTTCCAGCCCGTGGCATGGCGCGTTTTGAGCGTGAAGCCCCCTTGCCAATGGGCTTCGTCACGTTGCGAGGGGGCAAACGTCGCGGCCGGAATGGTGAACTGGTAGGTGCCATCGGTGACGGAGCCCGACCACACCGGATTGCCGTTGGCGTCGCGCAAGAAAGTGCGGTTGCGCGTGGCCGAGTCGTTCACCCAGTGCGCCACGAACCCGCTGGCCTGCAGCGTCGGCGTCAGATCTTGCCCGAGCTGCAGCTTGATCGTGTGTTGCTCGGTGCGGTCGATGGCGCCGCTGTTGGCGCCGAACACCGCCCGCGGGCGGCCCAGCGGATCGGTGTCGTAGCGGATGCCCGTGACGGGCGTGCCCGTCGTGCCCGGTGTGAGCGTGGTGCTCGTGTGGTACTGCATCGGCTGCGAGGTGCTGTCCTGGTGATTCAGGTGCAGCGCGTACCACAGGCCGTTGTCCAGCCGCGAGGCGATGCGCGCGCTGAGCTGGTGGCCGTCGTAGTGGTCTTTGTCGCCATAGGCGCTGAAGCGCTGGCGATGTCCGCCCAACCGTGCCGACGCCTCGAAGCCCTTCGGGCGGCCTTCGTGCACCACCACCGTGGTGCCGATCGAGTTGCCCGGATACAGCGCCGAGTATGGGCCGTACAGCACGTCCACCCGCTCGATCGATTCGGGCGTGAGCATGTTCCAGCGCGGCGCATCGAAGCGCCCGAGGAAGTTCGACAGCAAATAGCCGTCCACATAGACCAGCGCCCGCGAGGGCTGCAGCGGGCCGAAGTTGCGCCCGCCAATCAGCGCATTGCGGTCGCCGATGTAGCGCTTGCGGATGGTGGTGGCCGGCACATAGCGCAGCGCATCCTCGGGGTTCACGAGGTTCTGGTCACGCAACTGCTCGGCCGTCTGGCTGGCGCTCGTGTGCGGCAGCGTGGGGTCGAGATCGACGCGCTGCCCGGTGACGAACACGGGGGCGAGCGAGGCTTCGGTGGCCACCCCTTGGGCCACAACCAGCGTAGAGGGCATTGCGGCAGCCAGCGCCGCCGCAGACAAGGTAAGAGTTCTCACGAAAAGTCCTGAACGAAGTGACGCGCGCGCTACAGGCGCGCCCACGGGTTCGCAGCGCACGCAGGTGCTGCGAACGGGCGATCGAGATCGTCGTCAGTTCAGGACGGGAGGGGCGTGATGCAGTCGCGCGACCCACCGGGCCGCGGCATCCAACGCGGCACGCGGCGGCGCCGTCGCAGGCGGGGGCCGGCCCTCGTCGGGCGATGCCCGCACCATGGGGTCCGAGGCGGCGCCCGGTGCGGCATGCGCCACCATGCTGGCCAGCGCGCAGTGCTCGCTGACTGGATGGGTGGCATCCGTGTGGTCGTCGTCCGGGTCGGCCGCGTCGCCGAGCAGCTTGCCGCCGGCATCGAGCACCACGGTCTTGACACCATAGACCGTGCACACCTCCACCAGCGTCCTGCCTTGGGCCTGGGCCGCCCCGACGGCCAGCAAAGGCAAGGCGGCCTTGAGCAGCAGCATCAAGGCCAGCCAGCACAGGCTCAGACGACGGGACGACGACATGGGGCCAGATTGTGCCTCAGCCGCTCAAGGGGTGGCTTCCGGCCGCTGCAGGCGGGAGCGGGCCAGTTCGTTCTTCAGCCTGGTCTGCAAGGCCTGCAACGGCGGCCAGTCGTGCCGTGCGGGCAGTCGCTTGTCACAGTTTGCAACTCTCGGGCCGGCCCGATCCGTGCCATAGTGCAGCCCTCGTTCCCTGCCGGCTGCCGGCGGGGTGCATGACCCTGAACGAAGGAATTGATTGATGACGAAATCCGATCTGATCGATGCAATCGCCACCGATGCCGACGTGAGTAAGGCTTGCGCCCAGCGCATGCTCGACGCCGTCGCCCAGCACATCACCCAGGCCCTGGCCAGGGGTGATACCGTGGCCTGGGCCGGATTCGGCACTTTTGCCGTGTCCGACCGCGCGGCGCGCACGGGCCGCAATCCGCGCACCGGCGAGGAAATCCGGATCGAAGCCTCCAAGGGGGCCAAGTTCAGCGCCGGCAAAGCCCTGAAGGATGCGCTGAACGGCCGCTGAGCCGCGGGCGAGCCCACCGGCGTTGCCCCTGACGCACCGACCACGGCCGGCTTTGCCGGCCGTGGTCGTTTCCAGGCGTGACAAAGTGGGCGCCCCTTGCCGTTCGGCGGGCTGTACGGGCCGGCCATCGGCCACGTACCTGAGGCCGGCACGCCTTTCTTAAACTGGCCTGCCGGACCCCGTCACCGACGCCATGGAACACGTGGATTTCATACATCTGCTGCGCCTGAGCGAGCAGGCCTGCGAGTCCGACGCCAAGGGCTACCGCCGCAGCGTCTGGTGGTTTGCGGTGCTGGGCTATGCCGTGGTCATCGTGCTGGCCCTGATGGCCGTGGGTGGGCTGGGCGCTGTGGCCTGGGCGGCGGCCACCGGCCGCCCGGGCGGCTGGGTGATCTGGCTGGGCCTGGCGGCGCTGGCGCTGCTGTGGGTGACGCTGCGCGCGCTCGTGACGCGCTTTCCGTCGCCCGAGGGCTATCGGGTCACGCCCGCAGACGCCCCGGAGCTGTTCAAGGCCATCGAACGCCTGCGCAGCGCCGTCAAGGGGCCTCTCATCGATGAGGTCGTGCTTGACGCCAGCTTCAACGCTGCGATCCTGCAGCGTCCCCGTCTGGGGTGGTTCGGGCACACCAACCACCTCGTCATCGGCTGGCCGCTGATGTGTGCCTTGGAGCCACGCCGGCTGCTGGCCGTGCTGGCGCATGAATACGGACACCTGCGCGGCGAGCATGGCAAGTTCTCGGCCTGGATTTACCGCACCCGCTCGGCCTGGTGGCGTCTGCAGCAGCGGTATGAAACCCACCAAGGGCCACTGCCCTGGCTGGTCCGGGGATTCCTGGCCTGGTATGTGCCACGCTTCAATGCACGCACCTTCGCGCTGGCCCGCCAGGACGAATACGAGGCCGACCGCGTGGCTGCCCGGCTGTGCCGCCCCGACGTGGTTGCCGAAGCCTGGATGGAGCTCGAGATCAAGTCCCGGTGGTGCCACGAGGTCTACTGGCCCCGCCAGTGGCATCGGGCGCTCAAGGAGGCGCGCCCCGACCCGATGCCCCATGCCGACATGGTCAGTGCCTTGCTGCAGGGGCCTGACCAGGCCTATGCTGAGCGCGCACTGAGACAGGCCCTGATGCGCCTGCCCAGCTACGACGACACCCACCCCGTGCCGCGCGACCGCCTGGCCGCACTGGGTGTGCCCCCGCAGGTGCCGGCCTGGTCCAAAACGCCGTCCATCGCGCTGCTGGGCCGCGCCGCGCCACGGATCGCGCACCACTTCGACCGCCAGTGGTGGCAGGACACGCGGCGCGACTGGGAGCACCACCACCGCCATCTGGCCGCCTGCCGCGAGCGCGCGCGCGACTACCGCGCCCGCGCCGCCGACCTGCGCGCCGAGGAATGGGTGGACTGGGCCGAGTGCCTCGAGCAACTCGGCCGCGACGACCATGCTGCGCTTTACGAGCAGGCCCTGGAGCGCGAGCCCGGCCACGCACGCGCCCTGCTGCGCCTGACATTTGCCCGACAGGCAGCCGCCCATCCCGAAACCCTGGTGCTGGCCGAGCGACTGCAGGCCCTGCACCCCCAGCACGGCTACGCGGCCTGCCGGCTCGCGCTGGACCACCTCGACCACCTGGAACAGGGTGGCCGCGACGCCGGCCCGAGCGACCCCGCCGTGCGCCGCACCTGGCGCGAGCGCCTGGCCCACTTCGAACGACTTGAAGCCAGCGCCTGGGCCTCGGTGACGGCCACTCCCCCTTGCGAACACCTGGTGGCCCCTGACTGGACCGAACTGGAGCGCCGCTACGTGGTCGACGATCTGATCCGCCGGCGCGAGGTCGTAGCCGCCTGGATCGGCGGCAAGACCGTGCCCGAACTGCCGGGGCGAGTGTACCTGGTGCTGTTCATCCAGATGCGCCGCCCCGACGAAGCCCGCGGCCACGGACTCGTCCAGCAGCTCATGGAAAGCCTGCCCTTCCCCGGGCGGCTGCTCGTGACGGTGGTGGACCTTTTCGTGAGCGAGGCCGACGTGCGGGGCAGTGCGGCGCAGGCGTTTTATCGGCGCCGCAAGCGCTGAAATGCATGGCCCAAGGGCGCAGCCAAATTCAGGAGCAGGGTGTGGCAGGGTTCAACACCACGGGCCGGGCATCCTCGCCAAGCTCCCGCACATCGAGCGTGCATTGGCTCGGGAACAGCCGAAGCACCGCTTCGTAGTCCTTGCCCGGCTCCGGTACGAACGAGCCCGCCACCGAGCAGTGGCACGCCCGTCCCCAGCCGCACCCGATGCCTTCAGGGGTGGTGAGAAACGCCAGTGTGATGGGCTGACCGGCCGCCACATACATCTCCCCGAAGCTCGTCCTGTCGGACGTCGTGCCCGGCATGTCGAGCGATCTGCCGCGATACCCGCTGCTGCCGAACATGCCGCCGAACACCGTCCCCGCGCCCGGTGCGCTCCAATCGATACAACTCTTGCCCGGCACGGCCTTCACCAGCGAGTTGGCCTTCACCCTCAGCCGGGCCCGGGCCTCCGTCTCGGCCGGCTCCGATGCCGTCTTGAACTGGGTGGAGATCGAGCCGCAGCCGGTGAGAAGCGCGACGGATGCGATGAGGACGGCGAACAGGGATGACTTGTGCATGTTGTGGTTGAAGGTGATGTATCGGAGAGGGCGCCTGACGGACCGAGCCATGCTCGAGCATCGGATGGTCCGCGCACCTGCCAGACACTTCGCTGGATGAAGCTTTCCAGGCGGGGCAAGGCTATCGACGCCGCGTTTTCAGCGCCACCCTCTTCGGAGGGAAGAGCGCATGCGGGGCGAGGAAGAATGCCGGATTTTTCACACCGCATAGCGTATCCACCCCTTCGGGCCCTCTTGCCTTGCCTGAGCCATAGCTGAAGCCCCGGACACACTGAGGCCGCGGGCCTCATGCTCGCTGCGGTTGGTGAGGTCCTGGGTGCTGAGCGTGCCGGTGGTGAGCCGGTTGCGGCCCTCGTCCACGGCGGATAGGGTGCTGGCGATCAAGCCGCCTTGCACAGCGGTGTGGCCCTGCACCTGCACGTCAAAACCTCCATCGCCCGCACGCAGGCCGCTGTGCTGGCTCACGCTGGCGTGCTCGGCGTTCACCCGGGCCTGGCTGTAGCTCGCGCTGGCCGCAAAACCGTAGCCGATGGTGACACTGCCGCCGGCACTGTGGTGGCGGCTGTCGTAGGTGGCGGTGTCTTGCACGCTGTGGATGGTGAGGTCGCGCCCCACGCGGGCGGTGAGCTGCTCACCGATCCGGAAAGTCCACCTCAATGGGCTTGTGCTGCGGATCGGCAAGAAAGCGCACATAGGTCTGCACGGCCAGCTTGTACTGCGCAAAGCTCACCTCGCCGCCTTCACCCTGGCCGTACAGCCCCTCGAACCAGACCTTGTCGCGGGTGATGTAAGTCACCCAGGCGTTGCCGTCGGATTCGATGCGCTCGGCTTCACCGGATTCGATGCGGCGGATTTCTTCCAAGGCGGTTGCCCCCGATCCCTCGGCGGATTGGATGTCGCTGTCGATGGCCTCGCACATCATTTCGAATTCCGGGACGACGGTTCTCTTGGCATCCACAACATGAAGATCAAGATCGACACTGTAGTGCTTGCCTTGCTGTGTGTCAGTGGTCCAAATCTTGGGCCGACATACTAGTGTGAGATGAGGACTCATTTCATCGATCCCCAAGGGGATAAAAGGTGGTGCGACCATTTTTCGGATCCCAGTTGAACCGGATTCTGATTCCACTGGGGGAGATGGCGTCGAACCTAGTTCCTGGCGCGCCCTGCTTAAACGCCTCGGTCACCTCGTACTCGATGCGCGCCTGGGACCACGAGGGTGGGAAGAACGTCGATTCTCGGGGCTTGTCCACCCACTGCCCCTTGCTGGCATCAAAGATCTGCACTGGGGCTTCGTAGGTGCCATTGGGATGGTAGATGACTTGGGCGTCTGGTTTGATGCGCGCTGTTCCATCGGCGGCGAACTCGGCATGGTAGCCGGTGGCCTTGTGGTTCTTGTTGATCTCGCCGGCCAGCACGTGGTTCATGTCGAAGTTGTACTGTTGCAAGACGCTGCGATCGGTCTTGGCCAGGTACTCGGCATCGCGGCTGGTGTCAGGGACGATCTTCGTCCAGTGGCTCAGCTCTGAGTTGAGGTGTGCGGCGTTCAGGGCGCTGGGGGCTGTGGCGGCCTCGGTGGGCGTGGCCACGGGTTTGATGGTGTTGGCCCCCTTGAAGAACTGCGTCAGCGCCTCCACCGAAGGCTCGCCGACCTTCTTGACGAGCCCGCCTGCCACGGGCACCACACCGACGGCGGCCCAGAAGCGGCTGGCCTCTTCGCCGGTGACGGAGCTCTTGCCGGTGAGCAGTTGCACGAAGGACTCGCCCGTGCCATAGACCGGGGCGAGTTCGAGCAGCGTCTGGGTGAGTTGCTGGGCCTGCTCGGGCGTGAGCGTGGAGCGGCTGGCCAGGGTGCTGAGGTTGAGCGAGCGCTCCAGCGTGGCCACCTGCCGGTCGATGCGATCAAAGTCGGCCTGCGTGCAGTGCGGGCCGCATTCGCGCATCAGCCGGGCGTTCTCCTGGCTGACCGCCCGGCGCACGGGTTGGGAGGGTGAGGGAGGTTTCGAGAAGTGCCCGATGGCAAGGTGTTTCAATCTCCCGGGTTCCGGTCACGAAAGAGGAAGGCCCTCATGCGGCGAACAGCTTTTTGAAGGGCGAGTTCGCCCGGTTCGCCCAAACCAGTCATCTTGGCTTGGGCATCGTAACCAGCATAAGCCACCATAAGGCCACCAACCAGCGATACCCAGTACCATCCTTTGGATGGATTGTCCAAAAATAACCAAGGGCCGAGACCCAGAATTAGCCCGACCAATGCCAGTAGTGTCGTCAGGCGAACTTTCATTATTTTGTTCATGATAATCCATCGATTTTGTCGCGAGCATGATCTAGCTGTCGGGCCTCGAATGATTCCTGACCTGTTTTGAGAACAGATGAGGATGCGATCCGCGCGCTGGCCTACTTGGGCCAACAAGAGTTGCATGAAGACATCGCGCTCATCGCTTTCGAAAGACTGATCTAATCTTCCGAACTGAATCCTTGAGGAACTCGTCTCCTGGGTTGCCTCGCTTTAGGAGATCAGACAACGCATCAGCACGAGAAATTCCTGCTAATACCGCGCCAGCGATCAATAGGAAAAAAGTCAGTGTATTTGCCTTATCAAGCAAATACCATGGCCCAACCATGAGTGCAATGCCGGTGATGCCTATGGGAAGGTCTGCAAAACCTCGGCACCTCTGCTCCGATGTGAGACATTGACGGCATGAAGCAAATGAGCCTGGGCGAGAGCGGATTCGAGCGCAAGACCAAGAGGACGCGCAAGCGCGAGTTTCTG
>NZ_JBWQXA010000016.1:0-46204 GCF_056746695.1 Caldimonas hydrothermalis | reverse complement strand
GCCCGGGGCTTGCGCCGTGATGGCGCGTTTGGCGCTGTCGTGCCAGCCCAGGGTGGTGTGCACGCCCGGGACGTGGCAGGCGTGTTCTTCGTAGGTCTGGACGCTGTCGCGCGGCTCTTGGCTGTGGGCGCGGTGGTAGGGGATGGCGCCCCAGCGCGCGCTGTCGGGGTGTTCGGGGCAGGCTTGGGGGTCGGGGCTGTGGGCAAAGAGCACGGCGCGGTGGCCCAGGCCGCTGGCATCGTCTTGGCCGTCGACTTCTTCGAAGCGCAGGCCCAGCCCGGCGCGCGCGAGCAGGCGTTGTACGAAAGCCAGGTCGCTCTCGCGGCCTTGCACGACGTAGTCCCACGGGCCCAATGCCTCCAGGTGGGCGTCGACTTCGGCGCTCCAGCGCCACGCCGCGCGCGGCTGGTAGCCGGCCAAGACGTCGTCGATGATGTGGCGCACGCTGCAGTGCTGCCACGCCCGCGGCCGCCCGCCCAGGCGCAGCCGCCACAGCCACGGCACGATCAGCAGTTCGTAGCGCGCCAGCGCCCCGTTGCTCGCCAGCGCCCGGGCCTGCGCAATGTGGCCGCTGAGTCGGTAGCCTTGCCCTTGCGCGCCCACGGTGTGCAGCTCGGCGCGGCAGTCCAGCCAGTCTTGCAGCTCGTGGTCTGCCCGCAGCGACAGCACGTGCACCGTCCACTCGTAGGGCTCGTTGAGCGCCTCCCAGCCCCAAAAGCGCTCGACCAGCAGACCCTGCAGCCCCGGGCCTTGTATGTGGTGCAGCCGGGCGGCGTCGCCCAAAGCCTGCATCCACACCGCCGCCAGCGCGCCCGCATCGAAAGGCTCGCTCATCAGGCCTCCCTTGCTTGTCCTTGTCCCTGAAAGCCGCGCGATGCTAGCAAGCCCCTCCCAGCACAGGCCAGCTGGTTTTGGAAACAGGGTGTGACAAGGGCGGAGATCCGCCCGTGGCTGCGCGGTGTGCGTCAGCAGGAGACCCCGCAAGTGGGGGGTGGCCCGGAGGCCGCAAGTCGCGATGCGCTCAACGTGTCACAGCGGCAGTTCGGTGAAGTAGCGCCCGCCGTGGAAGATCAGCGGCGAGGCCTCGGCGCGCCGCTCGCAGCGCTCGACCTCGCCGACGAAGATGACATGGTCGCCTTCCTCGTAGCGGCTGCGGTTGAAGCATTCGAAGACCGCGGCCACGCCGTCGAGCAGCGGTGCGCCACCCGCGCCCTCGCGCCAGGGCAGCCCGGCGAAACGATCCACGCCCTTGGTGGCAAAGCGTTCGGCCAAGGCCATCTGGTCGGCCGCGAGGATGTGGATGGCGTAGTGCGAGCCGCGCTCAAAGGCCGGCTTCGACCCCGCCAGGCGCGACAGGCTCCACAGCACCAGCGGCGGGTCGAGCGAGACGGAATTGAAGGAGTTGGCCGTCAGCCCGATCAGACGACCGTCGCTGGCCCGGGCGGTGACGATGGTCACGCCGGTGGCGAAGCTGCCGAGCGCCTGGCGGAACTCGACCGGGGAGAAACTGGGGGCGGCGGCCCGACGGGGGGGGTTCACGACGTCCATGGCTGGGTGAGCGTCCATTATTCCCCAGGGCCGGCCCCGGGGAAGGGCGCAAGCCCCCCCTTTTTGCGTGGATGCCGCGCCGGCGGCGCGTTCAGAAGCGGTAGTTCACCCCGACGCTCAGCTGCGGGATCGCGCGCACCTTGCCCACGCCGTTGCGCAGCTCCTCGAGCTCGCGATCGATGTCCTCCTGCGTCACGCCGGCGATGTTGGTGGAGGCGCTGACCTTGGCCTTGCCGATCGAGGCGCCCAGGTCGAAGACGAAGCCCCAACCGGTGCCGGCGGGCTGATGGCCGTAGCCAATGCCCAGGTAGGGGGTGACGCGCGGGAACTCGATGCGCACGTCGAAGCGGTCGCCGGGCTGGGTGGTGTAGGTGGTGCCGCCGATCTCGATGGTGCCGCCATGGCCGCGGCCGGACAGGTCCACGCGCATGTCGTTGACGGTGAGGCCGCCGGTCAGGCGAAAGCCGCCGCCAAAGACGAACCAGTCAGCGAACACCCCGGCGCGGTGGGCGCGGGCCTTGCCCTCGTAGTCGATGCCCTCCTCGGTGCCGTCGGCATTGCGCGAGCCCAGGGTGGCCACATCCGCGCGCACGCCGACATGGCTGTTCAGCGGCTGCGCGTAGCCGATCATCACGCCCGGCAGGCCGATGTTGCCGTAGATCTCGCCCGCCTGGGCCGGCAGGGCACCAGCCGCCCCGAGGGCGACGGTCATCAGGAGCTTTTTCATGGGGGTGGAGGGACGCAACGGTCCGGTGGGTGGCACTGCGCCGCAGTGTAGGCACGCTCGGCTCGGCCCGAATGCGTCAAATGGACGAAAACCCCTGCGCAATTCGCGCCGATGCCGGGCCGCCACTTGCCCGGCCGGCATCAGGCCTCACAGCGCCAGGTCATAGTCGATGGTCAGCGGCGCGTGATCGGAAAAGCGCTGCGCCTTGTAGACGCTGGCGGCGCGGGCGGTCTGGGCCACCGCCGGGCTGGCCACGTGGTAGTCGATGCGCCACCCCACGTTGTTGGCCCAGGCCTGGCCGCGGTTGCTCCACCAGGTGTAGGCCTCGCCGGTGGCATCGGGGTGCAGTCGGCGGTACACATCGACCAGGCCGATCTCGTCGACCATGCGGGTGAACCAGGCGCGTTCCTCGGGCAGGAAGCCGCTGTTCTTCTGGTTGCTTTTCCAGTTCTTGAGGTCGATTTCCTTGTGCGCGATGTTCACGTCACCGCACAGCACGAACTCGCGCTCGGCCTTCAGGCGCTGCAGGTGGGGGAAGAACTCGTCGAGGAAACGGTACTTGGCCTGCTGGCGCTCGTCCGAGCTGGAGCCGCTGGGGAAGTAGCAACTGATGACCGAGAACTTGCGCGAGGGGGTGTCGAAGCGGGCTTCGACGTAGCGGCCCTCGGCATCGAACTCGGCCGAGCCGAAGCCGATTCTCACGTCGCTGGGCGCATGGCGGCTGTACAGGCCCACGCCGGAATAGCCTTTCTTTTCGGCGCAGTGGAACCAGCCTTGCAGACCGTGCGGGGCCCGCATGGCCTCGGTCAGGTCGCCGTGCTGGGCCTTGATCTCCTGCAGGCAGACGATGTCGGCCTGTTGTTGGCCCAGCCAGTCGAAGTAGCCCTTGTTCGCCGCCGAGCGGATGCCGTTGAGGTTGGAGGTGATGATGCGCAGCATGGGCGCGAGCTTACCTTCCCCGCCCGACGCCCGCTCAGGCGAAGACCTCGGCCTGCGTCAGCGACACGCCCTGGGCATCCTTGGCCGACACCTGCGGGGCCACGCCGGCATCGGGCCAGTCGATGCCGAGGACGGGGTCGTCCCAGCGGATGCAGCGTTCGGCCTGCGGGGCGTAGTAGTTCGTGGTCTTGTAGAGGAAATCGGCGCTGTCGCTGAGCACCAGGAAGCCATGCGCAAAGCCCGGTGGCACCCAGAGCTGGCGGTGGTTCTCGCCACTGAGCTCCACGCCGACCCACTGGCCAAAGCGCGGGCTGGAGCGGCGCAGGTCCACCGCCACGTCGAACACGCGGCCTTGCGTGACGCGCACGAGCTTGCCTTGGGCCATCGGGTCGAGCTGGTAGTGCAGCCCACGCAGCACCCCGCGGCGGGAGTGCGAATGGTTGTCCTGCACGAAATCGAAGTGGCGGCCGACGGCTTCGTCGAAGACGGCCTGGCGGAAGCTTTCGAGGAAGAAGCCGCGCTCGTCGCCGAAGATGCGCGGCTCGAAGATCAGAACTTCCGGCAATCGGGTGGGGGTGACCTTCATCAGAACACCTTTTCGGTGAGCACCTGCTGGAGATACTGGCCATAGCCGCTCTTGGACAGCGGGGCGGCCAGGCCGGCGAGCTGGTCGGCGCTGATCCAGCCCTGGCGCCAGGCGATCTCCTCGGGGCAGCAGATCTTGAGGCCCTGGCGCTTCTCCAGCGTCTGGATGAACTGGCTGGCCTCGATCAGGGAATCGTGCGTGCCGGTGTCGAGCCAGGCGTCACCGCGGCCCAGCACCTGCACGTCGAGTTCGCCGGCCTGCAGGTACAGGCGGTTGAGGTCGGTGATCTCGAGTTCGCCGCGCGCGCTGGGCTGGAGCGTTTTGGCGCGCTCGACGACCTGGGCGTCGTAGAAGTACAGGCCCGTCACGGCATAACGGCTCTTGGGCTGACGGGGTTTTTCCTCCAGGCTGATGGCCCGCCCGCTGGCGTCGAACTCGACCACGCCGTAGCGCTCGGGGTCGTGCACCGGGTAGGCGAACACCGTGGCGCCGCGCGCGCGGTCCTGCGCCGCTTTGAGCCGCGAGGCCAGGTCATGGCCGTAGAAGATGTTGTCGCCCAGCACCAGCGCGCTGGGCGCGCCGGCCAGGAAGCGTTCGCCGATCAGGAAGGCCTGGGCCAGGCCGTCGGGGCTGGGCTGGACCGCATACTGCAGCGACAGCCCCCAGGCGCTGCCGTCGCCCAGCAGTTGCTGGAAGCGCGGGGTGTCCTGCGGCGTGGAGATGATGAGGATCTCGCGGATGCCCGCCAGCATCAGGGCCGACAGTGGGTAGTAGATCATGGGCTTGTCGTACACCGGCAGCAGTTGCTTGCTGATGGCCAGCGTGGCCGGGTGCAGCCGGGTGCCGGAGCCTCCGGCGAGGATGAGGCCTTTGCGGGTCATGACAGCCCTCCGCCGTCCGTACCGGCCGCCACCCCCCCGAGGGGGGCCGGGCCTGGCTTGGGACGGCCCGGCGCGGCGGCCCGGGTCGGTGCGGTGAAGTGAAGGTGTTTCATATGGGTCTAGGGAAGGATTTCAGCGAGCATGCGGTCCACCCCGTGCTGCCAGGGCGGCAGGACAAGCCCGAAGGCCTCGCGCAGGCGGGTGGTGTCGAGACGGGAGTTCAAGGGCCGGCGTGCCGGTGTGGGAAACGCAGTGGTGGGCACGGGCTCGATGGCCTGGGGGGCCACACGGACCGCGTGCCCGCGCGCGCGGGCCCATTCGATGACGTGGCGGGCGTAGTCGAACCAGCTCGTCTCGCCGGCCGCCACGAGGTGGTACAGGCCCGACAGCCCGGGCCGCTCCTGCACGGCACGCAGCGCATGCGCGGTCACGTCGGCGATCAGCTCGGCCCCGGTGGGCGCGCCGATCTGGTCGTTCACCACGGTGAGGCGCTCGCGCTCGCCGGCCAGGCGCAGCATGGTCTTGGCGAAGTTGCCGCCGCGCGCGGCATAGACCCAGCTCGTGCGGAAGATCAGGTGACGGCAGCCGCTTTGCGCGATGAGCTGCTCGCCTTCGAGTTTGCTGCGGCCATAGACGCTCAGCGGGCCGGTGGGGTCGTCCTCCCGGCGGGCCCGATCGCCGCTGCCGTCGAAGACATAGTCGGTGCTGTAGTGCACCAGCCAGGCCCCCAGGGCCGCGGCCTCGCGGGCGAGCACGCCGGCAGCGGTGGCGTTGAGCAGGGCCGCCAGCGCGGGCTCGCTCTCGGCGCGGTCCACGGCCGTGTGAGCCGCAGCATTGACGATCACGTCGGGGCGAAGCGTGCGCACGGTGGCGGCCAGGCTGTCGAGTTGCGTCAGATCGCCGCACAGCCCGTCGTGGCCGTGGCGGTCGAGTGCCACCACCTCGCCCAGGGGGGCGAGCGCGCGCTGCAGCTCCCAGCCGACCTGGCCGTTCTTGCCGAGCAGCAGGACCTTCATGCGGCTTTGGCGTCCGAGGGCTGGTATTGGGTGGCGATCCATTCCCGGTAGGCGCCGCTTTGCACCTGGGCGACCCACTCGGGATGGTCGAGATACCACTGCACCGTCTTGCGGATGCCGGTGGCGAAGGTCTCGGCCGGACGCCAACCGAGTTCGCGCTCGATCTTGCGCGCGTCGATGGCGTAGCGGCGGTCATGGCCGGGACGGTCCTTCACGAAGGTGATCAGCCGGCTGTGGGGGCCGGCAGGGTCGGGCCGCAGTTCGTCGAGCAGGGCGCACACGGTGCGCACGATCTCGAGGTTGGTCATCTCGTTCCAGCCGCCCACGTTGTAGGTCTCGCCCACGCGGCCACGCGCCAGCACGGTGCGGATGGCGCTGCAGTGATCCGTCACATACAGCCAGTCGCGCACGTTGAGGCCGTCGCCATAGACCGGCAGGGGTTTGCCGGCCAGGGCATTGACGATCATCAGCGGGATGAGCTTCTCGGGGAAGTGGTAGGGCCCGTAGTTGTTCGAGCAGTTGGTGGTCAGGACCGGCAGGCCGTAGGTGTGGAACCAGGCGCGCACGAGGTGGTCGCTGGCGGCCTTGCTGGCCGAATAGGGGCTGTTGGGTTCGTAGGGATGGGTCTCGGTGAAGGCCGGCTCCTGCGGACCCAGCGAACCATAGACCTCGTCGGTGGACACGTGGTGGAAGCGGAAGGCGGCCTTCTCGTCGGCCGGCAGGGCCTGCCAGTGGGCACGCGCGGCCTCCAGCAGCGTGAAGGTGCCTTGCACATTGGTGCGGATGAAGGCGCCGGGGCCGTGGATGGAGCGGTCCACGTGGCTTTCGGCAGCGAAGTGGACGATGGCGCGCGGCCGGTGCGTGGCGAGCAGCCGGTCGAGCAGGGCGCGGTCGCAGATGTCGCCATGCACGAAGACATGCCGGGGGTCGCCGCGCAGGCTGTCGAGGTTGTGCACATTGCCCGCGTAGGTCAGGGCGTCCAGATTGAGCACGGGCTCGTCGCTGTGCGCGAGCCAGTCCAGCACGAAGTTGCTGCCGATGAAGCCGGCGCCGCCGGTGACGAGGATCATGGGTGAGGGTCTGCCTGATGCGGAAAGGTTCACGGGCGCTTCGTGCGCCAGGAGCCCGTATTGTGCGAGTCGCACGTCCAACGGCCAACCGGCGGCCACCCTCATGTCGGGGATCAGGGCCTTGCGGCCACCCAGGCAAGGGGGCCCCGGCCCGCGGCCACCCGGCCCCTGAACGGCGAGGGGATAATCCGCACCATGGCGGCCCGCGCCACGCGCGCCGCCCCTCATCTGCGGAGAGTCCATTGAAGATTGCTGTCATCGGTTCGGGCTACGTCGGCCTGGTCACCGGCGCTTGCTTCGCCGACCTGGGCATCCATGTCACCTGCATCGACATCGACGAGGACAAGGTGCGCCGCCTGCGGCAAGGCGAGGTGCCCATCTACGAGCCCGGGCTCGAGGCCCTGATCCGACCGGCCCTGGCCAACGGCCGGCTGCATTTCACGAGCGACGTGCACGAGGGCGTGGCCGGTCGCGAGGTGGTGTTCATCGCGGTGGGCACGCCGTCGGACGAGGACGGCTCGGCCGACCTGCGCCACGTGCTGGCAGCGGCGCGCTCGCTGGCGCAGGCTCTGGACGGCTTCACCGTGGTGGTGGACAAAAGCACGGTGCCGGTGGGCACGGCCGACCGGGTGCGCGAGGAGATCGCCGCGGTACTGCGCCGCCGGGGTGTGGCGCACGAATTCGCGGTGGTGTCCAACCCCGAGTTTCTGAAGGAAGGCGCCGCAGTGGCCGACTTCATGCGGCCCGACCGCATCGTGCTGGGTCTGCCCGGAGGGGAACTGGGCCGGCGCGCGCGCGAGGTGATGGATCGCCTGTACGAACCGCTGCAGCGCAACCACCAGCGCACGATCTACATGGACGTGCGTTCGGCCGAACTCACCAAGTACGCCGCCAACGCGATGCTGGCCACGCGCATCAGCTTCATGAACGAGCTGGCCAACCTGGCCGATGCGGTGGGCGCCGACATCGAGGCCGTGCGCCTGGGCATTGGCTCGGATTCGCGCATCGGCTACGACTTCCTCTACGCCGGCACCGGCTACGGCGGATCGTGCTTCCCGAAGGACACGCGCGCGATCCTGCACACCGCACGCGAGCACGGCATGGAATTGCAGGTCATTCAAGCGGTCGAACAGGTCAACGAGCGTCAGAAGCGGGTGCTGGTGCGCAAGATCGTCGCCCGCCTGGGCGAGGATCTGCGCGGCCGCCGTTTCGCGCTGTGGGGCCTGGCCTTCAAGCCCAACACCGATGACATGCGCGACGCCCCCAGCCGGGTGATCATCCGCGAGCTGCTCTCACGCGGGGCGGATGTGACGGCCTACGACCCGGTGGCCTCGAAGGAGGCGCAACGTGTGCTGCGGCAGGATCTGGCCGACCAGCCCGGCTGGTTCGAGCGCCTGCGCTTCGTCGACACGCCCGATGCGGCCCTGCCCGGCGCCGATGCCTTGGTGATCGCCACCGAGTGGAAGATCTTCCGCAGCCCCGACTTCGGCGCCCTGCGCTCGCAGCTCAAGCAGCCGCTGGTCTTCGACGGGCGCAACCTGTATGCGCCGCAACGCATGCGCCAGGAAGGCATCGAGTACCACGCCATCGGGCGGCCGATGCCGCGCGATTAGGGCCTGGAACCCGTTTCGCCTTCCCCTTCCAGCAGATCGGCGCAGCCGTGCTGGGCGATGCGTCGGCGCAAGGCCGGCGTGGCGCCAGACACCCGCAGCGGCTGGCCGCTGAGCAGTTGCCGGGCCTGCGCCAGCAGCAGCAGGCCCATGGCCTCGGCATCGAGGTCGTGCAGCCCGGACAGCTCGATCTCCAGCGGCTGCGCTCGGTGCAAGGCCTGCTTCAGCGCCGCGCGCAGCGGCCCGAGGTTGTCCGCACGGGCCCAGCCGGCCAGCCGCACGCGGTGGCCGCAAGAGGGCCCCGCGGGCTCGACCCGCACGTCCAATACCGCCGGGCCGCGCCGGCGCTGCGCCCACCACAGAGGCAGCAGCGAGCCCATCAGCAGCGGCAGCGCGGCCGCCGCATCGCGTGCATAGCGTTTCCACAACGCCGGCTCCTGCCCGATGCGCCACAGCCACTCCAGGCCGAGTCGTCGCCACACGCCCGGCGCGCGGCGCACCGTGCCGGCCTCGAAGTTGACCACCGCCCCGAGATGGCTGATGACCGGGGCCTGCAGGTGCGGGTGGTTGCGCGCGATCCAGGCCTGCCCCTTCTTCGCGCCGAGCGCCACGACGACGAAGTCCGCGCCGGCCGCATCGATGCGCTGCCGGGTCTGCGGCGTGCTCATCGAGTCGAGCGTGCCGAAGCCCGGGGACTCGAAGCCCACGCAGCGCAGCCCGCCGCCGCGCTCGTTGAGCCGCTCGCAGGCGGCCTGGGCGGCGCCCTGCGGGCCGCCGTAGAAATAGACCTTGACCGGCTCGTCGGGGTCGCCCCGGCTCAAGGCCTCGAAGAGATCCGAGCCGGCCACGCGCTCGCGCACAGGCAGCCCCAACAGGCGCGCGGCCCACACCAGGGGCATGCCATCGACCAGGCTGAGCTGGCTGAGCAGCACCGAACGCCGGAACGCGGCGTCCTCGCGGGCCGCGATCACGAAATTCAGGTTGGGCGTGGACACCCAGCAGCGTCGCCCGGTGCGCGCCGCCTCGCGCACCGCCTGCACGGCGCCGGCCAGGTCGGTCACGTCGAAGGGCAGGCCGAACAGGCAGACCACCCGCCGGTCCAGGTCGATGACCGGCGGGCTCGCCGGCCGGGGCATGGCGGCGGCAGGCTCGGCCGACATCACGCCGAACGTCCGTAATGGTCCTCGAAGCGCACGATGTCGTCTTCGCCGAGATAGGCGCCCGACTGCACCTCGATGATTTCCAGCGGCACCTTGCCCGGGTTGGCCAAGCGGTGACGCTGGCCCAGCGCAATGTAGGTGGACTGGTTTTCGGTGAGCAGGAAGCAGCGATCCTCGCAGGTGACCTCGGCGGTGCCGCGCACGACGATCCAGTGCTCGGCGCGGTGGTGGTGCATCTGCAGGCTCAGCCGCGCGCCCGGGTTGACGACGATGCGCTTGACCTGGAAGCGTTCGCCGCCGTCGATCGCGTCGTACCAGCCCCAGGGCCGGTAGACCTTGCGGTGCTGCAGGGCCTGCTGCTGGCCGTTGCGGCGCAGCCGCTCCACGATCTTCTTCACCGACTGGGTGTGGGCCTTGTCGGCCACGAGCACGGCATCGGGCGTCTCGACGACGACCACATCGTCCAAGCCCACGGTGGCCACCAGGCGCGAGCTGGCCATCACCAGACTGTTGCGCGTGTCCTCGAGCACCGCCTGGCCCCGCACCCAGTTGCCGGCCTCGTCCTTGTCGGCCACGGCCCACAAGGCATCCCAGGCCCCGACATCGGACCAGCCCACGCTCATCGGCACCACGACGCCAGGGCCGAGCTCGGGGTGTGCGGCGAGTTTTTCCATCACGGCGTAGTCGATGGAGTCGGCTGGGCAGGCCTCGAAGGCGGGCCGGTCCACCCGCAGGAAGTCGAGGTCGCGGCGCGCACGCGCCAGGGCCTGCTCGCAGGCCGTGAGGATCGCAGGCGCCAGCCGTTGCACCGCCTGCCGCCAGGCCGAGGCCCGCAGCAGGAAGATGCCGGCGTTCCAGAAGTACTCGCCGCTGGCCACATAGGCAGCGGCCGTATCGGCGTCGGGTTTCTCGACGAAGGCGTGGAGACGACAGGCCCGACCCTCGGCGGCGCAGCGTTCGCCGGCGCGGATGTAGCCATAGCCGGTCTCGGGCCGGTCGGGCCTCACGCCGAAGGTGACGAAGGCGCCCTGCCGGGCATGGTGCGCGCCCTCGGTCACGGCCTGTCCAAAGGCGCTCAGGTCGCGCACGACGTGGTCCGAGGGCATCACCAGCAGCAGGGGGTCGTCACCGTCGGCCAGGGCCGCCAGGGCCGCCAGCGTGAGGGCGGGTGCGGTGTTGCGCCCCGCAGGCTCCAGCACGATGCGCGCCTCCTGGCCCACCTGGCGCAATTGCTCGGCGATGACGAAGCGGTATTGCTCGTTGGCCACCACCAGCGGGGGCAGGGCGCTCAGCCCGTCCAACCCCTCGAGCCGCCGGGCCGTGGCCTGGAGCAGGGAGTCCTCCCCCAGCAGGGCCAGGAGCTGCTTGGGGTGGTGCTCTCGCGAGGCAGGCCACAGGCGGGTGCCCGAGCCGCCGCACAGGATGACGGGCTGGATCTGCATGGACGCACGATAGCAGGAACGGCCCGCATTGGACCGCCTCGCGCGCGCGCTGTCACCCCCGCCATCGCGGGATGCGTCGCCCTCAGGGCGTGGCCTCGCCCAGCAGGTGACGGGTGTGCTCGCGGTAGTCGCGCGGCGGCATGCCGTAGCGCGACTTGAACACCCGGCTGAAATGCGCCAGGTTGGCAAAGCCATGGGCCAGCGCAATCTCGGTCACCGAGCGGCGCTGCGGGCGCAGCAGCTCACGCCGGCAGGCCTCCAGGCGCTCGCGCAGGATGTAGCCGGCCACGCCCTCGGCTTCGTCCGAAAAGGCGTTGTACAGGTGGCGGCGGCTGCAGTTCAGGGTGGCGGCGATGCCGTCGACGCTCAGCCCAGGGTCGCCCAGGCGGGCAGCCACCAGTTGCTTGATGCGCTCTCTCAGGGCCTCGCGCTGGGACATCGCGGTCCCCCGCCCGGCCAGCTCCAGCAGCGACAGATGCACGAACTGCGTGATCGCCTCGCCGGCGGCGCGCGCCGCCTCATCGTGCATGCCCGGCAGCTCGCGGTAGACGCTGCGCATGGTCTCCAGCGCCAGGCGGGCCACACCGCCGCCACCGCCCAGGCGCCGCGCCATCAGCCCGTCCAGCGCCAACCCACGCTCGATCAGGTGCGCCTTGGGCACCATCACGATGAGGTGCTCCACCCGCACCGGATTGGCCACCGAGTAGGTGTCCGTGGTGTCGTAGATGCTCCATTGGCCGGGCGTGACCCAGGCCAGCCGGCCCCTCTGCTCGACGCCGGCGCAGCCGGTGTATGGCGCCACGATCTTGAGGTAGCCATGGTCGCTGGCGCGGACCTTCTCGCGCGAGCGCATGACCCGGTGGCGGTTGGCCTCCAGCCGTGTCAGGATGACCGCCCCGGCGTGGGCACTGATCATGCGCCCGTCGAAGTCGGTGTCGCCGTAGACATCGGACTCCAAGCCGCAGAACAGGCGGCTGATTGACCTTGCCCCTGAAAAGTGGAGTTCTTGGTCCTTGTTGAAAATGCCGACAAGGAGCAAGGTCAGTGGTAGCGCCGGTGCCCGGCCAGCAGCCCCAGCATCAGCGTGCCCAGCACGTCGCGCTTGTGGGCAGCGTTGCCGCTGCGGTACTCGAGCGGGCAGCTTGCCACCCAACGGTCGAACACGCCGGTGGCGGCCAGGAACTCGGCGAAGAACACCAGCTGGCCGTGCGGTGTGGCCGCCGCGCCCTCGTCCCAACGCACGTGCATGCGCCCGCCCAGCATGTCCACCACCTGCGGCGGCTGCTCGCCGCCGCCACCCCCTCGGCGCATCGCCAGCGCCTTGCGTCGTGCTTTACCCATATGGTGAGTGCGCCGCGACCCGACGAAACCGCGCCAGTGCTTGCTCAACGGGCGATCGCGGGCGGTGAACTGCCGGATTTAGGGTTCACCGAGCTGCGCTGGATCACGGTGCAGACGGCGCCGCGCCACTATCCCTTCTGACTCACTGAGGCTGGAAGCCCGTCTTGCGGATGATCTCGGCCCAGACCTGGCGGTAGGCGGCCTCACGCTGGGCCAGTTGCGGCCCGCTCATGAAGCCCACGTCCAGGCCCCAGCCGGTCAGGCGTTGCTTCACCTGCGGCTCGGCGATGGTCTTGGCCAGCGCCTGGGCGAGTTGCTCGAGCACCGGCTGGGGCGTGCCCGCCGGCGCGAAGAGGCCGTAGTAGGGCGGGGCTTCCAGGCCCTTGAGGCCCAGCTCCGAGAAGGTGGGCACATCGGGCAGCACGGCTTGGCGCTGGCCGCCCAGCACCGCCACCACGCGCAGCTTGCCGGCTTTGTGGTGCTCGATGAAGTCGGGCACCGAGCCGGTGCCGGCGGCGATCTGGTTGCCCAGCATGTCGCCGATCATCGGCGCACTGCCACGGTAGGGCACGCTCACGAGGTCGAGACCATAGCGCTCGCCCATCACCTTGACCAGGAACTCCGGCGTGGATGCCGGCGCGGGCACGCCGATGCTCGCCTTGCCCTGGCCCTGCGACTTCACCCAGGCCACGTACTCATCGACGCTCTTGGCCGGCGTGCCGGCCGACAGCGCAAAGGCGTTCACGAAGGTGGCGAAACCAGCCACCGGCACGAAGTCACGCGCCGAGTCGTAGCCGGGGTTCTTCACCACCATGGGCAAGATGGTGATCGTGTGGTCGTGCGAGATGAAAAGGGTGCTGCCGTCCGGTGGCGAGGCCTTGAGCGTCTGCGCCGCGATCTGACCGCCGGCGCCGGGCTTGTTCTCCACCAGCACCGCTCGGCCCAGGTGCTCCTTCAGGCGGTCGGCCAGGGTGCGGGCGATGGCATCGGTGCCGCCGCCGGCCGGAAAGCCCACCAGCAGCTTGATCGGCGGCTGAGACTGGGCATGGGCCAGGCCGGCGGCCACCAGCGCGGCCGCGGACAGCGCCGCCAGCAGCAAGCGACGGACGGATCGGGATACGGGGGCACAGGGCATACGCGACTCCGGCAGCAGGTGAGGACAGCCGCCCACTGTAAGAGATCAGCGCATGAATTTGCCATCGGGGCCAACGATGGTGATTTCCACCCAGTTCGAGCCGTGGTGGTTGGTGGGGCTGAAGTTGAGCGGGTTGCCCCCCAGCTCCCAACCGCGAATGCCCTGAATGGCCCGCACGATGGTCTCGGGCGTCACGTTGGGCGCGGCGCGGCGCAAGGCTTCGATCAGGAAGCGGCCCGCCAGGTAGCCGCCGTAGCTGTTGTAGTTCACCGGCACATCCGCCGCGGCGGCCTCGCGGTTGAAGTCGCGCGCCATCGGGTTGACCTGACGCCAAGGATAGGGCACCACCTGGGTCATGGCCAGCCCGCGGGCCTCGGCCCCCAGGGCCGGCACGGCGCTGGCGGCCACCGACAAGGTGTAGATCGGCACGTTCAGCCCCGCCTTGGCGGCCTTGACGAAACCCACCACCGACGGGCCCACCGCGATCAGCAACACGGCCATCGGGCGGGCCTGCGAGATCGTGCCCACCGCCTGGGCCGAGGTGCTGCCATCCACGGCCAACGGGGCGGAAGCCACCAAGGTGGCCCCCAGCTCCTTGGCAGCAGCCTCCACCACCGGCATCATCAGCTTGCCGAACTCGTTGTCCTGGAAGGCCACGCCGATGCGGTCCATCTTCAGCGTGACCAGCGTGCGCAGCTGGTGCTCCACCTCGTCCTTGAAGCTCGCCTGCGAGGTGAACAGGTAGGGATGGTGGCGTAACCGCAGCACGTGTGCGCCGGTGTAGATCCCCACCAGCGGCACGCGTTTTTCGGCGATGTAGGGCGAGATGGCCGCCACCCCGGCCGTGCTGCCCAGACCGGTGAGGGCCACCACCTTCTCCTGCTCGACGAGCTGGCGCACGTTCTCCACGGTGCGCTGGGTGTCATAGGCATCGTCCAGCAGCACCAGGCGGATGCGCCGGCCGTTGAGGCCGCCCTTGCGGTTGACTTCCTCGATGGCCAGCCGCCCCCCCGCCAACGCCCCCTGAAACGCCACGGCCACCGGGCCGGTCTGCGGTGCACTCTGGCCCACGACGATGTCGCCTTCCTGGGCCCCCGCAGGCCAAGCCCAGGCCCCGCCCACGGCTGCAGCCGCGCCCAGGATCAATCGGCGTCGGGTGGTACGAACGGGTGTCATCTTGGCCTCCTTCTCGAACGTCGCAGCCCCGGGCAGGCCGGCCGGCCCGCCCCAATGTGTCAAAGTGTCACAGAAGTGCACGACCGTTCATATCCGGGATAGTCATGTCGAGCGTGACGGATGCCGCAGATTCACCCCCTGAACCGGCCCTTCATTCGCGGGGGTGCCGGGATCGGTGCGATCTGCGGGTTTCTCCGGAAATGCTCCAAATTTGTGCAGGGAAACCCCTAGTGCACCGCCCACGGGCTTTCCTTACAGTCGCCGTACTCGCTGCAGGTCAGGCCCGCCAGGCTTGGCGCTGCACACGGCGGGGGACTGAGGAGACACAGAGAAGCACGCGAACAGACGCGGTGACGCGCACAAGGAATGTCACAATTCGAGGGCGCCGGCCACAAGCCGGCGCCCTTTGTTTTGGGGCTCGCCCACGCCATCCATGCTCGAATTCCTCGTGGTCACGCTGGCCTCGCTGCTGGCCGGTTTTGTCGATGCCATCGTCGGCGGTGGCGGCCTCATCCTGGTGCCGGCCCTGTTCGGGGTGTTTCCAGGGGCCGCCCCGGCCACGCTGTTCGGCACCAACAAGGGCGCCTCGGTCTGGGGCACGGCCTGGGCCACGCTGCAGTACAGCCGGCGCGTGACCCTGCCCTGGTCGGCCCTGCTGCCGGCCGCCGTGGCGGCACTGGCCGGCGGCTTCCTGGGGGCCTGGGCCGTCACGCAGGTGTCGGCCGAGGGCCTGCGCCGCGCCTTGCCCTTCATCCTGGGGGCCGTCTTCCTCTACACCCTGGCGAAGAAGGACCTGGGCCGCGACCACACCCGCCACCACCAGGGGCACACCGAGGCGCTGCTCGCCTCACTGATCGGCCTGGTCATCGGCTTCTACGACGGCTTCTTCGGCCCGGGCACCGGCAGCTTCTTCGTCTTCCTCTTCGTGCGGGTGCTGGGCTACGACTTCCTGCACGCCTCGGCCAGCGCCAAGCTGCTGAACACGGCCACCAACCTCTCGGCCCTGGCCCTGTTCGCCTGGAAGGGCCACGTCTGGTGGCACTACGCCCTGGTGATGGCGGTGGCCAACGTGGTGGGCAGCCTGCTGGGCACGCGCCTGGCGCTCAAGCACGGCGCCGGCTTCGTGCGCGTGTTCTTCATCGTGGTGGTGGGCGCGCTGATCCTGAAGACGGGGTGGGACGCCTTCGGCCCCGCGGCCTGACGTCGGCGGTGGCGATCACAGCCGCCCTGGCTGGGTGGTGACGAAGCGCACCGTGCCATCTTGAGCGACGGACGTGAACGGCAGCCAGATCGTGAACACCGCACCGCCGTCGCGCTGATTGGCTGCCCAGATGCGACCGCCGTGGGCTTTCATGATGCTGCGCGAGATGGTCAGGCCCAGGCCGGTGCCGCCGGCGCCGTCACCGGTGCGCGAGGACTGCGTGAACGGCTCGAAGATGGCCTCCAGCTCGGCCTCGGGAACACCCGGCCCCTGGTCACACACGCGGATGCTGGCACCACGCCCATCGATCCCCAGCACGACGCGCACCTGGCTCTGAGGCGGGCTGAAGCGCAGGGCGTTGGCCATCACATTGCGGATGACCTGCGACAAGCGGAAGCGGTGAAGGGGCAGGTAAAGCGGCTGCTGGGGCAGCTCCACCTCCAGCGTCACCTGACGTTGTGCCGCGATCGGGGCCATTTCGTGCGCCACCTGGCGCACCACGTCGCACAGGTCCTCGCTCTGCAGGACGAGATCCTGCAGCGACGATTCGAATTTCGAGATGTCCAGCAGTTCGTTCACGAGGGTGAGCATGCGCTGCCCCGAGGCGTGAATGTCCTCGAGGAAGCTGCGCAGCTTTTCGGGGGTCGTCGAGCGCCGCAGGGCCAGTTCGGAGAACCCGAGGATGGACTGCAGCGGCGTGCGCAGCTCGTGGCTGACATTGGCGATGAAGCCGCTCTTGACGTTGTCGGAGGCCACGGCGGCATCGCGCGCCTTGGCGATGGCGCGCTGCGCGGCAAGGAAGTCGGTGACGTCGTGCACGCTGCCCACGATGCCCAGCATGTGGTTGCCGCTTCGAAGCGCGGCCTTGGTGATCACCACGTCGCGCAACTGGCCGTCCGCACGCCGCAGCTGCAGTTCGTAGCTGGTCTTGTCCCGGCCGTGCTGCAAGGCGATGTCGTGCGCATCGTTCACCTGGTGCTCTTCCTCGGGCTGCAGATCGCTGCTGCACCGTCCGATCACCTGCGCCGCCGAGAGGCCGGTGAACTCCTCCCAGGCGCGGTTGACGGCCAGGAACCTTCGCTGTGCATCCTTCACGAACAAGGGCTCGGGCACGATCTGCAGCACGGTCTGGCTGAACTCGAGCTGCCGCTGAAGCTCGCGCCGCGCCTTCTCCCGCTCGGTGACGTCGACGGCAAAGCCCACATAACCTGCCGTACGAACGCCCGAGGGTTCGACCCAGGACAGCGACAGCTCGACGGTGGGAGCCGTCTCCTTGCGGGAGACCAGCTGCACCGTCAGCACCGCCGGCTCGGAGGCCGAGCGGCCCTGCTGCGCCACCAGGCGCGTGACGGCGGAGCGGAACTCCGGCTGGACGAGCTCGGCGAGCGGGCGGCCGTCGATCTCCTCGCGTGACAGACCGGTGAGCTCGCTCCATCGGCCGTTCGCCGTCACCACATGGCCCAGGGGGTCGGTGCGGAACATGATCTCGTGCAGGCCCTCGACCAGCAATCGAAGATCGCGCTCGCTGTGTGCGATGCGTTCGTTGGCCTTCGTGAGCCTTTCGCCCAGCAGGCGCAGGCCCCGCAGGTTGCGATAACCTGCCAGCGCAGCCCCTCCGATGAACAGCCAGGCCAGTGCCACGGCCACCGTGATCCGTGTGGCACGCTCTCTCCAGATGGCCAGGGCCGCTTCCACGGGCTTCTCGACGATCACCACCAGCGGCCACGTGCGCGATGCGCGAAAGGCCTGCACCGCCTGCGCGCTCAGCACGCCAGGCCCGATCAGGTCGGCGTGCTCGCGCTGCGGCAGATAGTCGACAAAGGCGGGGTGACCCTGCAGCGACGGTGCCTCCAGGGCGGACCACGGGGCCTCGACATCGGCCACGAGCACGCGCCCCTGATAGTTGGTCAGCGTCACCGCATGGCCGGAGGTGGCGGCCACGAGATGAAAGTGGTTGGCCAAGACGCTTGGATTGAGGGCTGCGACCAGGTAGGCCCCCTCGGCAGCCGCATCATGGCGCACCTTCTGGACCAGCAGGATCATGTCCAGTGGCGATGCCGCCGCCTCGAAGCTGTCCAGGTCGCGCCCCTTGAACAATCCTCCGAGCACGGCGGCTTGGACCTGAGCGGCCACCTCCAGATGCCGCGGATCGATCCGGGCTTCCAGGTTGACCGGCTGCGAGCTTGCAAGGACGAGGCCCGTGGCATCGAGCAACGACAGGCTGCGGACCAGCGGCTGCCCCTGGGCCGCCTGCTCCAGCAGCACGGTCACGCGCAGGGCCTCCGACGCCTGCACCGCCTCCGACAAGGTCCGCAGCAAGCGATCCAAGTGATCCAGCGACCGCGTGACGTGATCTTCCAGGACGCGTGCCACCATGGCCGCACTCTCGCGTTCCCGATCAAGCGTGCTGGCGCGGTCGTAGTGGAGGAACAGTGCCGCCATGACGGCCACGACGCATGCCGTCACGCCCCCCAGGGCGACGGCCAGCCAAGGGGGCAGCCATCGCGGGAGCAGTCGGTAGGGAGAGGTCCGGTGCGCCATCGGCCATCCTAGCGGCGCACCACGATCTCGCTCAAGCCATGCCGGCGTGCAGCGGTCTCGAGAGTGCCATCGCGGCGGATGCGCGCAACGAAGGCGTCGATCACGGCTCCCCAGGCCTCGTCCCCGAGTTCGCTGGCGTAGCCGTAGTCGAGCACGAAGAAGGGCTGGGGCGGGGAGATGAGGCGCGCCCAGTCGGCGTTGTCCAGCAGGCGGCGGCTGTAGGGATAGTCGGTCATGAACACGTCCACGCGGCCGGCCTCCAGCTCCTGCTCGCGAGTGGCCGGGGGACGCACCACGACCATCTCGGCCTGCTTGAGCGACTCACGCATCACGGGCTCCATGAAGGTGCCGGCCTGCACGGCCACCTTCACGCCGGCCCTGTCGATGTCAGACCAGTTTCGCACCACGCGGGACGTGCGCATCGTGATGGCGTAGATGCCGCTGGACAGATAGGCCGGCGAGAAGCGCATGACCTTGGTGCGCTGCGGCAGCTTGCCCACGGCGAACATCGCCACGTCGCAGCGGCGCTGCGTGACGTCCTGCACGAGCGTTGCAAAGGAGGACTCCACGTACCGCAGGGTGACACCCAGCTCACTGGCGAACTCTTTCGACAGGTCGATGTCGATGCCGCTGAGCTCCTGCGTCTTCGGGTTGCGGTAGGTGATGCCGTAATAGTCAGGCCAGATGCACACGCGCAGCTCGCCGGAGCTGCGCACGCGCTCGAGGGCCCCGGCGTTGGCGGCCGCCGCGGTGGTCAGCAGGCCCAGGGACAAGCCGGCGATCAGGATCTTCAGGTTCATGACGTTCACAGGCGCACGACGCGCCGGTTGGGTTGAGCCGGCGCCTGCCGGCACTGTGCCAGACCGCAAGCGTCTGGCGCACTGGAGGAGTCGAAGGATCGTGACGGATGCCGCGCCGCCCCGCAGGCTTTCGGGGTTCATGGCCCGGCACCTGCCAGCGGAAGCCAGATCGTGACCACCGTGCCCACGCCATACTCGCTCTGTATGGCCACCCGCCCGCCCTGCAGCTCGACGATCTCCTTGACGAGCGACATGCCCAGGCCGGTGCCGGGGATGCTGCCGGAGGGGTCCGCCCGATAGAAGCGCTCGCACACGCGCGCCATCTGAGCCGCGGTCATCCCGATGCCCTGGTCCTGAACCCGGATCCCGACATGGCGCACGCCGTCGTGCAACGCCAGCGGCGTGCTCAAGCGGACCTCGCCACCGGCCGGCGAGTACTTGTACGCATTGGACAGGACGTTGAGCAGCGCCTGGCGGGTCTTCTCGGGGTCCACATGCACCACCAGGTCCACGGCCGCGTCGTCGACCTCCCACTGCACCTGCCGCGGATCGCCGGGAACGAGCAGGCTGCCCAGCGTGGTCGAGACGAGCTCGCCGATCCGGACCGGCTCGGGCTTGAGGTCCTTGCCCTGGCGCGCCTCGATGCGCGCGAGATCCAGCAACTCGTTGAGCATGTTGATCAACCAGGACGCCTGCCGGTGGATGATCTCGAGCATGTCCTTGCGGCGCTCATCGGGCACCTGCCGCCTCAGGAGCAGTTCGCTGAAGCCGAAGATGCTGGCCATGGGCGTGCGCAGCTCGTGGGCTGCCGTCGTGAGGAATTCGCTCTTCATGCGATCGACTTCGCTTTCACGCGTCACGTCCCGGAAGAAGAGGATGGTCTCGCCGGATTCGGTCATCGTGCGCCGCACCGTCCGCTTGAGCGTCCGGCGCTGGGGCCGATGCATCTCCAGGGTGACTTCTTTGTCCGGACCCGGACGGTGGTCGTCCAGGGGCACCACGATCGGATCGTAGGGTATGGACGGGTCGCACAGCTCGCTGAAGTAGCTGTCGAAGGTCGCCAGGTCGAGCACGCCGATCACCCGGTCGGCCTGCCAGCCGGTGATCTCCAGGAAGGCCGGGTTGCAGTAGGCGAGCCAGCCGTCGCCGTCGAACAGCACGAAGCAGTCCGGGCTGAGCTTGAAGATGGTGTCCAGGCGGGCGCTGCGATCGGCCAGGGCGCGGCGCGCCACCTCGCGCTGGGTCACGTCGTTGATCACGCCGATGTAGTGGGTGAGCGAACCCTGCGCGTCCGCGACCGGGGACAGCGACAGCTCGTTGAAGAAGGGGGTTCCGTCGCGGCGGTAGTTGCGCAGCGTGGTCTGCACGGGCTGGCCGGCCGCGATGGCCTCGCGCAACAGAGCCACTCCCGGTTGCGCGCGGTCATCGGCCTGGAGGATGCGGCAGTTGCGGCCGATGATGTCCTCGCAGCTCCAGCCCGTGATGTCGGCAAAGGCCGGGTTGGCGTAGACGACCGGAGCGTCGGGCCAGACCATCGAGGCGATGACCACGCCGTTGCGCGAGGCATCCAGCGCGCGATTGAACAGGCGCAGCTGGTCGTCGGCCCAGCGCTTCTCGGTGAGGTCGCGCACCACGCAGGCGTAGCAGGTGTCGCCCGCCGGCGCGATGTCGGAGATGGAGACCTCGATGGGGAAGGCCGTTCCTTCGTGCCGCAGACCGTTGGCCTCCAGCCTTGCCACGCGCACGCCTGTGGAGGACATGAGCACCCCACCGCGCACCACCTCGGCGAAGCGCGCGGCGTCCAGCGCCGGGATCAGGCGCTGCAGGGGTTGCCCGATCACCTCTTCGGGCTGCAGGCCGAACAGGGACGTGATGGCCGGGTTCACGAGCGTCACCGTCATGCGGTCGCTCAGCCCGATGAAGGCGTCGGGCATGGCGCCCAGCATCGCCGTCAGGCGTTCCTGCGCCACGCCCACCGCATCGAGCTGCGCCTCAAGCCGCAGGGAGGCCTCGTTGAGGGCGTCCGCCAGGTCGGCCACCTCTCGCGTGGGGGTATGGCCCACGTAGAAGCTGCCGGGCCGGTCGGTCAGGCGTCGCGAGAACGCCGCGAGGCGCTGCAGCGGTGCGAGGGCCCGAAGGCCGAGCGCGTAGGACAACAGGACCAGGCAGGACACCCCCACCGCCGCGGCCGCGGGATGGCTGGGCAGTTGTGATCCCATGATGGTGGCCGAGACCACCACCCCGCTCAGCAAGGCGAGGAGCTGATGGCGCAGACGCGGAAGCGTTCGGCCCATGCATCACCCTTGTGGCGGCAGCTCGAGCAGGCCCTGGAAGCTCAGAGCCTGGTCGTTGACGGAGTCGCGCAACGCGCACAGCGACTCGATGTCGCGCACGAAGATGTCCACGAGCATCGGGTCGAACGCTCGCCCGCGCTGCTGGACGAGCATGCGCAACGCGTCCTCGTCCGAATACGCCTTGCGGTAGCAGCGATCCATCGTGAGCGCGTCGAAGAAGTCCACGATCGCCACAATGCGGCCGGATAAGGGGATCGCATCGCCCGCCAGCCCGCGCGGGTAGCCCGTCCCGTCGAAGCGCTCGTGGTGGCTTGCGGCCGCCTCGGCGGCAAGCTGGAAGAGTGGGTTCCTCGAGCGGCCCAGGATCGCCGCACCGATCTCCGGATGCAGCTTCATGGTGGTGCGCTCGGCGTCATCCAGCGCGCCTGGCTTCTTGAGAACCGCATCGGGAATGCCGATCTTGCCGATGTCGTGCATGGGCGCGGCCATACGCAGCATGCGCGCCCATTCGGCCGGACAGCCTGCCGCCAGGGCCAGGCGCTCGGCGAGGAAGCCGATGCGAACGATGTGGATGCCGGTGTCGTCGTCGCGGTACTCTGCGGCCAGGGCCAGCCGCATCAGCGCTTCATGGTGCGCCGCCGACACCTCCTGCAGCGCGAGGTTGCGCTCGCGGTACAGGCGGTGCAGGTCGTTCAGCATCCGCTCCATCTGGGAGAGCACGGCATCGGTGTCCTGCAGGCCCATCGAGGGCCCCGCCAGGGGAGCCGGGCGGGTGATGCGTGAGGCGCCGGTGTCCATGATCAGGCCGGCGTCAGGAGTTGTTCGATGGTTTCGATCAGCTGCAAAGGGCTGAAGGGCTTGACGAGGTAGTTGTCGGCGCCGGCCTGCAGACCCGCTTCCCGGTCCTTGGTCTGCCCCCTGGCCGTGAGCAGCACCACGTGGATGTGACGCAACGCCGGGTCGCTCTTGATGCGCTGGCACACCTGCAGGCCATCGAGCTCTCCCGGCATCATCACGTCCATGAGCACCATATCGGGGCGGATGGCCTGAGCCATCTTCAGGCCGAACACGCCGTCGGCCGCCTCGTGGATCTCGTAGTTCTCGAACTCGAGCGTCATGCGGATGAGTTTTCGGATGTCGGCGTGGTCTTCGACGATCAGGATCTTCTTCATGGTGGCTCCTAAGCGTTCGTCAGGGGTCCGGTCGGCGGGAGCTCGGCGCGGCGGTGCGCCATCAGGGCGGCCAGGTCGCGCGCGTACAGCTGCGCCTGCTGAATGTCCATCTCGGGGGTGGCGTTTCGTGCCGGCGCGCCCGTGGGCAGGTCGATGAGGAAGTTGCGCAGGCCGTCCTCCATTTCCTCGCGCAACTGCCCGCCGTGCAACTCGACGATCTGCTTGCACAGGCGCAGGCCGATCAGATCCCGGGCGCTCAGGCGCGGCGCCTCGCCTGTGCGCGATCCGGCCGATGTCAGGTCGTCCAGGCGATCGGCATGGAGGCGCCGGGGCGCGAACAATCCGCAGTCGCGGAACACCACCAGCACCCGCGGTCCCATCTGGTGGTATTCGATGTCCACCGTGCCACCGGCCGGCGTGGCGCGGATCGCCGCCTCCAGGCATTCGATGAACACGCGCAGCAGCCAGGCGTGGCTGCCATACACAGTGGACAGCTGGACGTCCCGCGGGAAGCGCGTGAAACGCACCTGCACCGAACGGGACCGCGCCAGCGCCTCGACGTTCTTCCACACCTCGCGCACGAGATCCCACATGTCGATCCGGTCGTTGGACAGGAGCGATTCGCTCGACCAGATCTGCGCGAGATCGATCAGCTTGCTCAAGACGCCGCCGACCTCTTCCACCTCGTCGAACAGCGCCTCCAGCGCGTGGCGGTCCGGCGACTGACGGGCCAGCCCCAGCGCGACCGAGCAGCGCTTCCAGGGCTCGGAGAGGTCCGTGCGGATGACGGTCAGCAAGTTGTCCAGCCCAACGGCGGGCGCCATGTCGGCATCCACCGACACGAACACGGCGGCGTCGTCGCGTCCCAGCCCCTGCATCACGCGCAGCTTGAGCGTGCGCCCGTCGCCGGAGGCCGTGGGCAGCGCCAGCGGCAAGGCGGTGCGCCCGGCCAGCACGGCGTCGATCGCCCGGCGCAGCGGCCCATGCGGAACGGCCGCCTGCGGCTGCAACGCCGTCAGGGACGATGCCTGCGCGTTGATGTAGCGCACTCTCGAATCACGGTCCACCCAGATGAAGCCGCAGTTCAGCGACTCGAACAGGGTGAAGAGGGTCTTCTGCATGGGGGGCCTGGTTGGCAAGTGTCAGTACGCTCATTGTTATCATTTTGATCATCTGGTGCAAGATGCACCGGCCTGGGGATCGCCTGAATCGGCATTAATTCACGCATGGCGGCCGCGAGCGCGCTGAAACTCCTCGACGAGCCCGAGGTTTCGGCACCAATATTGCCAATTCCTGCAAAAATGCAGAGATGGCCATCTCTGACGCTACTCCTGCGAGCGAGCACTACACCACGCTGGAGGTGGCGCGATTGCTGGGCATGGCGGTGCGATCCGTCCAGCTCATGGTGGACCGCGGCGAGCTCGAAGCCTGGAAGACCCCCGGCGGGCATCGGCGCATCTCCCGCCATTCCGTGCAGGCCTGGATGGCGGCGCGCCAGGGCGCGAGCCGACCAGCACCGCTCGACGAGACCTCCTCCGCCCGCAGTGCCCCGCCTGCGCCCGCCTCGCCGCGAGCGCGGGTGCTGCTCATCGAAGATTCCGCCCACTACCAGAATCTCGTCAGCCTGCTGGTGCGCCAGCAGTTCCCGCAGGTCGATCTGCGCGCGGTCGACGACGGGATCGCCGGGCTGGCCTTGTACGGCCAGTGGCAGCCGCAGATCCTGATCGTCGACGTCCTGCTGCCCGGCATCGACGGTGCGACGCTGATCACCAGCCTGCGCTCCCATCCGCAGTTTGCCCAGAGCCAGCTCATCGTGATCACCGCGCTGGACGAAGATCAGCGCGGGCCCTATGCCTTCGCCCTGTCGGGCGTGCCCGTGGTGCACAAACCCCGTCTGGTGATGGACCTGCCGCCCCTGCTGCAGCACGCCCTGGCGGCGCAGGCGCCCCGGGCGCAAGACCCCGCCTGAGGCACCGAGATGGCGCGCAACCGGGTCGTCGTGGTCGAAGACGACGCGGCCCTGCGCCGCTTCGTGGCCTTGGCGCTGGCCGACCTGGACGTCGATCTGGTGCAATGCGCCGACACGGCCCAGGCGATGGCCGCACTGCAAGCCGCGCCGGCGCGGCTGGTGATCACCGACCTGATGATGCCGGGCGAGCCCGGCTACGTGCTGATCGAACGGCTCCGTGCGGACCCCGCCCTTCGCGCCGGAGCCCGCGTAGCGGTGTTCAGCGCCGGCTTGACCCCGCCCGTGCAGCAGCGGCTGGCGGCGTTGGGCGTCTGGCGCTTCCTCGTCAAGCCGGTGTCGGTGGAGGCGCTGGAGCGCTGCGTGCTCGATGCGCTCGCGGATGGCACTGACGAGCCCCCCTCGCCGAAGCTCCCCATGCCCTCATCTGGCGACCGCTGCGGGCCCGCCCGTGCCGTGACGGCGCACTTCGGCGGTGACCAGGCCCTGTACGACGCATTCCTCGCAACGTGCCGCCTCCAGTTCCAGGCCGACCTGGAGCAGGGCGAGGCATTCCTGCGGACCCGGGATGCCGACGGGCTCCGCCGGCTGGCCCACAGCCTCAAGTCGGTCTTGCTGACGCTGGGGCATGAGGCGGCGTCGGCCCATGCCCACTCGCTGGAAGACGCCTGCGCCGGTGCGGCGCCCTGGCCCGACATCCGTCACTTCTGGCTGGTCGTGCATGACGAACTGGCCGCCCTGGCGGCACGCTAGCCGCCAGCCCGTCCATCAGCGGGGAACCCCATCCGGGGCGTGAGTATTTCACGCTTCTCTGACGAGGCGCAAATGATAAATCCGAATCATTCGACATGATTCGTCTGCTCGTATCATTTTTATCGTTTGAAGCATACGAAAGGCTCTCCCATGAACGCCAGACTCACCGTCCGATCACAGTTGCTGGTTCTCAGCGGGCTCTTCATCGTCCTGCTCGCCGTGCTGGGCGGGATGGCGGGCTACATGGTGAAGAAGGAAAGCGACGCCATGCAGGACCTGTACCGGGATCGTGTCGTCCCGCTCAGGCAGCTCAAGGTCGTGGCCGACCTGTATGCCGTCAACATCGTGGATACGGCGCACAAGGTGCGCGACGGCACGATGACGACGTCCGACGGCCTGGCATCGATCGCGCAGGCACGCAAGGCGATCGCCACCGAGTGGCAGGCCTACACGGGCCACCAGCTCGTCCCCGCGAGGTCGAGCTGGTGGCGAAGATCCGGCCGATGCTGGAGGCGGCCGATGCAAGCATCAACGACCTGGAGCAGTTGCTGCGCTCAGGCGACCGGGATGCGCTGACGCATTACACCGCCCAGCGCATGTACCCGGTGCTGGATCCCTTGCAAGGCGTGATCGCCGATCTCGTGCTGGTGCAGCAGGACATCGCCGGCGCGATCTACGAGGACAGCGTCGAGCAGGTTCGGCTCACCCTGTTCACCGTGGCTGGCGTGCTGGCGGCGGCAATCGTGCTGGGTGGGCTGGTTGCCGGCTGGATCATCCGCGAGCTCACGCGCGCGCTTGGCGCCGAACCGCACGAGGTCAAGCGCGTGGCCGAATCCGTCGCCGCCGGTGACCTGTCCCTGCACATCCCCCTGCGTGCGGGCGACACGAGCAGTGTGATGGCGGCCATGAAGTCGATGGCCGCACAGTTGCTGGACGTCGTGCAGTCCGTGCGCCAGAACGCCGAGAGCGTGGCCACGGCGAGCGCGCAAATCTCGCAGGGCAACTCCGACCTGAGCAGCCGCACCGAGGAACAAGCCTCGGCCCTGGAGGAGACCGCTGCGTCGATGGAGCAGCTGCAAAGCACCGTCAAGCAGAATGCCGACAACGCCTCGCAGGCCAACCAGCTGGCGCAGTCGGCGAGCACCGCCGCGCACAAGGGCGGCACGGTGGTGGGCGAGGTGGTGGGCACGATGAAGCAGATCGAGGATGCCTCGCGCCAGATCGTCGAGATCATCAGCGTGATCGACGGCATCGCCTTCCAGACCAACATCCTGGCGCTGAACGCCGCGGTCGAAGCCGCCCGCGCCGGCGAGCAGGGTCGCGGCTTTGCGGTGGTGGCCGGCGAGGTGCGCACCCTGGCGCAGCGCAGCGCCGAGGCGGCCAAGCAGATCAAGACCCTGATCACCGCCAACGCCGAGCGCGTGGAGGCCGGCTCCCAGCTGGTGGGCCAGGCCGGAGATTCGATGAACGAGATCGTCCAGTCCATCCAGCGTGTGACCGACATCATGGGCGAGATCACCGCGGCCAGTCGCGAGCAGTCATCGGGCATCTCGCAGGTGGCTGAAGCCATGAGCCAGATGGACCAGACCACGCAGCAGAACGCCGCGCTGGTGGAAGAGAGCGCCGCCGCTGCCGAGAGCCTCAAGCAGCAGGCTCAACAGCTGTTGCAGGCTGTCTCGGTCTTCAAGCTTGAGCGGGGCGCTGACACGGCCACCCCTACCAGCCAGCGTACCGCACCAACGCCTTCACCCGCGCGCGCGGACAACGTCAAGCCCTTGAGCTTCGCAAAGCGTCAGCCGGCATCCTCTTCGTCGGCCTCCGCCAGCAGGACGGGCACCGACAACGAATGGACCGGCTTCTGAGGAGCACGAGATGGGCATGATGGAACACATCGAAGACCTCGCCAACATCGCGACCGACGCCTCGCAGCCAGCCGCTCCCGGTCAACGCGTTGAATTGCCTCGCGAATTCCTCACCTTCCGGGTGGGCCGGGAGGAATACGCCATCGACATCCTCGTGGTGCAGGAGATCCGCAGCCATGAGCCACCCACCCGCATCGTGGGCGCTCCTGCCCACATCAAGGGCGTGATCAACCTGCGCGGCGTGATCGTACCGATCGTCGATCTTCGCGTACGCCTCGGTTGCGATCAGATCGTCGACAAGCCAACCACGGTGTGCATCGTGCTCAAGCTGGAAAACCGCATGGTGGGCGTGGTGGTGGACGGCGTCACCGACGTGAGCGAACTGCCGGCGGAATCCATCAAACCAGCCCCGGAGATGGCTTCGGCCATCGATGCCACCTTCGTGACCGGCCTGGCCAAGCTGAACGACCGCATGCTGATCGTGCTGGACATCGTCAAGATGGTGAACGCCCCCAGCTTCGGCTTGTCCCACTGAATTCAGAAGACCCTGAGGGCGTTCATGCCTTGAAGATCCCCTGGTGCGCCTGCCGCAGCAGGTTCTTCTGCACCTTGCCCATGGTGTTGCGCGGCAGTTCGGCCTGCACGAACACGCGCTTGGGCACCTTGAAGTTGGCGATCTGGCGCTTGAGCTGCGCGACGATGGCCTCGGGGTCGGGGCTGGATCCGGGCTTGGGCACCACCACGGCCACCACGGCCTCGCCGAAGTCGGGGTGGGGCACGCCGATCACCGCGGACTCGGCCACGCCGGGCATCTCGTTGATGTAGCCCTCCACTTCGGCCGGATAGACGTTGTAGCCTCCGCTGATGATGAGATCCTTGCTGCGGCCCACGATGGTGAGGTAGCCCTTGGCATCGAAGCGGCCCACGTCGCCGGTCTTGAACCAGCCGTCGGGTGTGAACTCCTCCTTCGTCTTTTCGGGCATGCGCCAGTAACCCTTGAAGACATTGGGGCCGCGCACCTCGATGTTGCCGATCTCACCCACCGGGCAGCGCAAGCCTTTGTCGTCGACCACGCGCACCTCCACCCCGGGCAGGGGCCGGCCCACCGTGCCGCCCACGCGCTCGCCATCCTCGGGCTTGCACGGGTTGGACGTGAGCATGATGGTCTCGCTCATGCCATAGCGCTCGAGGATGGTGTGGCCGGTGCGCTCACGGAATTCGTTGAAGGTTTCCAGCAGCAGCGGGGCCGAGCCGCTGATGAACAGGCGCATGTGGCGGCAGGTCTCGCGGCCGAAGCCGGGCTCGCCCAGCAATCGCACGTACAACGTGGGCACGCCCATGAAGACGGTCGCGCGCGGCAGCAGCTCCATCACCCGCTTGGGGTCGAACTTCGCGCACCACAGCATCTTGCTGCCGTTGAGGAGCGCGCCATGCACCGCCACGAACAGGCCGTGCACATGGAAGATGGGCAGGGCGTGCACCAGCACGTCGCCGGGCTGCCAGTCCCAGTAGCTCTTGAGGGTGAGCGCGTTGCTGAGCATGTTGCCGTGCGTGAGCATGGCGCCCTTGCTGCGCCCCGTGGTGCCGCTGGTGTAGAGGATGGCGGCCAGGTCGTCCTCGCCCTTGACCGCGATCTCGTGCTCGTCGCTGTGGTGCGAGGCGCGCTCCAGCAGGGTCCCGGTGCGGTCTTCATTGAGGGTGAAGACGTACTTCGTGCCGGCCTGGAAGGCCAGCTTGCTGACCCAGCCGAAGTTCTTGCCCGTGCACACCACCACGCTGGGCTCGGCGTTGCCGATGAAGTACGCCAGTTCACTTTGCTGGTAGGCCGTGTTCAGCGGCAGGTACACGTAGCCGGCACGCAGCGTGGCGAGGTAGAGCATCAGCGCCTCGACCGACTTCTCCGTCTGCACCGCCACCCGCGCGCCCTCGGGCAGGTCGAGCGAGGCCAGCAGGTTGGCGATCATGGCCGTGCCGCGGTCGAGGTCGCGCCAGGTGTAGTACTGGCCGTCGTCGGTTTCGATGGCGGTGGCGTCGAGCTGGGTCGGGAAGGCCGCGCGCAGGGCCGCGAACAGGTTGTGGTTGTTCATGGTGGGGTGACGGGGTTCGAGGATCCGGTGAACTGGGGCTCGCGCCGGTCGATGAAGGCCATCACGCCTTCTCGATGGTCGGGGTGGGAAGCGTAGCTGAAGTGCTCGCGCCGCCAGGCCGCATCGAAGGGGCGGCCCAGCGCGATCTGGCGCAAGGTGCGCTTGTTCAGGCGGGCCGCATGGGGCGCCAGGGCCGCGATGCGCCGCGCGGTGGCCGTGGCCTCGGCGGCCACTTCCGCATCGTCCACCACCCGCTGCACCAGGCCGCGCTGCAAGGCGGTGGCCGCATCGAGCAGCCGGCCCTCCAGCAAGATCTCGGCGGCGGTGCCGGGGTCGAGCACGCGGCTGAGCACGGCCAGCTCGTCGGGCGCCATCGGGAAGCCCAGCCGGCCGATCGGGGCGCCGAAGCGCGAGCGGTGCCCGGCGATACGGATGTCGCAGCAGGCGGCAATCTCCAGCCCGCCGCCCACGCACACGCCGTCGATCTGCGCCACCAGCGGCACCTCGCAGTCGAGCAGCGCCTGCAGCGCCGGAGCCACGATGTGCTCGTGGAAGTGCTGCAGGCTGTCCACCTCGAAGCGAAAGCCCGGCAGCTCGTCGATGTCGGCCCCGGCGGCAAACACCCCGCCCGCCCCGCGCACCACCACGGCGCGCAGGCCGGGCTCGCGGTGGTGCCAGTGCACGAACACCTCGCGCAAGGCCTCCCACATGCCCACGCTGATGGCATTGAGCTTGCCTGGGTTGGCCAGCTCCACCACCTGCACGCCCGGCAGATCGGAATGGGGGCTGACGAGGATGCGCCCGCTCATGCGCCGCTTCAGTCGAGCTTGGCGCCCGAGGCTTTCACCACTGCGGCCCAACGCTTGATTTCGCTGTTGACGAATTTGCCGAAGGCCTCGCCATAGAGATCCGGCGTTTCGGTGCCCATGTTGGTCCACGCTTGCTTGAGCTCGGGGGTGTTCATCACCGCCTTCATCGCCGCAGCCATCTTGTCGACCACGTCCTTGGGCGTGCCCTTGGGCGCCCACAGCGCGTACCAGGTGGACACGACATAGTCGGGCAAACCGGCCTCCACCGTGGTCGGCACCTCGGGGAAGGCGGCCGCGCGCTTCGGTGCGGCCACGGCAATGGGTTTGATGCGTCCGCTGCGGATGTGGGCAGCCGACGAGCCCAGCCCGTCGAAGGCCATATCGACCTGCCCGGCGATCAGGTCTTGCAGCATCGGGCCGGCGCCGCGATAGGGGATGTGCGTGATGAAGGTCTTGCTCTGGATCTTGAACAACTCACCGGCCAGGTGGTGCGAGGAGCCATTGCCGGCCGAGCCGTAATTGCGCTTGCCCGGATTGGCGCGCAAATCGGCCAGCAGCTCGGGCAGGGTGTTGGCCGCCACCTTGCCCGGATGCACCACGATCACCTGCGGCACATTGGACACCAGGCCCACGGGCACGAAGTCTTTCTCGATGTCGTAGTCCAGCTTGGGATACACCGAAGGCGCGATCGCATGATGCGAGCCGCCCATGAAGAAGGTGTAGCCGTCGGGCGCGGCGCGCGCGGCAATGCCCGCGCCCACGGTACCGCCCGCGCCGGCCTTGTTGTCGATCAAGACCTGTTGGCCCAGGTGCTTGGTCAAGGCCGCCGACAGCGGGCGCGCGAACGCGTCGGTGCCGCCGCCGGCCGGGAAGGGCACGATGATTGTCACCGGCTTGGTCGGCCAGGCGCCCTGGGCACAGGCCCAGGGGGCGGCCAGGCCCGTGGCAGCCAGGGCCGCTGCGGCCGCCACGGCGCGCAGGCTCTTGCGTCGAGAAAGCATGGTCATGGTCTTGTCTCCTTCGTCAAGACGGTTGTTGTGCAATCAAAGCAGGCGCTGCAGGGCTCGCGAAGCCACCACCTCGCCATGGACGAAACGCTCGTGATGGTCTTCGATGTGGCGCAGATCGTAGAGGTAGTTGACCATCAAGCCCAGCGATTGCTTCAGCCCCTTGCGCGACAAGTCGCCGGCCCAGTTCAGTCGCTCCAGGCGCGCGCCATTGCCCAAGTGGAACTTGGCCACCGGATCGCCGCGCGGCGTCACCGACTCATGCGCCAAGTAAAAAGCCGCCAGGGTGCTCAGCGCTTGACGCAGCGGCTCGCTGGCCTGGGCCGGCTGCAAATCCGCCAAAGCCGCCGGCTCGCCGCCATGCTGCACCATGGCGGCCAAAGCCTTGAGCAGCCGCTCCTTCAGCTTGGGCGGCAAGTCCTCACGCTCGCGCAGGCCTGGGGCGTGCTTGTGCAGCCAAGCCGTAAAGCCAGGAATGGGCGAGAGCGTGCAAAACGTGCGCAGCTGAGGAAACTCGCGCTGCAAATGCTCGGCCACACGCTTGATGAGGAAGTTGCCCAGCGACACGCCCTTGAGCCCCGGCTGGCAGTTGCTGATCGAATAGAAGGTCGCCACCTTGTACTGGCGCTCGTCGGTCTGTGGTTGGCTGCGCACATCGATCAATGGGCCCACCGCGGCCGGCATCTCGTCCACCAGGGCCACTTCCACGAAGATCAGCGGTTCGTCCGGCAGCTGCGGATGGAAAAACGCAAAGCAACGCCGATCCGGCTGCAGGCGGCGACGCAAATCGGCCCAGCCGTCGATCTCATGCACCGCCTCGTGCTGGATGATCTTCTCCAGCAGCGCCGCCGGCGAGCGCCAGTCCACCTGCTCCATCTGCAAAAAGCCCGGGTTGAACCACGAGGACAGCAGGTGCAGGAAATCGGCCTCCACCGCGGCCAGATCGGGATGCTGCTTCAGCAGCTCCAGCAGGGTGCGGCGCATGCCCACGATCACCGCGGTGCCGCCGCGGGCGCGGTTCAGGCGGCGCAGCAGCTCCTGGCGCGGCGGCTCGGCCGCCTGGATCAGCGCCATCAAGCGCGTGGCCTCGGGTGCCTCGGCATAGCGCTGCGCGGCCTCGAGCACGGCCTGCGGATGGGGGCCGAACTCGCTGTCCAGTACCTTGAAGAAGGCCAGGCGCTGCTCGGCCGTCAAGCCCGCGTACAGGTCCAGCACCTCCTCGGCGATGGCCACGCTGTTCGACTCGCCCCGCTCGGACAGCAGGCGTCGGCAGCCCTCCACCACCTCTTTCAGCAAGCGGGCCTGAGCGCGTGGCGAGCGCTGCGGCATCAGGCCGCGGCGGCCCGTGCCGACAGAACGAGACAAGATCATCATGGGGCCTCCCGGGGGGTTGAGGGGGGGATGTGGGCCGGACGTGCGGCCCCGGACTCGGCCGCACGCAGCGCCTGCAGGGCCTGCAACTGGGCCATCAGGTGATCGTGCATCAGGCGCTCGGCGCGGTGGGCATCGCGACGCACCAGCGCCTCGATCAAGGCCCGGTGCTCGGCGATCGAGGCCTCCAGCCGCCCCGGCCAGTGAAGCTGGCGCCCGCGCAGCATGCGCATGAACTTGCGCAGCTCGTTGGTCGCCCGGTCCAGCCAGCGGTTGCCCGCTAGGGCCTGCACACGGGTGTGGAACGCATGGTTGGCGCGGTAGTAGCCGTTCACATCGCGGGCGGCGGCGTACAGCTCCAGGTCCTCGTGCAGACGCTGCAGCTCGGCCAGCTCGGCGTCGGTGGCGCGCAGCGCCGCCTCGTGCGCGCAGCGCCCCTCCAGCAGCGCCATCACTGGAAAGAGCTGCTGCGCATCGTCCTCCGACAGCTCGACCACCTGACAGCCGCGACGCGGCACCGCCGTCACCAAGCCTTCGGCGGCCAACACCTTCAACGCCTCGCGCAGCGGGGTGCGGCTGATGCCCCACTCGGCCGCCAGCGCCTTCTCGTCCACCCAGGCCCCCGGCGCCAGCCGGCGCTCGAAGATCAGGGTGCGCAGCCGCGCCGCGACCTCTTCGTGCAAGGTCGTTGGTCGAATCGCGCTGTGCAGCTCGCCAAGATGGGTCATTGATCAGCCCGGTGCCGGCCCCATGCCGGTGGGTCTCTACTGACAATAGATCAAAAATCAATAATTACAAATTACCCATAAACCCTGACGACCGCCGCGACCCCACCGGCCGCCGCAGCCGTGGCCGCACCTCTTCGCTCGGTGTGGTGGTCTCCAGATCCGGGGGGGCGGTGGACAGGTCCTCCAAGGCGTGGCGCCCTCCGGATCGGGGGATGTGAGCACCCGCTGCGCTCTGGTGCATTCAGTGGCGCGGCCCTATGCTTGTCTCACCCTTCACCGGAGCGACCGCATGCCGCACGAACGCCTGAGCGACCACATCACCGCCACTTACCTGAGCCTGCGGCTGGGCATCGCCGTGCTGTCCATCGGCCTGCCGCCGGCCCTGGTGCTCTTGGGCGTGCTACTGGGCGGCGTGCCCCTGCAGGCCTCGATGAGTGCGTACTACCACGCCGGCGAGGGCGCCGTGCGCGATGTTTTCGTGGGCACGCTGTGCGCGGTGGCGGCCGGCTTGCACTTGTACAAAGGCATCACACGGCTGGAAAACCAAACCCTCAACCTCGCGGCCTTGCTGCTGGTGGGCGTGGCCCTCGTTCCGATGGCCTGGGACTGCGGCGCCACCTGCCCCAAGGTGTCGCTGCACGGCACGTTCGCGGCCCTGTTCTTCGTGGCCATCGCCTACGTGTGCATTTTCCGTGCGTCCGACACCCTGAGCCTCATCCGCGACCCGGCCCTGGCGCGGCGCTACCGCCACACCTACCAGGGCCTGGGCGTGGCGATGATCCTCGCCCCGGCAACCGCCGGCGTGCTGGGCTGGTGGCTCGAACAAGGCTCGGGGCAACGCTGGACCCTGTTCCTCGTCGAAGCGGCCGGTGTGTGGACGTTTGCGGCCTACTGGCTCGTCAAAACCTTCGAGATGCGCCGCACCCATGCCGACACCCTGGCCGCCGAAGGCCGCCTGGCCGTGCCCGAGCACGGGGTGGGCGATGCGTTCAAGGCGCTGGAGGTGCAGACGCTGGCGCGCCCCGTGTGAGGCGCGCGCAACGCCCCTCAGTCGATGTGCAACGGCGCAAACCCTTTGACCAGCGCGTCGATCGCCTTCATCTGCGCGAGGAAGGGCTCGAGCTTGTCCAGCGGCAAGGCGCTGGGGCCGTCGCACTTGGCTTGATCGGGGTTGGGATGGGCCTCCAGGAAGAGGCCGGCCAGGCCCACGGCCATCCCCGCGCGGGCCAGTTCGGCCACCTGCTGACGGCGCCCGCCCGAGGCCGCGCCGCCGGGGTCGCGCTGCTGCAGCGCATGCGTCACGTCAAAGATCACCGGCAGGTCGCCCGTCACCTTCTTCATCACGCCAAAGCCCAGCATGTCCACCACCAGGTTGTCATAGCCGAAGCAGGTACCGCGGTCGCAGACGATGATCTGCTCGTTGCCCGCCTCGCGGAACTTCTCGACGATGTGCTGCACTTGCGAGGGGCTGAGAAACTGCGGCTTCTTGATGTTGACCACGCGGCCCGTGCGCGCCAGCGCCACCACCAGATCGGTCTGACGCGCCAGGAATGCCGGCAGTTGCAGCACATCCACCACCTCGGCCACCGGTTGGGCCTGCCAGGGCTCGTGCACATCGGTGAGCACCGGCACGCCGAACTGCGCCTTCACCGCCTCGAAGATCTTCAGGCCTTCCTCCAACCCCGGGCCGCGGTAGGAATGGATGGACGAGCGGTTGGCCTTGTCGAAGCTGGCCTTGAACACATAGGGGATGCCCAGCTTCGTGGTGACGCGCACGTACTCCTCACAGGCGCGCAAGGCCAGGTCGCGCGACTCGAGCACATTGATGCCGCCGAAGAGGACGAAGGGGCCGTCGTTGCGGCAGAAAATGGACGGGGTGATGGCAACCATGGCGGTGTTTCACGAGTGACATGCAGGCCGGGATTGTCTCATTGGGCTGCGGCGGCGCAGGCGCTCGGCCCAAGCCGGGATCTTGGCACCGGGGGGGTTACTGCCGCGCTGACGCTCGCGCGCTCGCACGCGCTGGCGCCTCGGCCACCGTCGCGCCGATCTGCGGTGACGCCACCACCTGCATGGGCAACGCGCGCCAGCCCGGCGCGCCCCCCCCCTCGGCGGCCTCCAGTGGAACCGGTTGGCTGATCACCGACGGCCATTGCGTGGCCTCCTCGGTGTCTGGCACCGCGACGGGCCCCTGCGGCAAGCCGGGCAGCCGGCCGTAGAAACTGCCATTGATCTGGTTGGTGCGCAACAAATAGTGGCGCAGCCGCTGGTACAGCGCTTCGTCCACCCGCCCCGGCTCGCGCCAGAACCGGGCCAGCGGCCCGGCATGCACCAAACCGTCGATCGCGTAGAAGCACGCCCCCAAGGTGAGCACTGGCACCTTGTGATAAAGCGCTTGCAAGCCCACCGTGCTGTTGACCGTGACCACCCCCCGGGCGTGGCGCAGCAAGGTGGGCAAATGCACATCGTGTACATACAGCACCCGGTCTTGCAGGCCCCATTGCCGTTGCCTTTGGGCGATGTGGCGCGCGTAGCAACGGTAGGCGCGGTCCATCGGGTGATGCTTGATGACCAACCACTCGTCGGCCGGCGCGTGCCGGGCGAAAGACGCCATCACCTCATCGATCACCGCCTCGACGCTGGGATACGGCGAGTAGTGCTGCATCTGGCTGTCGTTGTGCACCTGCAGCGGCAAGACGAAATAGCGCTTGTGACGCTCTTGCGCGCACAGACGGGCCCACACGTCGCGCTGCGTCCAGCCATGCCAAAGCTTGCGCCAGCCCCCACGCAGCCAGGCCAAGGCCTGCGTGAGCGGATGCAGCGGACGGTGATACACATGGTGCGCAAACACCGGCCGCGCCACCCACATTGCCACGCTGTAACACGTGGCATACCAAGCCATGCGCGCAAACGAGGCGGCCACCGGCTGCGGCCGCGAAGCAGGGGGCTCGTCGGGCATGAAGCGCAGCGCCTCGGCGCTTTTGGGCACCGAGGACAAGCCGTTGACGCCCCCTTCCTCCAAAGTGATGTAATCCGGCCGCAAATAACCTTCTTCGAACACGAACACCGGCAGGCTCAGCCGCGCCGCCACCGCCCGCGCCAGCTCGTGCACCGGGCGGTGCTGGCCAAACAGCACCAAGGCATCGATACGGTGCAAGACCACGAAGGACGCCAGCCAGGCGTCCAAGTCCTCATGCCGGCCACGGTAGGCGTAGGCGCGCGCGCGGCGGTAAAACCACTGGTCCCCGCCGTTGAAATTGACTTTGTACGGCTTGGCGCCTTGCTGCTCCAGCCAAGCGGCCAGCCGCGCGAAAAACGGCCCCATGGGCCCTTGCAGCAGCAAGGGCCGGCGGTGTTGCAGCAAGCGCCGCAACATCAGGGGCACGGGCGCGGGGAGGTCGAGTGGGTACGTCATCGAAGGCGGAAAAACGCAAGGGCGCCACACTCAAGCAGCGCCCGTGCCAAGGCGGCCATTCGCTGAGCCGCGCAAAACTGTATTGTCCCCTATGCAGCCGGCGGGCCGCCGGGGCCTTCCCCCGCAAGAGGGTGTCGAATTGCGAGATCCGTCACAAAGCGCATCACGTGGCATGCGGGGCCCTCGGTCAGCGCTGGCGCCAGGCCAGCACGCGGCGCAAGACCCAGCGCCACAGCGGCAAGCGCGTAGGCCCCTGCCGCTTCCATGCCAGCAGCTCGTCGAGTGCGCGCTCTGGCGTGGTGAACGCGCCGGTGGTGCGGCTCACATAGGTGGGGTACAGAATCAACACGGCGGCCACCAGCTCATCGAGCGTCAGGCAGCGGCCCCGCCGCGGCAGCCGGTGATGGTCGCGCGTGAGGCCCCAGCCGGCGTAGAAGGGGCAGCCATAAGTCACCACCTCGCGCCCGCGCAGCAAAGCCTCGAAGCCCGCCAGCGAGGTGAGCACATGCACCTCATCCACCTGCACCAGCAAGCCATCCATCGGCACATCCACCACGATCTCGTCGCAGTAATGCCGCACGTCGTTTTCGCCTTGCCCGGCACGGCGCAGCTTGGCCACCACATCGGGATGCGGCTTGTACACCACATAGGCCTCGGGTGCGGCCGCCCGCACGGCTTGTAACAACGCCAGGTTCGTGCGCAAGCCCGGGGCACCCAGCGCAATGGCCGCATCACTTTCCACCTGCCCCGGCACCAACACCACCCGACGGGCGGCTGGCGGGCGCGTCCAGCCCCCCCGGCCCACGTTGTACTTCGTGATCCCCTGCTCGATGATGCGCTCACGCAAGGCGCGGGCCCGCGCCAGCAAAGCCGGCTCGAACACGGCCGTGGCCAGCAGGTGCTCCAGGTCCGACGGCGCGCCGGCGTCGTAGTAGATGCCGCGCCGGTCCATCACCCACGACAAAGGCCGCACCAGCTCCGCGCCCAGCCCCACCGAGCGCAAAAAGCCGTCCTCCAGCCGCACCAGCGCCAGTTCGCGCGGCGCGGCCAGCGGCACCTCGCGCCGCCCCCACACCGCCAGCGTGCCCCCCGGCGGCACCTGCTCGGCCTGCTTGATGAACTTGACCTCACTGCCACCGAAGAAAGCCCGCACGATGGGCTTTTTCCAACGCGAAAAACCCAGCGCATGCACCTGCGGCGGGAAGCGCTCGCGCATGCGGCGCTGCAGCGCCATCCAGGCCATCAGCCGCTCCGGCTCGCAGCGTTGGCCGGTTTCGGGGTCGAGGTAGCGCGGGTAGTCCACCAGTGCGGCATGCACCAAATCCTCCAGCGCCACGGGGCGGCGGCGGCCGGGCGCCGGCTGTTCATCGGCCGTGAGCCCCCAGCCGGCATAAAAAGGCATGCCAAAGCAGCGCACCGGCCGGCCCCACAGCAGGGCCTCGAAGCCCATTTGCGAAGTGACGCTGTACACCGCTTGCGCCGCCTCCAACACCCCACAAGGATGCGCATGGCTGGCCAACACCTGCACCCGCGCCGCCTGCCCCGGCGTGAGCCGCTCGAAATGCCCGCGCTTGCGCCCGGCGATCACATCGGGATGCACCTTCAGCACCACCGGCAGGCCGGGGTGCTCGTCCAAGGCCGCCTCCAACATGCGCGCAAAATCGTCCGGGCTGGCCTGGCCAAAGGCAATCGACGCATCGCCGAACGTCTGGTCCACCACCAGCACGAAAGGCCCTTGCACCGGCGGCGGCGCCTCGCGGGCGAGGTTGTATTTCGACAAGCGCCCCTCGCGCCACAGCGCCTGCAGCGCCCTCGCGCGGGCGCGCTGCGCCTCATCGTGCGGGGCCTGCACCCAAGCCTCCAGCCGCGAGGGCGTGCCAGCGTCGTAGTAAATGCCCAGGTCGTCCAGCACCAGCGACAGCGGCGGCTCGGCATCGCCCAGGCCCAGCGAGCGCAAAAAGCCATCCTCCACCCGCCACACCGGCAAGCCATGGCGGGCCGCAAACGCCTCGGCCACGCGGGCGCTGGGTTTGCGGCCCCAGGCCAGCACCGCGTCCAACCCATCCGGCGACGGGCGGCGCGCCCGCACCAGCTCGGCATCGTCAAGCAAGGCCGCCAGCGTGGCCACCCGCTGAACGCCGCGGGTGAGCACAGCCAGGCGGCGAGGCGGAGCAAGACTATCGGTTGTCACTCGGCAAACATACGTTCGAGGCGCCGTGCGGATTTTTTCCTTTGCCGTGGCACGGATTCCGGGGAGCAGGTCAGCCGGCCTTCTGCGATGCACCCCGCTCTCACCCGGTAGCACACCGGCGCAGAATCGGGGCTGCACCTGCGACGATCCCCCTGCCCATGTTCCTTCACCTGCGCCGCCCTTCCCGACCGACCGCCGCTGCCTACCGACCCGAGGCCACCCGCTGGCTGGTACTGCAACAGGGCCCCAATCCCTCCACCGACTATTACATCCGCCCACGGGCCACGGCCAGCGGGCTGCCGGTGAGCTACCGCGATATTGACGCCGACATCCCCACCCCCGCCGACCTGAGCCCCGGCACCCGCGTCGTGATCGTGCGCTATCTCACCCCAGCTTGGGCCCAGGCCCTCCATCGCCACCATGCACAACTGGCGGCGGTGGTGTACTTCATGGACGACGAACTGCTGAACCCGGCTGCCTGGGTGGAGCTGCCCAAATCCTACCGTCAGAAGCTCGTGCGCTACTGCCAGCGCATGCACCCCTGGATCGACGTGCTGGCCACCGAGTACTGGGGCTCCACCGCCGCCCTGTGTGACGCCCATGCGGACCGCCACATGCAACTCGTACCACCGCAGCCGCTACCCGAAGATGCCCATATACAACCTACCCCCTGGACGCCCGACGGGCCCCTGTGGGCCTTCTATCACGGCTCGGCCGCGCACCGCGCCGAGATCGAATGGCTGCGCCCCGTGGTGGCCGAAGCGCTGGCCCAGAACCCCCGCCTGCACTTCGAGATCATTGGCGACCACGAGGTGAACAAGCTCTACCGCTCACTGCCCCGCACCCGCGTGCTCCACCCCCTGAGCTGGCCCAACTACCTGAGCCACTGCCGCAGCTTCCGCGCCCACATCGGCCTGGTGCCGCTGCTGCCCGGCCCCTTCAACCTAGGGCGGTCGCACACGAAGGTGTATGACGTGCAGAGGTTGGGGGCGAGGGGGGTGTTTGCGGATAATATCGCTTACTCAGCAATCACGGGGGAATCCAGCCCGTCTGCTTTTATCCCGATGGAGCAGGCATCTTGGCTACGTGCCCTGCAAGAATTTTAGCCTAGGCTTTAAGTAGTGTACCAAACGGCGCACCCACTCGCTTCCAACGGAAACCAGCACTCTCGAGATCGCGGAGATCCTTTAAACCCTCTTTGACCAGCCTGCTCCAATTGTATATCTCGCGAAGCATAGTATAAACATAGGCGACCTCTTCATAGGCAAATTCATTTACGAACTTGTAGTTTGACGCTAGACTTTGTGAGTAAGCAAGAACCTCGCTCGCCTCATTTTGGAGAGAGCAAACCTCACTCTTGAGTGCTGGGTTGGCTGCTGCTATCGACAATCGCAACAAATTTGATTTTACGATGTTCGTAAAAGGCTGGCCATGCTTGATAGCAAAAGGAAGGAGCGCGTGCACGGGATCGAGAGCCAAGAACGCCGCCTCCTTTTCATCCCGGCACAGATGAAATGCCCCGATCGCGAGTGAAGTGCTTATAAACCAGCGGCAGCTTGAGAAATCATTCTTAGGGCACAAAAGTTTTCGAGCGCTGTGCGCCACACTCAATAAATCTTTTGGAGAGACAATATTTGTCCACGTCGGTTCTGTTGCGCGGTAAAGCAAAACAACAGCTGCAGCAGCTCGGACAAAGGGATCGTCGAAGTGATTCAATGAATAAAATGCGAGCCTAGCGAGTAAAGCAGGGTCTTTAATTCTCGTCGATGGCTCTTGTACGTTGCGCCAAAAGGCATCAATGTTTTTTATATACTCAAGCTCCGGTAGACCTAGCCCACCTTCCAGGCTCGCTGATGCCTCAGCCTGTAGTTGAGGCTGATTCTTAAGCCTGTTAGATGAGGTCTCAGACATGATCATCCCCTACTAAAATTACAAATTTTATAGCCCGACAGCAACCTCTAGTACTCCATGCCGGCATCAAGCAAATCGGCGTGATGGTCGGAACAAGTGGCATGATCGGTCGGACGTCGAATAGTTTTGCGCATTCCATCCCCTGCTCGTTGGTTGGCGCTGATTTTTGAAAAGCCTTGCCCCAGCCCAATACATTGCCAGCAGGAACGTGAATGCCATCCACACCATCGCGCACCTTTTTCCCCACCCCACCGATATCGCTCACCAGCGGCGGCCACCCGCACCTAACTGGATCAACATGGGTCAGTTTTTCCACCAGATGGAAGGTACGACCAATCAGGTACATCACTTGCTGCGTCACTTGCTAACTGGCTAAGTAGTCGCAAATGAGCGCCTGCACAAGCCGCATACGTCAACGGACGTCGGATACCGTCAACAAGTTGCTGCCAGGCCGAATCAGCACTGGCCGCCTGCTTCAACACCCGCGCCCATTCCATCTTGTTGCCAGCAGGAACGTGAATGCCATCCACGCCATCTCGCACCTTTTCCGCCATCCCACCGATATCACTCACCAACAACGGCCTCCCACACACAAAGGCCTCCTGGATCACCATGGGTGAGTTTTCCCACCAGATGGAGGGCACGACCACCCAGTCTACCCCGGCCATGCGGCGGCGCAGCTCGTGGGGCTGGTAGGGGCCCACCCACTGTACCACGCCTTGCTTGACGAGAGGCTCGCGCAAGGCCTCGATCTTCTGGCGATACGCCTCGGGCTGCCATTCGAGGTTGGCACCGTGCACTTCGAGCACGATCTTCTTGCGCTCGGCCTTGGGCAGCTCGTGCAGCGCCTGCAGCAGCACGTCCAGGCCCTTGTAGGGGTTGATCTGGCCGAAGAAGCCGAAGCGGTTGCGCGTTTCGCCTTCGGCCAGCGGACGGGGGGGCAGCGGCGGTTCGTCGGACTGGCCGTTTTCGATCACCACGATCCGCTCGGGCGCCAGCCCCCACTCGATGTAGCGCTGCCGCAGGAATTCGGACGGCGCCACGAACTGGTCCACGAACTTGAAGTGGCTCATGAAGTAGTGCTTGCGCAGCCAGAAGTCTTCAGCGGTTTGCTGCGGGAAACACTGGCGGCACTCGTCGTAGCTCTCGCGGCTGCACAGCTTGAAGCTGCCCGTCTTGATCATCTGGCCATTGTTGCGGCAGATGGCCATGTATTCGTGCAGCGTCATCACGATGCGGATGGAAGGGTCCACCTGCTTGATGACACGCAGGTACTCCAGCCCCAGGTGTGCGTAGTGGTGGGTGTGCACCAGGGTGGGTTTGAGTGCTTCAACCAGATCTCGAAACTTTGTTACTACGGACCCGATATCTGATGCTTTGAATGTGGTCCCGTGATAATCGGCAACGGATTGTTCCCATAAGTACTCGTTTGTTCGGCGCATTGATAAAGCACCGGCTGCCCCGCGCCCTCGGTCCGCGCGCGCAAGAAACCATGCGTCTTCTACATTCTCATTTGCTCTATATGCCTTGTAGAGGTTGTAAGCGGCAATCTCGCCGCCGCCCAAGCTGAAATCCGGATGACTATGAGCAATCACCAGAATACGATGAGTTAGATTCATGATTATTTCCTCCCGAGCGACTCAATAAGTGCAGGCCAACGCTCTTGATGTCTGATGGCGTTATAAATAGTAACGCGCTGCCTGAAGTCGTCCTGCCCCAATAGCCTAAAAGACTGACGCTCTAAATGGGTCAGTTGTACGCTCGGGAGATATGCAATATCAAAGCCTGCGCTGCGCAACTTGAGGCAAAGGTCAGAATCCTCAAAATCGCCGATGAGGTAACCTGTATCCCACCCTCCAATGGCGTCAAAATCGCACTTGCGCAACATAATGCAAGCACCTGTTGCTGCGGGAACAATTGTCACGCTGCTTGCTGGGTCCAACGAGGGGTCTAAACCTGCTCGTGGATGGTGATTGACCCACACCCCCAGCTCATCCAGCCGTAAAAACTCCATACCGCAATGTTGTATAGAACCGTCAGCAAACGTGAGCCGAGGTCCAACAGCGCCTATATTCGGGTTTTGCTTCAGAATTTCTAGCATCGCTAGCAGCCATCCCGGTGCCTGGGGAAAGGCATCGCTGTTGAGGAACAGCAGGTGTTCACCCCGGGCTTGTCGGGCCCCCAGGTTGTTGGCCCCCGAGAACCCGCGATTGACGCTGCCCCACACCCAGGTGAACGGGAGCCGGTAGAGCCTGAAGAGGGCCTCGGCCTGCGCGGCAAAGGGTTCGACCAGCTTGGGGTCATCCACCACATAGATGATCTCGGCATGTGACTGCAGCCAGGCATCTTGTGCGAACTCGATGAGTTGGTGCTCGACGAAATCGGTCCGTCCGTACAGCGGGATGATGAGGCTGACCAGCGGCCGCTCCACGGCCGCGCCCAGCCGCTTGACGTGCACGGGCAATTTGTCCCACATGTCTTGGCGGTACTGGATGAGGGGGGCCAACACGGGTTCGTCCACGATGCCCACCCTGCGATGCATTTCTGACAGTGGACAAAACACGCTGAAGAGCAATCGCGCAGCGGCCACGGGGTCCGCGGGCAGGGTGCCGCAGCTCGTCTCGCTGAGCAAATGCACGCCCGCCTCGGACAGCGCCTTCAAGCGCAGCCTGGAGCCGGGCTTGAGCCCGGGCAAGCGAAGGACGAAGCCGGTCTCAGTAAATGCGTGCGGGAACGCGTGACCGAACGCGTCGGCGACGTCCTGCCGGTAGCGGCGATAAGCCTTGTCGAAGGGGTAAGTGTGGCCCGCATCGTCTTCAAGCCAAACCTGGGTGCCTGGCGTATGCACGAGCCAGCCCCAGGCCACGCCTTCTTCGGTTTGAGCGCACGCCGACGCTCCTTCCAAGTAAGCGCGGGCGTTTTCGCACGGCGTCGTGGATGACGGCAACTGAGCGACCAGGTCTTTCCACTCGTCGGTGTGGGGTCGGAATGCAGCGCATAGCAGGGCCAGCGCCGAGCCCAGCGGCGCTTGCATCCCGTCGCGCCACTTGGGTTGGGTTTCGAGCACCAGCGGTTGCGATGCGGTTTCGGCTTGCCCGTGTTCACGCCAACACAAGGTCACGGCATCGTCGCCGGCCGATTCGGCCACGAGCACGAACCCCAGATCGGCGCCGGACGGGAGGTTGAAGTGTGTGGCGACGTCGGGCCGCGGCACGGCCTGCCGGCGCACCTGGAGCACACGGCCGGCTGCGCGCAGGCCCAGCTCCACGCCCGCAGTCGACCAGCCGGCCACCACGGTGAGGCTGCCCAGGCGGTAGGCGAGATCGACCTTGATCTGGCCGGTGGAGCCATTCTTGCCCAGTGCAAGTGGCTTTGTCTGAACATCTGGAGCGCCCGAGGCCCCAGGCGCCTCATTGAGCTTGCTGTTCGTGTTTCGGAAAAATGACAACTTATCCACTCCTGTCTTGGCAGTTTGTCTTGTAGTCGGTTCCTATGCTGCCCGTATCCTGCTTCCTCCGGGGAAGGGCAAAGGGCCAGAGAGCTCTCCAGTCGTCTCGATAGCGTAAACCTCGATGCTGTCGATCGAAGATTGAAAAACTTCTGTTGATAAACTCAGAATAAAGCCGCACTCCAGGTCAATCATGGGGTAGTGAAGTCTAACGTCGGGTCTGGCAATCCTCTGGCAGATATTTATGGCGCAGGAAATTTCACCGGCCTTGATCATCAAGCGCTCTGTCGGCGCGCCAGTTGGGCTGAAAGCCCACCCTCGTACCTGTATCTCGTTATTGTGAACGTGAATCTCATCGATATGCCCGTGTGTGCGCGAAAATGGCGCAAAATGACTTGCGATGCTGTCCTTGGGGCGTGGTGGATGGTAACCTTTGCTCTCCAAGTCTTGTAATATGTGGCGCATTTCTTCGTGCACCTGGGTTTGCCAATATTTGGAGACTGGATCACGTGTGTCGTTTCTGTCATAAGCTCGAAAATAGCTCTCGTCCTTAATCCGGGTCAGCGATGCAGCACTCCCATTACGTTGCTTACGGGTCGAGAACTCCTCTCGTGACTTGACAATATAGTGGTTTAGCCGCAGCCCTGTCCACACAACCTCTTGGCTAAGACCAGGGCCATGTCTTTCGTGAAACTGTACGTTTTGGCCGTTCGTGTGCACGTAGCGCCATCCGGGTTTCAGTTCGAAATGATGAGGGTTTCGGGCTTGCCCAGCGTACGCCGCCATTCGCAGAATGGTCTTGTAGTGGAGGTTGGGTTCAAACGACTGGAGAGCTCGACGCGTAAACCGCTCGATGACCAGCCCGGCGGCGTGGTTAGCAAGCCACGACGATCCATAAATGGCCCAGCTCATGGCCACGGCGCCCACGCCGGGACGTTCGCCCAAGCAGGCCAGCACGTCTTTGGGGCCGATGTCATCACGCTCGGGCATGATGAACTCGTCCGCATCGATCACCGCCACCCAGTCTTCGGCGGCGGCGTGGCGTCCGAGGATCTCGGCGTAGGCCGGCATTTGAGGCGCCTGCCCCGGGGGCGAAGGAAAGGGGATGCGCTTCACGTAGCCCAGCTCGTGCAGCGCCTGCAGCAGCTCGGAGGTGCCGTCGTCGCTGTCGTTGTCGGCGATGTAAAAGGCGTCCACGCCGACCACGCGGTGGTGGGCGAGCCACTCCACCACGTAGGGGGCTTCATTGCGGAAGATGGCCGCCACGGCCAGGCGCGGCAAGGGCCGGGGCGGTTGACCAGGGGGTTCGAGAGCGGTGTTCATGCGGTCAGGGCTTCGGCGCGGTGGGACGCTGCCACAGGCGCGAGAGCAAGGGAGTAGTCCTCTCGCTCACGGGTGAGGTTGGGGTTGTAGGCAGGGTCGCGCTGTAACACGGCGCCCCAGCGGTTGAGCATGACGTTGACTTCGCCGACGAAACGGGCCCGCTTTTCGGGGCTGGTGTCGGCGCCGCGGCTCACGGATTCATGGTGGTAGAGCTCGGCGTGCGGCGTCCAGAGGTTGCGGTAACCGGCCTCGCGCACCTTGAGGCACAAGTCCACGTCGTTGAAGGCCACGGGCAGGCCTTCGGCGTCGAGCCCGCCCACACGGTCGAACACTTCCTTGCGCAGCACCAGGGCGGCGGCGGTGACGGCGCTGGGGTTGTATATGGTCCACAGCCGGCCGAAGTAGCCGGGCTCGTGGCGCGGTGTGCGGCGCAGCGCGTGGTTGGCCACGCCGCCCAGGCCCAGCACCACGCCGGCGTGCTGAACGGTGTCGTCGGGGTAGTAGAGCTTGGCCCCCACGCAGCCTACGTCGGGGCGCAGGGCGTGGCTGACCATTTCCTCGAGCCAATCGGGCACTTCTCGAAACCTCCCTCCCCCTTGCAGCCCATGAGCCGGCATGATGGCGCCCATGATCACCCCGCGCATCAAGCCCTCGTCCTTCTGGCGCTCTCAGCCCGGCGCAGACCTGTTCGTGC